>DATGNS010000188.1:0-10269 GCA_035306625.1 Pseudomonas sp. | reverse complement strand
CCCTAGGCCACCTGGCTTGCGTGTTGCCCGGCACGGGCCCAGCATAGGAGCCCTGTTGTCCGGCAGTTCCCAAGGATCTTCCCCATGTCCACCGACGCCACGGTCACCCCCGTCAGGCGCGCCGAGCAGGCGCGCGGCGATCTCGCGGTGATTCGCGACCTGTTGCCCTATCTCAGGCCCTACCTGGGCCGCATCCTGCTGGCCCTGGGGCTGGTGTTCGGCGCCAAGCTGCTCAACCTGCTGGTGCCGTTCGTGCTCAAGTACATCGTCGATGAGCTCAACGTCGAACCCAGCCTGCTGCTGTTGCCGGTCGGCCTGCTGCTGGCCTACGGTGCCTCGCGCATCGGCGTCACCCTGTTCACCGAGCTGCGCCAGGTGGTGTTCGCCCGGGTCATGGCGCGCACCTCGCGCCAGGTGACCCTGCAGGTGTTCCGCCACCTGCACGCGCTGAGCCTGAAGTTCCACCTGGGCCGGCGCACCGGCGGCGTGGCGCGGGACGTGGAGCGCGGCGGCACGGCTATCGCGGACCTGCTGGACTGGACCCTCTACTCGATCATCCCCATCCTGCTGGAGGTGGTGCTGGTCACCCTGGTGCTGGTCTGGGCCTACGACTGGCGCTTCGCGGCCATCACCCTGGCCACCCTGGTGGCCTACGCGGTGTGGACCTTCTCGGTCACCGAATGGCGTACCCGCTACTACCGCGCCTCGGTGGAGGCCGACACCCGCGCCAACGAGCGCGCGGTGGACTCGCTGCTCAACTACGAGACGGTCAAGTACTTCAACAACGAGGCCCACGAGGCGGCGCGCTACGACGAGAACCTGCGCACCCTGGAGGAAACCAAGGTCAAGGCCACCACCAGCCTGGCGGTGCTCAACCTGGGGCAGGCGGCGATCGTCTCCGTCGGGGTGACGGCCATGATGTGGCTGGCCGCCGCCGGTGTGGTGGCCGGCGACATGACGGTGGGCGACCTGGTACTGGTCAACGCCTACCTGCTGCAGCTGTCCGCGCCGCTGTTCCTGCTGGGCATGATGTACCGGGAGGTGAAGCAGGCGCTGACCAACATGGAGCGCCTGTTCGGCCTGCTCGACGAGCGTCAGGACGTGCAGGATGCGCCGGATGCCATCGTGCTGGACACGCGCCGTCCCTCCGTGCGCTTCGAGGGAGTGCGCTTCGGCTACGATCCGCGTCGGGAGATCCTGCACGGCGTGGACTTCGAGATTCCCGCCGGCGGCACGGTGGCGGTGGTCGGCCACTCGGGCTCGGGCAAGTCGACCCTGGCGCGCCTGCTGTACCGCTTCTACGACGTCAACGAGGGGCGCATCACCATCGATGGCCACGACCTGCGTCAGCTGACCCAGGCCTCGCTGCGCGGCGCCATCGGCATCGTTCCCCAGGACACCGTGCTGTTCAACGACAGCATCTTCTACAACATCCGCTACGGCCGCCCCGATGCCAGCCGCGAGGAAGTGGAGGCCGCCGCCCGCGCGGCGCATATCCATCGCTTCATCGAGAGTCTGCCGGATGGCTACGACACCCAGGTGGGTGAGCGCGGCCTCAAGCTCTCGGGCGGCGAGAAGCAGCGGGTGGCCATCGCCCGGGCGATCCTCAAGAACCCCAGCATCCTGATCTTCGACGAGGCCACCTCGGCGCTGGACTCCAAGTCCGAGCGCGCCATCCAGGCCGAGCTGGAGCGCATCCAGGTGGGGCGCACCACGCTGGTGATCGCCCACCGGCTGTCCACGGTGATGAACGCTGATCAGATCCTGGTGATGGACGCCGGCCGGATCGTCGAGCGCGGCAGCCATGCCGAGCTGCTGGCGCGCGACGGCCATTACGCCCAGATGTGGCGCCTGCAGCAGAGCGAGAAGGCCAGGGAGGCGGGCGCCGACCAGTAGGGTCGGGCGCGCTGCAGGTTGGCAAGCGCGCAGCCGGACATGCGGCCTCGGCGGGCTCGGATTCCGAGCGGGCCGAGGCCGTTTTACGTTTCGGGAATGGGCGGGGCGGGCGGGTCTCTTAGAGGCCGGTGCTCAGCCAGGACAGCACCACCGCCAGCGCCAGGCTGAAGGCGCCGAAGCGGGTGAAGAAGCCATCCACCTTGTGGCGGGCGGCGAGCATCAGGGCTTCCTGGAAGTTGCCCTGGGTCAGGCGCAGCTTGAACTGCTGGCGGCGCCGCTGATTGGCGAGCAGCAGCCAGCTTCCGGCCAGGGCGATGAGCAGGGCCAGGGCATTGAGAATCTGCGACGGATGGTTGAGGGGAATGCTCGAAAGAGCCTGCAGCGACATCATTGACTCCGGCTTCGGGTGGCCCCGAAGGTTGAAAAAACGGCGAATTCTAAACAGGCGGGGCGGTGCGTGGGGAGGGGGTTCCGACCGACGTGAAGCGCATCGGGATGGCGGGAGCAGTGCCAGCGGTTGCTCGCAGACGCGGCTGAAGCCGCTCCTGCAGTACAGCGCAGGGCGGCCGGACCGGTGCCGGGCCGCCCCGGTCGATCACTCGGCCAGCATCTGACCGATGGTCGGGTCCTTGAACAGGCGCGTCAGGGCATCGCTGAGCACATCGCTGACCAGGCGGGTATTGGTCTCCTGGTTCGGCGCCATGCCGAAGCGCTGGTTGAGGGTCGCGGTGTAGCGCCCGGTGTAGCGGCGGCCGCTGTTCTGCACCTCGGCCTGCATCACCGCGGCGATGTCCGCCTCGGTGACATACACCCCTTCCTTGGGCGACTGGTACTTCAGCTCGGCCAGGGTCACGGTCAGGCGCGGCACATCAGGGGTATCCTGGGTCGGGGTGAAGCCCAGCAGGCGCACGGCGGCTTCGGTCTGGGCCTGCAGCTGGGGCAGGATGTTGGCGCTGGGCACGCTGATGGCGCTGGTCTCGGCGTACAGGCCGCCGCGGGTGCCCAGGTCCGGCGAGCTCCGCCCGTCGGCCACTTGCACCACTACTGGCTGCCCCTGGCCGACCGCGACCAGTTCGCTCTTCAGCCGGGGTTGCGGGGACAGCTGCTGCGGGCTCAGCGCGCAGCCGGCCAGGACCAGGCTGGCCGCTACGCAAAGCACCAGCGGAATACGCTTCGACATGGTTGGCTCTCCAGAATCAATGTTCGACAAACGGGGTCGGCAGTATACGCCGATGGTCGCCACCCATGCCGACCCGCCGCACACCCATGCGCCAATGGTCGGATGCCGGCCCGTCGCGGCGCGCGGCATACTTTCCGATCGAGAGGCTGGACGATGGAATGACTTGAAAATCGGCGCGAATCAGTCCTCTTTCCCATTTCCATCGGTATAATCCCCGCTCCAATCATAAAGGTCGCCTCCTGACCGGGATTGCCCACCGGCACCTGCCCAGCCCAGAGAGACGCCCGCTGGTGCTGCCCGAAATGCCCGTCCCCCCGGCGAGTAGTGAGCGGCAGCCGATCCTTTGAGGTTCACGACTCCAAAAGAGCGTGAGAAGACGGTTTTTCACTACTTCACGAGAGTGTGGCGAGCAACATGAAGACTCTGGCATCGGTACAACTGCCAAGCGACTCGGACATGCACACCTGACGCGGCCGGCTCGGCCGTGAGCCCGGCAGTCCGCCGGCTCCTCTGATCATCCACGGCATCCGCTCCTGTCCTCCGGTCCATCCGGGGGTTGGCTTGGAGCGCCTGTCATAGACTTAGGTGTTGCAGTTTGGAGAAGCGTTAATGGCGCACAACGAAAACGAAGCTCTGGATGTGGTGCTGGTAGGCGCCGGCATCATGAGCACCACCCTGGCGGTCCTGCTCAAGGAGCTGGACCCCGGCCTGAAGCTGGAAATCGTCGAGCAGATGGCTTCCGGCGCGGTGGAAAGTTCCAACCCCTGGAACAACGCCGGTACCGGCCACGCCGGCCTGTGCGAACTGAACTATACCCCCCAGGCCGCGGACGGTTCCGTGGACATCAAGAAGGCCGTGCAGATCAACAGCCAGTTCGAGGTGTCCAAGCAGTTCTGGTCCTATCTGGTAGGCAAGGGCGCGTTGCCCGAACCGCGCCGCTTCATCAGCCCCGTCCCCCACATGAGCTTCGTGCGTGGCGCCAAGGATGTGGCCTTCCTGAAGAAGCGCCAGGAGCTGCTCAGCGCCCATCACGCCTTCGAAACCATGGAGTACACCGAGGATCGCGAGCTGATCGGCAAGTGGGCTCCGCTGCTGATTCCGGGTCGCGACCCCGGCGAGCAGATCGCCGCCACCCGTGTCGAGCGCGGCACCGACGTCAACTTCGGCGCGCTGACCAACGAACTGCTCAAGTATCTGCAGACCCTGGATGGCGCCCACGTCAGCTACAACCAGAAGGTCAGGAGCGTCGAGCGTGACGGCGAAGGCTGGTGCGTCACCGTGAAGGACACCCAGGACGGCAGCCAGCGCGCCCTGAAGACCCGCTTCGTGTTCCTGGGTGCCGGCGGCGGCGCGCTGCCGCTGCTGCAGATGTCCGGCATCCCGGAAAGCAAGGGCTTCGGCGGCTTCCCGGTCAGCGGCCAGTGGCTGCGCTGCGACAACCCCGAGGTGGTGGCCAAGCATCAGGCCAAGGTGTACAGCCAGGCCGAGGTGGGTGCACCGCCCATGTCCGTGCCGCACCTGGACACCCGCGTGGTCGATGGCAAGAAGTCCCTGCTGTTCGGGCCCTACGCCGGTTTCTCCACCAAGTTCCTGAAGAACGGTTCGTTCCTGGACCTGCCGCTGTCCATCCGTCCGAGCAACATCGGCCCGATGCTGGCCGTGGCCCGCGACAACATGGATCTGACCCGCTACCTGATCAAGGAAGTGATGCAGTCCATGGAGCAGCGCCTGGATGCCCTGCGCAAGTTCTATCCCGAGCTGGATCCGGCCGACTGGCGTCTGGAGGTGGCCGGCCAGCGCGTGCAGATCATCAAGAAGGACCCGCAGAAGGGCGGCATCCTGCAGTTCGGCACCGAGCTGGTGTCCTCCGCCGACGGCACCATCGCCGCGCTGCTGGGCGCCTCCCCGGGCGCCTCGGTGACCGTGTCGATCATGCTGCAGCTGATCGAGCGCTGCTTCCCCGAGCAGGCGGCCGCCTGGGCCGGCAAGCTGGCCGAGATGTTCCCGGCTCGCGAGAAGGCGCTGCAGGACAACGCCGCGCTGTACCGCGAAGTGACCGCGCGCAGCGACGAGAACCTGCAGCTGCGCAACGCCTGATCGGCCTGCCGCGCAACGAAACGCCCCGCCCCGTGCGGGGCGTTTTCGTTGGGGGCAAAGCCATTCGTCTTCCGTGGGAGCGGCTTCAGCCGCGATCAGCAGGCGATGTGCCAGGCGCCGCTGGCTCGTGGAGGGCGGAAGAAGGAAAAAGGGGGAATGAAAAAACGGGAAGCTCGCTGGGGAACTTCCCGTTTCTCAGGCTTCGGTGAAGCCTTGTATGGTGGGTCGTGTAGGGGTCGAACCTACGACCAATTGGTTAAAAGCCAACTGCTCTACCACTGAGCTAACGACCCGGAATTATGGTCGGGGTAGAGAGATTCGAACTCCCGACATCCTGCTCCCAAAACAGGCGCGCTACCGGACTGCGCTATACCCCGCATGGAAGTTGGCTCCGCGACCTGGACTCGAACCAGGGACCCAATGATTAACAGTCATTTGCTCTACCGACTGAGCTATCGCGGAACATTCGGTCTTCCAAATCCTGCAACTTCCAGTCTGAACCGGAAACCCCGTTGCAGTGGCGCGCATTTTACGCAGCGAGATTCTGCTGTCAACAGATTCCTGCGATTTTTTTTGCCAAAGCGCCGCAGAAAATCATTTACGGCTCAACCACTTAGCGTTTGATCAGACGCCAGGCCCGACGAAGTCGCCGCACCGGGTCCTTGGCCAGGAGGCTCTACGGGGCCACGGCGAAGCGCGCATCGAGCCGGCTGTGGCCCAGTCCGGCGCCCTTGCTGACGCGGATCTGCACCGGGATGCGCTCCTTGAGCGCCTCCACGTGGCTGATGATGCCGATCATCTTGCCGCTGGCGTTGAGATGGTCGAGGGCGTCCAGGGCCGTTTCCAGGGTCTCGCCGTCCAGGGTGCCGAAGCCTTCATCGAGGAACAGCGAGTCGATGCGCGTGCGCTGGCTGACCAGGTCCGAAAGGGCCAGGGCCAGGGCCAGGCTGACCAGGAAGCTCTCGCCGCCGGACAGGGTGCGGGTGTCGCGAGCCACATCGCCCTGCCAGGTGTCCAGCACATCCAGCTCCAGGTCGCCGCGGCGCACCAGCTGATAGCGCGAATGCAGGCGCTGCAGCTGACGATTGGCCAGGTACGCCAGGTGATCCAGGGTCAGGCCCTGGGCGAACTTGCGATAGCGGGTGCCGTCGGCCGAACCGATCAGGCTGTTGAGGTGCTGCCACAGCTCGCTCTGCGCCTGCTGGGCGCCGATCTGCGCGTGCAGGGCCTGCTGGGTCTGGCGGCGCCGGGCATCGCCCTGCAGCAGTGCGCGCAGCTCGCCCTGGCGCAGGCCGAGCTGGCGCAGCCGGCTGTCCAGCTCGGCCAGACGGGCCGCCAGGGTCTCGCCATCCTGTTCGGTCAGCGGCTCGGCAAGCAGATGCTCCAGGCGCTGGTGGGCGGCCTGGTGCAACGCGGCGGCCTCGGTCAGCGCGGTGTCCAGCGCCTGCTTGCGCTGCTGCAGCGCCTGGCGTTCGGCGGCGGGCAGGCAGGCCGCCAGGTAGGCGGTTTCGTCGGCGAACGGACTGTCCCGCAGGGCGCTGTCCCACTGCGCCTGACGCTCGGTCAGCTGCTGGCGCTGCCGTTCACGGGCCTCGCCCAGGCTGCGCTGCTGGCCGGCCAGCTGCAGCAGCTGGCGCTCGGCGATCTCCAGTTCCCGCTCGGCCTGGGTCACCAGCAGCTCGAGATCGCCCTCCGGGGTAGCGAAGCGCGGCTGCTCGGCGGCCTGCCAGCGCTCCAGCCAGCGCTGGGCCAGGGTCGCGGCGGTGTCCAGGCGCTGCTCCTGCTCGCGCAGTTCGTCGCGTAGGGTCAGCTGGCGCTCCTGATTCTGCTGCCAGTCACGGGCCTCCTGAGTACGGGCGGCCAGCCAGGTGTCGGGATCCTCCGGCAGGTCGTAGCCGAGGGTTTCCAGTTCGCCGGCCAGGGTCCGGCGTGCTTCCTGTTCGCGATCCGCCAGGCGCAGGCGCTCGTTGTCCAGCTCGACGAGCGCCTGGCTGTCGGCCTGGTGATCCTTGTCGATCAGCAGCAGTTGCTGACGCTGCTCGGCTTCCTGCTGGGTGCAGACCTGCAACTGCCGCTGGGCGACGCTGACGGCGGCCTTGCGGGCATCCAGTTCGCCCAGGCGTTTCTGCGTGTCGGCCTGCTCGCCCAGCAGATGGGTATGGGCGGCGTCCAGGTCCAGCGGCTCGCCCAACTGCAACTCGCCGCGCAGGCCGGCGATACGGGTCTCCAGCGTCCGCAGCTGGCTGCGGGCCTCCTGGAGCTGGCTGTCGATCTCCTTGAGTTCGCCCTGCAGGCTGGAATGCTGGTTGCCCAGGACCTGACCCCTCTGGGTCACCTCGTCCAGTTCCTTCTTCAGCTCCGCCAGTGCCTGTTCGGTGGCGGCGATATCCAGCGGTGCGTACTGGCTGACCGCCGGATGCTCGCAGGCGCCACACACGGGGCAGGGCTCGCCGGGCACCAGGGTGGCGCGGGCATGCAGCAGATATTCCTGCTGCAGCAGGCGTTCCTTGTCGTCCAGCTGGCTCTTTACCCGGCGGTAGAGGTCGCGCAGCGCGGCCAGTTCGCCTTCCCGGGCCGTCAGTTGGACCTGCAGCTTCTCGCGGCGGGCCGCCTGCCTGTCTATCTGGGTGAGCTGTTGCTCGCGTTGCGCCTGCAACTGCTGAAGCTGTTCCAGGCGGCCCTTGCGTTGCAGCAGGTCCTGCCAGTGGCTGCGCCAGCCGGCCTCGTCGCGTCCGGCCAGCAGACTGTGCAACTGCTGCTCCTGTTCTGCCAGACGGGTCTGCGCCTCCTGCACGGCCGCCTGGGCGGCCCGCAGCTGTTGTTCGGCCTGCTGGCGGCGCTGGGCATGTCCCTCCAGGCGCGCCTCGAGGGTCTGGCGACGGCTGTCCAGCTGGGTCTGATCGGCGCGCAGCCGGGCGCATTCGGCGAAGCGCAGCTTCCAGCCGCCCAGTTGGCCGGCCAGCAGGGCGTGGCCGGCGGTTTCCTTCAGGCGCTGTTCCAGGGCGATGCTGCGTTCTTCCAGCGCGGTCAGGGCGGCATGCGCCTGGCTGCGCTGCTGCTCGCTGGCCCAGTGGCCGGTCCACAGGGCCTGGCGCCGGGACTCTTCCTGGGCAGCCTGCTCGGCCTGCAGACGCTGCAAGGCGGCTTCGCTGGCGGCCAGGGCCTGTTCGGCCTGCAGACAGGCCTCGTGGAATGGGCGCAACTTTTCGGCCGGCTCGCTGGCGGCCAGGCGCTGCAGATCGGCGGCGGCCTGCTCCAGCTGTCCGCGCGCGGCCTGTTGGCGCAGCTGGGCGGCCTGCAGCTGCGCCTGGGCCTCGTCGCGCTGCTGCAGCCAGCGCTGTTGGGCATGCAGGCCGGTCTGTTCCTGGCGCAGGGCCTGTTCCTCCTCGGACAGGCGCGTGGCTTCGGCCTCGAGTTCCGCGCGGGCCTCGTCGCTCAGCACCTCGACCGCGGCGACCTGGTCGCGCAGCCGTTCCAGCAGCTCCCGCTGCTCCCGGGCGCGCTGGAACACCTGCATGGAGATCTGCCCGTAGATTTCCGTGCCGGTCAGTTGCTCCAGCAGCTCGGCGCGCTCGGCGGCCTTGGCGTTGAGGAAGGCGGCGAAGCCGCCCTGGGCCAGCATCATCGAGCGGGTGAAGCGGGCGTAGTCCAGGCCGGTGAGCTCCTCGATCTCCTGCAGCTTCTCGTTGAGCTTCTCGGTAACGATGGTGCCGTCGGCCCGGGCCAGCTCGCCCTTCGGCTGCTGCAGGGCGCCGTCCGCCTTGTCGCGGGCGCGGCGCTGGCTCCAGAAGGCGCGGTAGCGCTGGCCGCGGGCCTCGAATTCCACTTCCGCCAGGCAGTCGGCGGTGTGGCGGGTCATCAGCTCGTTGCCACCGGCGCTGACCGTGTCCATGCGCGGTGTGCGGTGGTACAGGGCCAGGCAGATGGCGTCCAGCAGGGTGGTCTTGCCGGCGCCGGTGGGGCCGGTGATGGCGAACAGGCCGTTGTCGCGGAAGGGTTCGGCGGTGAAGTCGATCTTCCACTCGCCCTTGAGGGAGTTCAGATTCTTCAGGCGCAGGGTGAGGATTCTCATGCGGAAACCTCCTGCAGCTCGGCCAGCACCTGCTGGTACAGGCCGGTCAGGTCGTCGCGCAGGGTCTCATCCAGGGTCTCCTGATCCAGACGGCGCTGGAAGACCTGCAGCGGGTCCAGCTCGTCGAGGGTTTCCCGGCTCTCGCCCGGCAGGGCCGGGGCGGCGCCGCTGCGCTCGCGGCGGATGCGCAGCACGTCCACCGGCAGGTCCCGGGTCAGTTCCGCCAGACGGCTGCCCAGGTCGCTCAGGTAGTCGTCGCTGACCACCAGGATCTCCAGCCAGGCCGGGCGCTCCGCGGTGCCCCGAGTGGCGGCCTGCGGCAGCTGTTCGGCAATCTGCGCCAGGGTGCCGCGCAGGGTCAGCAGCGGCTGGAAGCAGGGCACCGGCAGCGGGGTTACGCCGCACAGGCCGATGTGGTCCAGGTCCACCAGCAGCACCTCCTTCTGCTGGCCGGCCTCGTCGAAGGACAGCGGGATCGGCGAGCCGCTGTAGCGGATGTGCTCCAGGCCGCCCACCTTCTGCGGGCGATGGATATGGCCCAGGGCGATGTAGTCGGCCGCGGGGAAGGCGCTGGTGGGGAAGGCCTCCAGGCTGCCCACGTAGATCTCGCGCACCGATTCGCTGGCGCTGGCGCCCACGGTGGTCAGGTGACCGCTGGCGACGATCGGCAGCGGTCCGTGCTTGCGGCGCAGGGTCAGGGCGTGCTCGTGGCAGCGTGCATAGTGCTCGGCAATGGCCTGCTGCAGGGAGCGCTGCTTGTCCTCGGCGCTCTGCCCGGCCTCGCTGCGCAGCAGGTCGCGGGCGCGCAGGAAGGGGATGGCGCAGAGCAGGGCGCCCGGTTCGCCGTCGCGGGTCGGCAGCGGCAGCACCTGGTCGGCCGGGTCCTGCGCCGCCGCCGGCACCACCCAGGTGTCCAGACAGGCCAGCAGTTCGCGGGACTCGCCCAGCATGGCAACCGAGTCATGGTTGCCGCCCAGCACCACCAGCCGTGCGCCGGTCTCGCGCAGCGCCACCACGAAGCGGT
>DATGNS010000187.1:0-2952 GCA_035306625.1 Pseudomonas sp. | reverse complement strand
CGTGGACCAGTTCGTGCCGGAGGTGGCCGAGCTGCTGGAACAGTTCCGCTTCCTGCCCAACTGGCGGATCGATGACATCATGATCAGCTACGCCGCCCCGGGCGGCGGCGTGGGTCCGCACTACGACAACTACGACGTGTTCCTGCTGCAGGGACACGGCAGGCGCCGCTGGCGCATCGGCCAGATGTGCGACAGCGAGAGCCCGATGCTCGAACACGCCGACCTGAAGATCCTCGCCGACTTCCAGGGCACGGACGAATGGGTGCTGGAACCGGGCGACATGCTCTACCTGCCGCCGCGGCTGGCGCATTTCGGCACCGCAGAGGACGAGTGCATGACCATTTCCGTGGGCTTCCGCGCGCCCAGCGCCAGCGAGGTGCTGACCCACTTCACCGACTTCCTCGCCCAGTTCATCCCCGACGAGGAGCGCTACAGCGATGCCGACCTGCAGCCGCAGGAGGATCCCTGCCAGATCCAGAGCGATGCCCTGGAGCGCCTGAAGAAGCTGCTGGCCGAACACATGAGCGACGAACGCCTGCTGCTGACCTGGTTCGGCCAGTTCATGACCGAGCCCAAGTACCCCGAGCTGGTCTGCGGCCCGGAGGTCGCGGAGGAAGAGCTGTTCGGCGCGCTGGAGGACGGCGCGGTGCTGGTGCGCAACCCCAGCTCGCGCCTGGCCTGGAGCGAGATCGACCTGGGCCTGCTGCTGTTCGCCAGCGGCCAGAGCCGCCTGCTGTCGGCCGACCTGCGCGACCTGCTCAAGCTGATCTGCTCCGCCGATGCCCTGCATCGGGATAATCTTGACCAGTGGCTGGGCAACGACGAAGCCCGTACCCTGCTGGTCGAGCTGGTCAAACAGGGAAGCCTGGAGCTTGCCGATGAAGAATGAAGTGAGTGTTCGCATCGCGGACTGGCAGAAGGACAACGCCGAGCTGCGCCGCATCCGCGAGGCCGTGTTCATCAACGAGCAATCGGTGCCGCCGGAACTGGAATGGGACTCGGATGACCAGGAGGCCATCCACTTCCTGGCCTGTGCCGGTGACTACCCCATCGGCACCGCCCGGCTGCTGGCCGACGGCCATATCGGCCGGGTCGCGGTGCTCAAGGACTGGCGCGGCAGCGGGGTCGGTGCCCTGCTGATGAAGGCGGCCATCGAGAAGGCCGAACAGAACGGCCTGAGCCAGCAGTTTCTCACCGCCCAGGTGCATGCCACGCCCTTCTACGAGCGCCTCGGCTTCAAGGTGGTCAGCGAGGAGTTCCTGGAAGCCGGCATTCCACACGTCGACATGGTCCGCCACAGCGAGTGAGCGGACCCGGGGAAGCGGACGGGGTCGACCCCGTCCGCGCGCACAAGGAGGCATCCGCCATGTTCCGATCCCGCGCGATCCTGTTTCTGCTGCTGTTCTTCACCCAGCCACTGCTGGCCGCCACGGCACTGATTCCCCTGCAGCACCGCCCCGCCAGCGAGCTGCTGCCAGCCGCCCAGGCGCTGCTCGACGAGGGCGAAACCCTGGTCGCCCTGGACAACCAGTTGCTGATTCGCGCCAGCCTGGAGCGCATCAACGAGCTGCGCAGCATCCTCTCCCAGCTGGACGTGCCGCCCCGGCAACTGCTGATCAGCCTGGACACCCGCACCACCCTGCCCTCGCGCTACCGCACGGACACCTCCGCAAGCCAGGTGCGTGTCCTCACCGCCGGTACCCCCGAACCCCTGCAGATCCGTGCCAGCGAAGGCCAGCCCGTGTTTCTCGGCCTCACTCGCAATGAACCCCGCCTGGGCTTCAGCACGGACCTGACCGGCGCGCCCTATCTGCACAGCGAGGACAGCGTAAGCGGCTTCGACCTGTCCCTGGTGGTACGCATCAGCTCGGAGGATCAGGTCCAGCTCGATGTCCATGCCCGGCGGGCCACCCAGGACCCGTCCAGCTACGGCGCCCAGCAGGTGCTGCAGGGCCAGACCCGCCTGACAGGACGCCTGGGCGAGTGGATCGAGGTGACCACCACGCCGGCCCCTCCCGCCGGTACCCTGGCCGCCCGACCGCTGGACGCCCCCGTGCGCATTCGCGTGGACACCCTGCCTCCCGCCTCCGCGGCGCCGAAAATGTAGTGCCTTGAAAAAAACACTACAAAACGTTTGACTCGTCCTCCGTTCCGTCGCATCATGCCCTCGCTCCCGCTAACCAGGAGGCTCTCTTGAAGAGCTGCCCGGAGCGGCTCCAGCCAACCAGCCGAGCCGCTTCGCGCCGATCCAGCCTTACCGGGCGATCGACGAGGTTGCGACTGGAACGTAGTCGTCCCGAGGGACGGGGAAGCCTTGGAATCAACAGCCCTCCCTGCACGCTCACGTGCAGAACGCAGATGCTGTAGTACCTCTGCTCACTCCCTACCTTTCCGACTCGTCCCGTCCATCCTCCTCCGGTTTGCAGAGCCATCCCGTTGCGCGACCTTGCCTTGGTCGCCGGGAAGCCGGTGCTACCAACCCAATTTGTGAAGGATTGACCATGTCCGCATATCAGAACGAGATCAAGGCCGTTGCCGCTCTCAAGGAGAAGTACGGCAGCTCCTGGAGCGCAATCAACCCCGAGTACGCCGCTCGCATGCGCCTCCAGAACCGTTTCAAGACCGGTCTGGACATCGCCAAGTACACCGCCGCCATCATGCGCAAGGACATGGCCGAGTACGATGCCGACAGCTCCCTGTATACCCAGTCCCTGGGCTGCTGGCATGGCTTCATCGGTCAGCAGAAGCTGATCTCCATCAAGAAGCACCTGAAGACCACCAACAAGAAGTACCTGTACCTGTCCGGCTGGATGGTCGCCGCCCTGCGCTCCGAGTTCGGCCCGCTGCCCGACCAGTCCATGCACGAGAAGACTGCCGTGTCCAGCCTGATCGAAGAGCTGTACACCTTCCTGCGCCAGGCTGACGCCCGCGAACTGGACCTGCTGTTCTCCG
>DATGNS010000186.1:0-19183 GCA_035306625.1 Pseudomonas sp. | reverse complement strand
TCTGCTCCTCGGACAGCTCGAACATGATGGGCACCGGCTCGAACGGCCGGCGTCCCTGGCGCACGCGCTTCTCAAACAGTGCCCGCTCGTTCTCGCCCAGCTCCAGGATCTCCACCACCCGGTCCAGCTCGGCCTGCCAGTCCTGGGCGCGCTCGCGGGTCACCGTCAGGCTGAAGCTGGGCCGGTTGTCGGCCAGGATCACCCCGTTGCGGTCGTAGATCAGGCCGCGGTTGGGAGGAATCGGCTGGACATGGACCCGGTTGTTCTCCGACAGCGTGGAGTGATGCTCGTACTGGATCACCTGCAGGTAGTACATGCGCCCGATCAGCAGCAGGATCAGCAGCGCGACGGCCAGCGCGCCCACCAGCATGCGCTGGCGAACCAGACGGGCGTCACGTTCATGGTCCTGCAGATAGAGCGAATCCGGCATCGGTACTACACGCTACTTGTGATAGGGGTGCCCGCTGAGCAGTGTCCAGGCCCGGTAGATCTGTTCGCCGACCAGGATACGCACCAGCGGATGCGGCAGGGTCAGCGGCGACAGCGACCAGCGCTGCTCGCTGCGTGCGCACACCTCGGGCGCCAGGCCTTCCGGGCCACCGACCATCAGATTGACAGTCCGCGCGTCCAGACGCCAGCGGTCCAGCTCCGCGGCCAGCTGCTCCGTGCTCCAGGCCCTGCCCTGTACCTCCAGGGTGACGATGCGCTCGCCCGGCTGCACCTTGGCCAGCATGGCTTCGCCCTCCTGGCGGATCAGCCGCGCCACATCGGCGTTCTTGCCCCGGGTGTTGAGTGGTATCTCCACCAGCTCCAGCGTGAGTTCAGCCGGCAGGCGCTTGACGTATTCCTGCCAGCCTTCCTCGACCCAGCGCGGCATGCGCGAGCCGACGGCGATCAGCCGCAGCTTCACGGCCTACTCGTGCTCGCCGCCATGGCTGGCACGGCTCTGCTCGGCGCCGCGCCACAGGCGCTCCAGATCATAGAATTCACGGGTGGCGGTCTGCATGGCATGCACCACCACATCACCGAGGTCGATCAGCACCCATTCGCCGACCTCCATGCCTTCGCAGCCCAGCGGGCGCACGCCCTGTTCCTTGACCTTCTCGATCACGTTGTCGGCCATGGACTTGACCTGGCGGCCGGAGGTGCCGCTGGCGATCACCATGAAATCGGTGACGCTGGTCTTGCCGCGCACATCGATGACGGTGATGTCCTTGGCCTTCATGTCTTCCAGCGCGTCGACCGCGATCTGGACCAGTTGTTCGTTCTGCATACGAGTACTCATGTGGAAAGAGGCGCAAGGTACAACCCGTGCGCCTGGATATAGGCCAGTACCGAGTCCGGTACCAGGAAGCGAATCGAGCGTCCCTGCGCCAGCCGTTCGCGCAGCTGGGTGGCGGAAATCTCCAGCGGGGTCTGCCAGACGAAGGCGATCTGCCCGCCGGGACCGCACAGGGCCTGCGGATCGCTGACGCTTCGCGCCGCCAGCAGGTCGCGCAGCGCCTCGGGCGCTTCCATGTCGGCGTCCGGGCGCTGCAGCACCAGCAGGTGGCAATGCAGCAACAGCTCCTCCCAGCGATGCCAGCTGGGCAGGCCGCAGAAGGCATCCCAGCCGAGCACCAGGAACAGCTGATCGTCGGCATCCAGTTCGGCGCGCAGGGATTCCAGGGTGTCGATGGTATAGGACGGGCGGTCGCGGCGCAGCTCACGGTCATCGACCTGCAGGCCGGGCACGCCCTGCACGGCGCAGCGCACCATGGCCAGGCGATCCTCGGCGGACACCTGCGGGGTGTCCCGGTGCGGCGGTCGCGCGCTGGGAATCAGCCGCACCTCGTCGAGCTCGAACAGTTCGGCCACCTCCACTGCGCCGCGCAGGTGGCCGATATGCACCGGGTCGAAGGTGCCGCCCAGGATGCCGATGCGTTTGACCATCAGCCGCGCACGTGCCCGTCGCCGAACACCACGTATTTCTCGCTGGTCAGGCCTTCCAGGCCGACCGGACCGCGGGCGTGCAACTTGTCGGTGGAAATGCCGATCTCGGCGCCCAGGCCATACTCGAAGCCGTCGGCGAAACGGGTGGAGGCGTTGACCATCACCGAGCTGGAATCCACCTCGGTGAGGAAGCGCCGGGCATCGGTGAAGTTCTCGGTGATGATGGCGTCGGTGTGCTGCGAGCCGTAGCGGTTGATGTGCTCGATGGCCTGATCAAGCGAATCGAGGATGCGGATCGACAGGATCGGCGCGTTGTATTCGGTGGACCAGTCCTGCTCGGTGGCCTCCAGCACATCGGCGCCCAGCAGCGCGCGGGTGCGCTCGCAACCCCGCAGCTCCACACCCTTGGCGCGGTAGATGTCGGCCAGCGGCGGCAGCACGCGCTCGGCGATGCCGGCGTGCACCAGCAGGGTCTCCATGGCGTTGCAGGGCGCGAAGCGCTGGGTCTTGGCGTTGTCGGCGACGCGAATGGCCTTGTCCGGGTCGGCGGCGACATCGATGTAGACATGACAGATGCCGTCCAAGTGCTTGATCACCGGCACGGTGGCGTCGCGGCTGATGCGTTCGATCAGGCCCTTGCCGCCGCGCGGCACGATCACGTCCACGAACTCGGGCATGGTGATCATGGCACCCACGGCGGCGCGGTCGGTGGTGCCCACCACCTGCACGCAGGCCGCCGGCAGGCCCGCTTCGGCCAGGCCCTGCTGGATGCAGGCGGCGATCGCCTGGTTGGAATGGATGGCTTCCGAGCCGCCGCGCAGGATGGTGGCGTTGCCTGACTTCAGGCACAGGCTGGCGGCGTCGATGGTCACGTTGGGACGCGACTCGTAGATGATGCCGATCACTCCCAGCGGCACACGCATCTTGCCCACCTGAATGCCCGAGGGCAGGTAGCGCATGTCGCGGATGGTGCCGATCGGATCGGGCAGCGCCGCCACCTGGCGCAGGCCCTCGATCATCTCGTCGATGCGCGCCGGGGTCAGGGCCAGGCGGTCGAGCATGGCGTCGTCCAGGCCGTTGTCCCGACCGGCGGCCAGGTCCTTGGCGTTGGCCGCCAGCAGGGCATCGCGCGAGGCCTGCAGGGCGCGGGCGGTGGCCAGCAGAGCGTTGTTCTTCTGCGCGGTGGTGGCGCGCGCGGTGATCCGCGAGGCCTCGCGAGCGGCGCGGCCCAGGCGGTTCATGTAGTCGAGCACGGACTGGGTCATGATTCGGATTCTGCCAGTGGGAAAAGGCGCCGATTATAGCCGCTGGCCCCCGGCAAAGCCCAGCACGGACGCGCCTGCAATCTCTTGCGACGCCGCGTCGCGCCGCCCGTCCGGCGAGTCGGGTATCATGCCGTCTCCCCGCGTTGTGACGAGACCCCCATGCGCCGCCTGCTGCTCATCCTCTGCCTGCTGTTCAGCCTGCCCGCGCTGGCCGCCCTGCCCGAGGCGCCGCGCGCCCCGCTGCCGCTGGGCGGCACCCTCAACAACAGCAGCGATTTCCTGCCCGTCGACAAGGCGTTCCGCGTCGAGCTGCTGGAATCCGGCCCGCAACAGCTGCGCCTGCGCTTCAGCAATGCCGACGGCTATTACCTATACCGCCACCGCTTCCAGTTCACCACCGACACCCCCGGGGTCAGCCTGGGCGAACCGCAGATTCCGCCGGGCCAGCAGAAGGTCGATGAGTATTTTGGCGAGATCGAGGCCCACTACGGCATCACCGAGATCACCCTGCCGGTGGACAACCCGCAGCAGCGCGGCTTCGTGCTGCGCGTCGGCTACCAGGGCTGCGCCGACCTGGGCCTGTGCTACCCGCCGGAAGTCCGCGAGCTGCAGATCGGCCAGGCCGGCGGCGCGGCACTTGACTGGCACAGCCTGGCGCTGTTCTTCCTCGCCGGCCTGGGCCTGACCTTCACCCCCTGCGTGCTGCCCATGCTGCCCATCCTCTCCGGCGTGGTGCTGCGCGGCCAGGTGGGCGGCATGCGCGGCCTGACCCTGTCGCTGGCCTACGTGCTGCCGATGGCCATCTGCTTCGCCCTGCTGGGCGCCCTGATGGGCCTGTTCGGCGCCAGCCTCAACCTGCAGGCGCGCCTGCAGTCGGCCTGGGTGCTGGCGCCCTTCGCCGCCTTCTTCGCGCTGTTCGCCCTGGCCATGTTCGGCGTCTTCGAACTGCGCCTGCCCGCCTTCCTGCGCACTCCGCTCGACCGTCTGGCCGGCGAGACCCGCGGCGGCTCGCTGCTGGGCGCCGCCACCCTGGGCGTGCTGTCCAGCCTGCTGGTCTCGCCCTGCGTGTCCGCCCCCCTGGCTGCCGCCCTGCTGTACATCAGCAGCAGCGGTGATGCCGTCGGCGGCGGCCTCAAGCTGCTGGCCCTGGGCCTGGGCATGGGCACGCCGCTGGTACTGTTCGGCGCCGGGGGCGGCGCGCTACTGCCCCGCTCGGGCCCCTGGATGGTAGGCGTGCGCAACGCCTTCGGCGTGATGCTGCTGGCGGTATCCGTGTGGCTGCTCGAGCGCGTGCTGCCGGGCCCGCTGGCCCTGGCGCTGTGGGGCCTGCTGGCCGTGGGCGCGGCGCTGTGGCTGGGCGCGCTGGAGTTCGTGCCCAAGCCGGGTCGCCAGAAACTCGGCCAGTTGGCCGGCCTGGCGCTGCTGGTCTACGGTCTGAGCGCCTGGGTCGGCGCCCTGCAGGGCGAATCGGACCCGTTGCGCCCGCTGGGCCGCCTGGCGACCGCCACCAGCGCGCCGGCCGCGCAGTCATCCGGCAACTGGCTGACCCTGGAACAGCCCGAGGCCCTGGCCGCCGCCCTGAGCGCGGCCCGCGACGCCGGACAGCCGGTGCTGCTGGACTGGTACGCGGACTGGTGCGTCAGCTGCAAGGTGATCGAACGCCAGGTGCTGGAAGCGCCGGAAGTTCGCGCGCTGCTGACCGGCTATCGCCTGGTGCGCTTCGACATCACCCGCAGCGACGCCGCCCAGCGCGCGCTGCTGGATCGCTATCAGCTGTTCGGCCCACCGGTGCTGCAGCTGTTCTCGCCCGGCGGCGAGGAATGGCTGGACCTGCGCGTGGTCGGCGAGATCGACGCCGCCACCTTCGCCGAGCGCCTGCGTACCGCCGACTCTCGCCCGTGACGAACTGACCCGGGGGTCGCGGAATGCCCGATGATTCCGCAAGAACGTCTATTTCGGCCAATTTCCGCAAACGCCGGACATCCGGCCGTCTACGGTTGACTTATGGACAGCCGAGCCGGATAGCGGCATAGTCGCCCACCTCACCCTCGCACAAGGTTTTCCCATGGCCACCCTGCTGGTTCTGCATGGCCCCAATCTCAATCTGCTGGGCACCCGCGAGCCCGGCATCTACGGCGCCACCACCCTGGAGCAGATCAACCAGGATCTGCAACGCCGGGCCCGTGACGCCGGCCATGAACTGCGCTACCTGCAAAGCAACGCCGAGCACGTCCTGATCGAGCGAATCCACGCCGCCCGCGAGGAAGGCGTGGACTTCATCATCATCAATCCGGCGGCTTTTACGCATACCAGCGTGGCGATACGTGACGCGCTGCTGGGAGTGAGCATCCCATTCATCGAAGTTCACCTGTCCAACGTGCATAAACGTGAACCTTTCCGGCATCACTCCTACTTTTCCGACGTGGCAGTGGGAGTGATCTGCGGTCTCGGCGCCAGCGGCTACCGCCTGGCCCTGGAGGCGGCACTAGAACAACTTGAACGCCCCTGACCCCACTTGGGAGTGATTGCTTAATGGATATCCGCAAAGTCAAGAAACTGATCGAGCTGCTGGAAGAATCCGGTATCGACGAACTGGAAATTCGCGAAGGCGAAGAATCCGTACGCATCAGCCGCAACATCGGCAAGGTCACCACCCAGCAGGTGTACGCCGCACCGGCCCCGGTCGCCGCCGCTCCGGCCGCTGCCGCCGCCCCGGCTGCTCCGGCCGCCGAAGCCGCACCCGCTGCACCCAAGCTCAACGGCCATGTGGTCCGCTCGCCGATGGTCGGCACCTTCTACCGCGCCGCCTCCCCGACCTCCGCACCCTTCGTTGAAGTCGGCCAGACCGTGAAGAAGGGCGACATCCTGTGCATCGTCGAAGCGATGAAGATGATGAACCACATCGAGGCCGAGGCCAGTGGTGTCATCGAATCCATCCTGGTGGAAAACGGTCAGCCGGTGGAATTCGACCAGCCGCTGTTCACCATCGTCTGATGCGCGGGGAACCTGCGATGCAGCTGGAAAAAGTCCTTATTGCCAACCGCGGCGAGATTGCCCTGCGTGTCCTGCGCGCCTGCAAGGAACTGGGCATCAAGACCGTGGCTGTGCACTCCACGGCGGACCGCGAGCTGATGCACCTGTCGCTGGCCGACGAGTCGGTCTGCATCGGCCCGGCCAATGCCGCCCAGTCCTATCTGTCCATCCCGGCCATCATCGCTGCCGCCGAAGTCACCGGCGCCACGGCGATCCACCCGGGCTACGGCTTCCTGGCCGAAAACGCCGACTTCGCCGAGCAGGTCGAGCGCTCGGGCTTCACCTTCGTCGGCCCGACCGCCGACGTGATCCGCCTGATGGGCGACAAGGTGTCCGCCAAGAACGCCATGATCAAGGCCGGCGTGCCCACCGTGCCGGGCTCCGACGGTCCGCTGCCGGAAGATGAGCAGGAAGCCCTGCGCATCGCCCGCGAGGTGGGCTACCCGGTGATCATCAAGGCCGCCGGCGGCGGCGGTGGTCGCGGCATGCGCGTGGTCTACAAGGAAGAGGACCTGATCAAGTCGGCCAAGCTGACCCGCACCGAAGCCGGTGCCGCGTTCGGCAACCCGATGGTCTACCTGGAGAAGTTCCTCGGCAATCCGCGCCACGTGGAAATCCAGGTGCTGGCCGACGGCCAGGGCAACGCCATCCACCTCTATGACCGCGACTGCTCGCTGCAGCGCCGTCACCAGAAGGTATTGGAGGAAGCCCCCGCCCCGCAGATCGACGAGAAGGCTCGCGCCGAGGTGCTCAAGCGCTGCGTGGATGCCTGTATCGAGATCGGCTACCGCGGCGCCGGCACCTTCGAGTTCCTCTATGAAGACGGTCGCTTCTACTTCATCGAGATGAACACCCGCGTGCAGGTCGAACACCCGGTGACCGAAATGATCACCGGCGTGGACATCGTCAAGGAGATGCTCAGCATCGCCGCCGGCAACAAGCTGTCGATCCGCCAGGAAGACGTGGTGGTCCGCGGCCACGCGCTGGAATGCCGTATCAACGCCGAAGACCCGGTGACCTTCATGCCCAGCCCCGGCAAGATCAAGCACTACCATGCCCCGGGCGGCAACGGCATCCGCGTCGACTCGCACCTGTACAGCGGCTATGCCGTACCGCCGAACTACGACTCGCTGGTCGGCAAGGTCATCGCCTACGGCAACACCCGCGACGAGGCCCTGGCGCGCATGCGCAACGCCCTCGACGAGATCGTGGTCGACGGCATCAAGACCAACGTGCCGCTGCACCGCGACCTGACCCGCGATCCCGGCTTCTGCCAGGGCGGCGTCAACATCCACTACCTGGAAAAGAAACTGGGTATGGACAAGCACTGAGGCCCGGCCGATGTGCGAACCAGGGGCCGCCTTCGGGCGGCCCTTGGCGTTTCTGCGTGACGCGTTATCATGCGCGCCCTGCCCCGCGCCACTCCCTTCACAGGTACGTCCCATGCCCTGGTTACAAGTCCGCCTCGCCATCACCCCCGATCAGGCCGCCACCTACGAGGACGCCCTGCTGGAAACGGGCGCCGTGTCGGTCACCTTCATGGATGCCGAGGACCAGCCGATCTTCGAGCCGGACCTGGGCACCACGCCGCTGTGGAACAAGACCCACCTGCTGGCCCTGTTCGAGGGCGACACCGACGCCGACCAGGTGATCGCGCAACTGCGCCTGAGCACCGGCGAGCCGCTGCCCGAGCATCAGATCGAGCGCATCGAGGACCAGGACTGGGAACGCAGCTGGATGGACAACTTCCAGCCCATGCGCTTCGGCGCCCGCCTGTGGATCGTGCCCAGCTGGCACGCCGCGCCGGAGCCGGACGCCGTCAACCTGCTGCTCGACCCCGGCCTGGCCTTCGGCACCGGCACCCACCCGACCACCGCCCTGTGCCTGCAGTGGCTCGACAGCCAGCCGCTGGACGGCTGCAGCGTGCTGGACTTCGGCTGCGGCTCGGGCATCCTGGCCATCGCCGCCCTGCTGCTGGGGGCCGAACGCGCCGTGGGCACCGACATCGACCCGCAGGCCCTGGAGGCCTCGCGGGACAACGCCAACCGCAACGGCATCGACCCGGCGTGCTTCCCGCTCTACCTGCCGCAGGACCTGCCCAACGAGCAGGCCGACGTGGTGGTCGCCAACATCCTCGCCGGCCCGCTGGTCCAGCTGGCGCCGCAGATCACCGGCCTGGTCAGGCCGGGCGGGCGCCTGGCGCTGTCCGGCATCCTCGCCGAGCAGGCCGACGAGGTGCGTGCGGCCTATGCCGACGCCTTCGACCTGGACCCTACCGCCGAGCAGGAAGGCTGGGTACGCATCAGCGGCGTTCGCCGCTGAGCCGACCCGTGCGCTAGACTGTCGGCCTGTCCGGCCGCCACGAATGTTCACTCCAGCCCGACAGATCGGTGAACAGGTTTTTGATGCATGGCAGATAACTACGTAGCCCAGTGCCCCCATTGCCGGACCCGCTTCCGGGTCACCCGCGCCCAGCTGGGCGCGGCACAGGGAGCGGTGCGCTGCGGTGCCTGCCTGCACGTGTTCAACGCCGCCCGGCAGATCGCCGAGGCGGCCCGCAACGCGCGGATCGCGGACAAGCCTGTCACCTCCCGGCCCGCGACGCCGCCTACACCACCTACACCGCCCGCGGCGCCGGCCAGGCCCGCACCGCTGCACGCCGAGCCGCGCCCGACACCCACCGCCCCACGCCCCGCCCCGCATCAGGACGAGCTGCGCATTCACGACGACCTCGACCTGGGCGACCTGAACCTGGACGAGGAGCTGGAGCGCCTGGAGAAGGCCGAACAGCAGCAGCCCCTCCAGGCCAGGATTCCCGCCAGCGCAGCGGAGGCCACGCCGCGCGTGCCCGCCCCGCCCCGTCGCCCCGAAGAAGAAGACGAGTCATGGGCCGAGGCCCTGCTGCGCGACGAGGAGCAGGCCAAGGCAGAGCCACCCGTCGAGCCTGTGCGCGCCACCAGGGACGAGGAAGAGGAGGCGCGCGCCGAACCCGTCGCGGACGTGCCCGGCGTCGACCTGCACGAGCTGGTCGAGCCCCCGCTGCAGCTGGAGTGGCAGAAGCCCAGAAAGCCGTGGGGACGCTGGCTGCTGTGGGGCCTGCTGATCCTGCTGGCGCTCGCCGCGCTGGTGTTCCAGTACGTGCGGCACAACTTCGAGGATCTGGCCCGCCAGGATCAGTACCGCCCCTGGTTCGAGCGCGTCTGCCCGACCCTCGGCTGCGCGCTGCCCTCCCGGGTGGACATCTCCCAGATCCGCAGCAGTAACCTGGTGGTACGCAGCCACCCCACCTACCGGGGTGCCCTGGTGGTGGATGCCATTCTCTACAACCGCGCCAGCTTCACCCAACCCTTCCCGCTGCTGGAGCTGCGCTTTGCCGATATCGGCGGGCAGCCCGTCGCCGTCCGGCGCTTCAAGCCCAGCGAATACCTCAGCGGCGAGCTGGCCGGCCAGCGCGACATGCCCTCGCAGACCCCCATCCATATCTCCCTGGAAATCCTCGATCCGGGCAGCCAGGCGGTGAACTACAGCCTCGCCTTCCACTCTCCGGAGTAGGGGTGCCGGTGCGCGCCGGGCGCTGATCGCGCGCTGGAATAACACACCGACTGATCATAATTTGTTCAGAACGAACTTTATCCGGACACCGAGAGCGGGTATCATGCCCACCCTTTTTTTGCAGCCTCCGATCGACCTGAGCCAGCAGGCCCCAGTGCAGGGAAGTCCTATGTCAGCGGTACGTATCGGCCCCTACGAATTGCCCAATCGTCTGATTCTCGCGCCCATGGCCGGCGTGACGGACAGGCCGTTCCGCCAGCTCTGCCGGCGGCTCGGCGCCGGGCTCGTGGTGTCGGAAATGCTCACCAGCGACGTGCGCCTGTGGCACAGCCGCAAGTCGCGCCTGCGCATGCTGCATGCCGACGATCCGGAGCCGCGTTCGGTGCAGATCGCCGGCGGCGATCCGCAGATGCTGGCCGAGGCCGCGCGGGCCAACGTCGAGATGGGCGCGCAGATCATCGACATCAACATGGGCTGCCCGGCCAAGAAGGTCTGCAACAAGGCCGCCGGCTCGGCACTCATGAAGGATGAGAAGCTGGTGGCGGAGATCCTCTCCGCGGTGGTCGGCGCGGTGGACGTACCGGTCACCCTGAAGATTCGCACTGGCTGGGACAGGAACAACAAGAACGGGGTGAGCGTGGCCCGCATCGCCCAGGAGGAAGGCATCGCCGCGCTGGCCGTGCATGGCCGCACGCGGGCCGACCTGTACACCGGGGAAGCCGAGTACGACACCATTGCCGCCATCAAGCAGGCCGTTTCCATCCCGGTGTTCGCCAATGGCGACATCACCTCGCCGGAAAAGGCCCGTCAGGTGCTGGACCACACCGGCGCCGACGCGCTGCTGATCGGCCGTGCGGCGCAAGGTCGTCCCTGGATCTTCCGGGAGATCCATCATTTCCTGGAAACCGGAACGCATCTGCCCGCACCGGGGCTGCAAGAAGTGGAACGAATACTGCTGGAGCACCTGTCGGCACTGCACGCCTTCTATGGCGACGAGATGGGCGTGCGCATCGCCCGCAAGCATGTCGGCTGGTATCTGGCAACGCTACCGGGCGCCAGGGAGTTTCGCGCCCAATTCAATCGCCTGGACAGTTCGCACGCGCAGTGTGCCGTTGTTCGTGAATTCTTCGCCGCGCGGAATGCTGAAGAAGAGGTGGCCGCATGACCATGACCGAGACATTTGAAACTGGAACATCCCCCGTGAGTGAGCAAGCCAATCTGAAACAGCACCTGAACACGCCCGGCCAGCAGACCCTGCGCGGCAGCGTGGAGCAAGCGCTGAACAACTATTTCGCCCATCTGGAAGGCGCTCCAGTCACGGACGTGTACAACATGGTGCTGGCCGAAGTGGAGGCACCCCTGCTGGAAACCGTGATGAACTATGTGAAGGGCAACCAGACCAAGGCTTCCGAGTTGCTGGGGCTCAATCGCGGCACCCTGCGCAAGAAGCTCAAGCAGTACGACCTTCTCTGAGAACGGCGGCCGGGCGACCGGCCACTGAATGTCAAAAGCCTGTTGTGGGACTCCCAATGACCGACCAAACCACCCGCCTCCCCGTCCGCCGCGCGCTGATCAGCGTTTCCGACAAGACCGGCATCGTCGACTTCGCCCGCGAGCTGGCCGCCCTGGGCGTGGAAATCCTCTCCACCGGTGGCACCTACAAGCTGCTCCGGGACAACGGCATCAATGCCGTGGAAGTGGCCGACTACACCGGCTTCCCGGAAATGATGGACGGCCGGGTCAAGACCCTGCACCCGAAGATCCACGGCGGCATCCTGGGTCGCCGTGACAAGGACGGCGCGGTGATGGCCGAGCACGGCATCCAGCCGATCGATCTGGTGGCGGTCAACCTCTACCCGTTCGCCGCCACCGTGGCCAGGCCGGGCTGCACCCTGGCCGACGCCATCGAGAACATCGATATCGGCGGCCCGACCATGGTTCGCTCCGCGGCCAAGAACCACAAGGACGTCGCCATCGTGGTCAACGCCAGCGACTATGCGGGCGTGCTGGAGTCCCTCAAGGCCGGCGGCCTGACCTATGCCCAGCGCTTCGACCTGGCCCTCAAGGCCTTCGAGCACACCGCCGCCTACGACGGTATGATCGCCAACTACCTGGGCACCATCGACCAGGCCACCGAGACCCTGTCCACCGAAGGCCGCAGCCCGTTCCCGCGTACCTTCAACAGCCAGTTCATCAAGGCGCAGGACATGCGCTACGGCGAGAACCCGCACCAGATCGCCGCCTTCTACGTCGAGGCGCAGAAGGGCGAGGCCAGCGTGGCCACCGCCGTGCAGCTGCAAGGCAAGGAGCTGTCCTACAACAACGTGGCCGACACCGACGCCGCGCTGGAATGCGTGAAGAGCTTCGTCAAGCCGGCCTGCGTGATCGTCAAGCACGCCAACCCCTGCGGCGTGGCGGTGGTGCCGGAAGACGAGGGCGGCATCCGCAAGGCCTATGACCTGGCCTACGCCACCGACAGCGAATCGGCCTTCGGCGGCATCATCGCCTTCAACCGCGAGCTGGACGGCGAAACCGCCAGGGCCATCGTCGAGCGCCAGTTCGTCGAGGTGATCATCGCACCCAAGGTTTCCCAGGCCGCTCGCGACGTGGTCGCCGCCAAGGCCAACGTGCGCCTGCTGGAATGCGGCCAGTGGCCGGCCGAGCGTGAAGCCGGCTGGGACTTCAAGCGCGTCAACGGCGGCCTGCTGGTGCAGAGCCGCGACATCGGCATGATCACCGAGGCCGACCTGAAGGTGGTGACCAGGCGGGCGCCCACCGAACAGGAAATTCACGACCTGATCTTCGCCTGGAAGGTGGCCAAGTTCGTCAAGTCCAACGCCATCGTGTATGCGAAGAACCGCCAGACCGTGGGTGTGGGCGCCGGCCAGATGAGCCGCGTCAACTCCGCGCGCATCGCCGCCATCAAGGCCGAACATGCCGGCCTGGAAGTGAAGGGCGCGGTGATGGCCTCGGACGCCTTCTTCCCGTTCCGCGATGGCATCGACAACGCCGCGGCCGCCGGCATCACCGCGGTGATCCAGCCGGGCGGTTCGATGCGTGATGCGGAGGTGATTGCGGCGGCCGATGAAGCCGGCATTGCCATGGTATTCACCGGCATGCGCCACTTTAGGCACTAAACCGGCCGCACTGGAACCGGCATCTGCGTCGTTGCCCCGGACTCCGCCAATGCTCATTGCCAACAAGGCAACTGCGCTTGTCGGAGCCCGGGGCGCCTAGCATCTACCGGCTCCATTGCGACCTCATACCGAGTCGCCTGTTTTTGTAGGGTGGATAACGCTTTGTTTATCCACCGAGCGGGCCGCGGGCCCGCCCCCATAGGGAGAGAGAAATGAACGTACTGATCATCGGCAGCGGCGGTCGTGAACACGCCCTGGCCTGGAAGGTCGCGCAGGATTCGCGCGTCGAGAAGGTCTTCGTCGCCCCCGGCAATGCCGGCACCGCCACCGAGGCCAAGTGCGAGAACGTGGCCATCGACGTGCTGGACATCGAGGCGCTGGCCGACTTCGCCGAAAAGCATGTGCAGCTGACCATCGTGGGTCCGGAAGCGCCGCTGGTGAAGGGCGTGGTCGACCTGTTCCGTTCCCGCGGCCTGGACATCTTCGGCCCGACCGCCGCCGCGGCCCAGCTGGAAGGCTCCAAGGCGTTCACCAAGGATTTCCTGGCCCGCCACAAGATCCCCACCGCCGATTACCAGAACTTCACCGAGGTCGAGCCGGCCCTGGCCTACCTGCGCGAGAAGGGCGCGCCGATCGTCATCAAGGCCGACGGCCTGGCGGCCGGCAAGGGCGTGATCGTCGCCATGACTCTGGAAGAAGCCGAAGCCGCCGTGCGCGACATGCTGTCCGGCAACGCCTTCGGTGACGCCGGTTCGCGCGTGGTGATCGAGGAGTTCCTGGACGGCGAGGAAGCCAGCTTCATCGTCATGGTGGACGGCGAGCATGTGCTGCCGATGGCCACCAGTCAGGACCACAAGCGTGTCGGCGACGGCGACACCGGTCCGAACACCGGCGGCATGGGCGCCTACTCCCCGGCCCCGGTGGTCACCCCCGAGGTGCACCAGCGGGTGATGGACGAAATCATCTACCCGACCGTGCGCGGCATGGCTGCCGAAGGCAACGTCTACACCGGTTTCCTGTATGCCGGCCTGATGATCGACAAGAGCGGCGCGCCCAAGGTCATCGAGTTCAACTGCCGCTTCGGCGATCCGGAAACCCAGCCGATCATGGTGCGCCTGGAATCCTCTCTGGTGCTGCTGGTCGAGGCCGCCCTGGCCAAGGCCCTGAACAAGGTGGAGGCCACCTGGGACCCGCGTCCTACCGTGGGCGTGGTGCTGGCCGCCGGCGGCTACCCGGGCGACTATGCCAAGGGTGATGTCATCGAGGGCCTGGACGAGGCCGCCAAGCTGGATGGCAAGGTGTTCCATGCCGGCACCGCTCTGAACGCCCAGGGCCAGGTGGTCACCAGCGGCGGCCGGGTGCTCTGCGCCACCGCCATCGGCCCGACCGTATCCTCTGCCCAGCAGCAGGCCTATCGCCTGGCGGAAAGGATCCGCTGGAACGGCATGTTCTACCGCAAGGACATCGGCTACCGTGCCATTGCGCGGGAACAGGGCCACTGATCGGAAAGCCCTTTTTCTGCACGACAAAAAGGCGGATATTTATCCGCCTTTTTTATAGCGCCCAGACTTCTGGCGTCTATAATCGGACACCTTTTTCATGGACAGATCGCCGTGCAGCAGTTCCGGACAGTGCTTGCGGTTATTTTCGGCGTGCTGCTGGGCCTGAGTTCGGCAGCGGCCAGCACCGAGGCCGAGCCCCTGTTGCGCTGGGGCCTGCTGGAAGACCCCAGCGGCCGACTGACTCTGGCGGATGTCCGCGATACCCCCTTCGCTCCCCTGCCGGCCCCCCAGTTTGCCCGCCGAGCCGATCCGGGCGCCGTCTGGCTGCACGCCACCCTCCCCGTTCTGAGTGAGCCCCGCTGGCTGTGGCTGCTGCTGCCGCGTGCCCAGCAGCTGGACTACTACCTGGTCGAGGGCGACAGGATCGCTCAGCACAGCGCCGTGGGCGAGCGCCGTCCGCCGAGCCACGCCCTGCGGGCCGGCCAGGCCTGGCTGTACAGCCTGCCCGACGACGGCCAGGTCCGGGACGTCTACATCCGCATGAGCACCTACCATGCGCCCCAGGGCTGGATGCGCCTGCTGGACGAGCAGGGCCTGATCGAACGCAGCCAGCCCAATTACCTGTTCGGGATTCTGATGGGTGCGCTGGGCACCCTGGTTGCCTATTGCCTGGTCTTCGCCGTGGTCACCCGCAGCGCGGGCTTCGCCTGGCTGACCCTCGGCCACCTCACCCTGCTGGCCGGCAGCCTCGGCCACCTGGGCGCGCTGGAGGAGCTGGCGCGGGCGCTGGGCCTGACCCAGACGCAGCTGATCGACCTGGCCTATCTGCTGGGCCTGTTCAGCCTGCCCATGTATGCGCGCAGCCTGTTCGTCGCCCGCCCGCGCCGCGTGGTGACCCTGAGTGTCCTGCTGCTCCTGCCGCCAGCCCTGACCCTGGCACTGATTCCCAACCCCTACTGGTTTGGCCTGCTGCACTATCCGGCATTGCTGGCGATCCTGCTCGTCCTGGCCTACCAGGCCCTGCGCCAGGTGCGTGCCGGCCAACCCTGGGCGCGCCCGCTGCTGGCCGCCATGCTGCTGCAGCTCGGCAACCTGCTGCTGTCGGCGCCCGTCGCGCTGGGCTGGGCGCAGATGCCCTATACCCTGCTGGTCACCTGCATCTTCGGCGTGTCCGCGCTGGCCGGCGTACTGCTGTGCGTGGCGCTGCGCAAGCATCAGCAGCAGCGCGCCAGCGACCAGGCCCGCGCCGACACCGCCGACGCCGTGATCCGCGCGGAGCTGCGCACCAAGGCCGACTTCCTGGCCAAGATCAGCCACGAGATCCGCACCCCCATGAACGGCGTACTGGGCATGAGCGAGCTGCTGCTTGGCACCCCGCTATCCGGCAAGCAGCGCGACTACGCGCAGACCATCCATAACGCCGGCAACGAGCTGCTCATCCTGATCAACCAGATCCTCGACATTTCCCGCCTGGAATCCGGGCAGATCGAACTGGATGACGAGTCCTTCCACCTCGCCGCACTGGTCGAGGAATGTCTGGAGATGTTCCGGCCCCGCGCCGAGCAGCAGCGCCTGGAGCTGATCGGCTTCGTCCAGCCGCAGCTGCCCCAGGTGATCTCCGGCGACCCCAGCCGCCTGCGCCAGGTGCTGGTCAGCCTGCTGGACAACGCCTTCCGCCAGACCGCGGAGGGCGAGGTGCTGCTGGCCGTGTCCCTGGATGGCCGGCACCTGCGCTTCACCGTGCAGGACAGCGGCACCCCGCTGCCCGCAAGCGAACGCGAAATGCTGCTCAACGCGGCCCTGCACAGCCCCGACCTGCTGTCGAACAGCCGCGACGGCGGACGCCTGGGGCTGATCATCGCCCGCCAGCTGACGCTGCTGATGCAGGGCGAGTTCGGCGTGCAGGCGGGCGAAGGGCGCGGCAACATCCTCTGGCTGAGCCTGCCGCTCAAGGCCGAACAGCTGGAGCAGCCCGACGTCGATCTCGACAAGCCCCTGCGCGATGTGCGGGTGCTGGTGGTGGACGACAACGAGATCTGCCGCAAGGTGCTGGTGCAGCAATGCTCCGCCTGGGGCATGCACGCCACCGCGGTCGCCTCCGGGCGCGAGGCCCTGGCCATGCTGCGTACCCGCGCCCATCTGCAGGACGACTTCGACCTGGTGCTGCTCGACCACGACATGCCCGGCATGAGCGGCCTGCAACTGGCCGCACGGATCAAGGAAGACCCGCATCTGAACCGCGACATCCTGCTGATCATGCTCACCGGGGTAAACAGCGCGCCCAGCAAGGTGATCGCGCGCAACGCAGGCATCCGCCGCATTCTCGCCAAGCCGGTGGCCGGCTACACCCTCAAGGCCACCCTGGCCGAGGAGCTGGGACGCGGCAGCCCTGCCGGGGTGAGTGCCCCGGAGAGCCGCGAGCTGCTCCCGCTGCCCGGCGACTTCCGGGTGCTGGTGGCCGAGGACAACAGCATCTCCACCAAGGTGATCCGCGGCATGCTGCGCAAGCTCGGCCTGGAGCCGGATACGGTCAGCAACGGCGCCGAGGCCCTGCAGGCCCTGCGCGAAAAGGACTACGACCTGGTGCTGATGGATTGCGAGATGCCGGTAATGGACGGCTTCACCGCGACCCGCGAGCTGCGCGAGTGGGAGGCCCGCGAGCAGCGCCCGCGCACCCCGGTGGTGGCGCTGACCGCCCACATCCTTGGCGAACACAAGGAACGCGCGCGCCTGGCCGGCATGGACGGCCATATCGCCAAGCCGGTGGAGCTGTCCCAGCTGCGCGAGCTGCTCGCCCACTGGGCGATGGAGAAGTCCCTGCACCACCACGCCCTGAGCTGACCGCCGGGTCACGCGGGCAGCGCTTTTGCCGCGCGACTGGGCTAGAATCGCGCCGGCCCCTACCCACCTCTCCTTCGAGACCCCTGAACGCCATGATCGCCGAGCTGTTCAGCATCTACCTGCGGATGCTGGTGCTTTACAGTCCGTTCTTCGTCCTGTCCTGCTTCATCACCCTGACCCGCGGCTACACCCCCAGGGAGCGCAAGCACCTGGCCTGGCGCGTGGCCACCGGGGTGATGGTGGCCAGCCTGCTGCTGTACCTGTTCGGCCGCTACATCTTCGACCTGTTCGGCATCACCATCGATGCCTTCCGCATCGGCGCCGGCAGCGTGCTGTTCATCTCCGCGCTGGGCATGGCCCAGGGGCGGGCTGTGGCGCAGAGCGACAACGTCCAGCAGGACGTGACCATCGTGCCGCTGACCATCCCGCTCACCGTCGGGCCCGGGACCATCGGTGCCCTGCTGGTGATGGGCGTGGCCGACAGCCACTGGGACCAGAAGCTGATCACCATCGCCGCCCTGGGCCTGGCCGGCGTGACGGTGGGCACCGTGCTCTACCTGTCCAACCAGTTCGAGAAGCTGCTCGGCGAACAGGGCCTGCAGATCGTCAGCCGCCTGATGGGCCTGTTCGTCTGCGCCCTGGCCGCACAGATCATCTTCACCGGCATCCAGGGCTATCTGGTTCCGTAACGCATCAGCCCTGTAGGGCGGACAGCGCTTTCCTGTCCGCCAACCAGCGCCCGACCGCAGCCGCGCCCGGCGGACAAGAACGACGTTGTCCGCCCTACGAATCTGGCCTCCGGCCGCCCCTCCCCAGCGCACCACAAACACGCACGCCGCTCCGTTGCGGTGCGCGCATGAGATGGCATCTTGCTGCCAAAATTCAGCTAATGCATTGAAATAACTGGCTTTTCCCAAGCTGGCACCACCCTTGCTCTGTCCGTTCCATCGCTTGGATACAAGATGGAACCTCAGAGCATGCCCAACGCCCCTCTCGGCTACACCCTTGCGGACTGGCAGCAGGCCTATCGCGACGGAGCCCAACCTGCCGACCTCCTGACCACCCTGCTCGGGCAGCTGGCCGCCGACGACCCGGCCTGGATCAACCTGGCCAGCCCGCAGCAGCTGCAGCGGCAACTGGACGAGCTGGACAACCTGCTGGCCGCCGCCAACGGCCGGCGTGACGCCCTGCCGCTGTACGGCGTGCCCTTCGCCGCCAAGGACAATATCGACGCCGCCGGCTGGCCCACCACCGCCGCCTGTCCGGCCTTCGCCTACACCGCCGAGACGGACGCCACCGTGGTGGCCAAACTGCGCCAGGCCGGCGCCATCCTGATCGGCAAGACCAACCTGGACCAGTTCGCCACCGGCCTGGTCGGCACCCGTTCGCCCTACGGCGCGGTGCCCAACAGCTTCAACCCCGACTACGTCAGCGGCGGCTCCAGTTCCGGCTCGGCCAGCGTGGTGGCCCGCGGTCTGGTGCCCTTCGCCCTGGGCACCGACACCGCCGGTTCGGGCCGCGTGCCGGCCGGTTTCAACAACATCGTCGGCCTCAAGCCCACCAGGGGCTGGCTGTCCACCACCGGCCTGGTGCCGGCCTGCCGTACCCTGGACTGCATCTCGGTGTTCGCCCTGACGGTCAACGACGCCCTGGCCGTGGCCAACCTGGCCGGCGGCTACGACCCGAGCGATGCCTACAGCCGCAGCAACCCGAACAGCGCCCGGGTAGGGGTATCACCCCAACCGAGGCTGGCCTATCCGACCGACCCGGAGTTCTTCGGCGACGAAGCCAGCCAGCTGGTGTTCGCCCAGACCCTGAGCGAACTGCGCACCCTGGGCATGGAGTTGACCGCCATCGACTTCACACCCTTCCGGGAACTGGCCGAGCAGCTCTACTACGGCCCCTGGGTCGCCGAGCGCAG
>DATGNS010000185.1:0-2594 GCA_035306625.1 Pseudomonas sp. | reverse complement strand
GGCAACAGTGGTTGGGTAGTGGCCACTGGCGTCCTCCATTGTTCTTGTAATTATTGATAGTCGACCAAGCACTTGCTTGGTTACTTTTCCACGAGGAGGGAGATTAAGCAAGCTGCAGGAAGCGTAGCGTCGAAAACCGTGCCGCCGGTCGGCTCAGTTCATGAGCTCCAGGCCGCCAGCCAGCAACAGGTCGCCCTCCAGCCCCAGCAGCTCGCCGGTGCGCACGGCCAGCGGCGCCTGGCGATGACCGTGGATCAGCAGACCGGCCAGGGCGCCGACAAAGGGCTGATGGGTGACTACCAGCAGCTCCGCTTCAGGGCGCCTGGCCAGCTGGGACAGGGCATGGGCAGGGTCGCTGTCGGGCGTCAGCCAGGGCTGGATCTCCACCACACCCGGGTAGCCCAGCGCCTCGGCGACCAGCTCCGCGGTCTGCCGGGCGCGCACGTAGGGACTGGACAGGATCGCCTCCGGCGGACAGTCGCGCAGCCGAGAGGCGCTTTCCAGCACCTCCTGCCTGCCCTGCTCGGTCAGGGGGCGCAGGGCATCCTGGGCGGCGAAGCGCTGTGCCTCGCCATGACGCAGCAGCCAGAGCTTCATGCCGAGGAGCCCGGCTCGCTGACAGGCTTGGGCGCCGTCGGCTCCTCGTCCCGCTCGGGCGCACGCGGTGCCGGCCAGTCGGCGAACGGCCAGGGTTTGCGATCGCTGTGGAAGCTCTCGAAACGGCCGATCTGCGCCAGGTAGCGGCTCAGGCTGTCACCGAAATCCATCAGCGTCCGGTTCGGCTCGCCTCGCACCAGGCGCACCAGCAGCTGTGCCACCACCAGACAAAGCAGCAGCAGTTCCGCCACCTGCCAGACGATGACGAAGACCAGCATCCACAGTATGCGCAGCAGCAGGGCTTCGCGGCGCAGTTCGGCTTTCGGGTCCTGCATGTTCAGAAACTCCTCGGAAAACGGTCGGACGACAGGCCCGACCCGGTCAGAAACCGGTGCTCGGGATGAAATCCACGTCGGTCTTGGGCTCACCCCGCATCAGCGCCTCGCTGACCTGGTCCACGGTGCGCCCTTCGAACAGGATGGCGTGCAGCCCGGCCACCAGCGGCATGTAGACACCCAGCTCCTCGGCCTTGGTCTTGAGCACCTTGAGGGTATTGACCCCCTCAGCCACCTCGCCCAGGCGACCCACCGCCTCCTCGAGGGTGAGACCCTGGCCCAGGGCGTAGCCCACCTGATAGTTGCGGCTCTTGGGTGAAAAGCAGGTAACGATCAGATCACCCACGCCGGCCAGCCCCAGGAAGGTCATGGGGTTGGCGCCCAGGCGCACGGCGAAACGGGTCATTTCCGCCAGGGCCCGGGTGATCAGCATGCTCTTGGTATTCTCGCCGGTGCCCATGGCAGCAGCCATGCCGGACATGATGGCGTAGGCATTCTTCAACGCCCCGCCCAGCTCGACGCCGAAGCGGTCGCTGCTGGCGTAGACACGGAAGGTGCGGCCATGCAGGGCTTCCTGCACGCGCCGGCACAATTCCTCGTCGGCACTGGCGATCACCGTGGCGGTCAGCGCATGCTCGGCCACCTCGCGGGCCAGGTTCGGCCCGGACAGCACGCCGATGCGCGCATGCGGGGCAATCTCCTCGAGAATCTGGCTCATCAGCTTGAAGCCCTGGGCCTCGATGCCCTTGGTGGTGCTCACCAGCATTTTGCCATCGAGCCTTGCCGCCACCGGCATCAGCGCCTGGCGCAGCGCGCTGGACGGCAGGGCCACGAAGATCAGTTCACAGGCATCCAGCACCGCATCCAGATCACTGGTCGGCTGCACATTGTCATGAATCCGGATGCCCTTGAGATAGCGGGGATTTTCCCGCTCGCGACGCATCTGTTCCGCCTGCTCGGGATCACGCATCCACAGGCGGGCGATCCGGCCGTTCTCACCCAGCAGGTTGGCGATGGCCGTACCGAAGCTTCCCCCACCCAGCACCGCGATGGGCTGTCGTTCTGTCATTCTTTTCTCTCCAGCCACCCTCGTGGCGATGGCGCATTATACGGAGCGTTCTCGTCACGGACAGCATCGCCTTGCTCTGGATCCCACCCTCTCGGTTAACATGCCGCCCCCACTGGTCACAAACGAGTCGTACCGTGCCGCCGCCCGGATTAGTGAGACCGCAAGCCCTGATTCTGGGGCTGACCCTGCTTGCCAGCCATGCCCGCGCCTATGACCTCTTTCTCGACAGCCCGGAGCTGCCGGAGGTGCTGACCGCAACGCGCCTGCATCAGGCACCCGCCGCGGTGCCGGGCAGCATCACGGTGCTGGATCGCGAACTGATCGAGGGCAGCGGCGCCCGGGAGCTCACCGAGCTGCTGCGGCTGGTACCCGGGATGGTGGTGGTCCCGGACGACATCAAGGTCCAGGTGAACTACCACGGCGGCCATGCGGCACAGGCCCGGCGCATGCAAGTGCTGATCGACGGTCGCGCCGTGTACCGCCCAGGTCTGGCCGAGGTCGACTGGGAAGATCTGCCGGTGGCGCTGGAGGACATCGAGCGCATCGAGGTGTTCCGCGGCCCCAACACCGCCAGCTACGGCGCCAACGCCCTC
>DATGNS010000184.1:0-16538 GCA_035306625.1 Pseudomonas sp. | reverse complement strand
CTCGACTACTCCAAGCATCAGGTCTCCGACGCGGTGCTCGACAAGCTGATCGAGCTCGCCGAGCACTCGGCGCTGGTGCAGCGCCGCGCCCAGATGTTCTCCGGCGACATCATCAACGTCACCGAGGACCGTCCGGTGCTGCACACCGCCCTGCGCAACCTCGGCGAGGGGCCGCTGATGGTCGATGGCCAGGACGTGATGCCGGAGATCCAGCGCACCCGCGAGCAGATCCGGGCGTTCTCCGAGGCGGTGCGCAACGGCGAATGGAAGGGCTACAGCGGCGAGCGCATCCGCGACGTGGTCAACATCGGCATCGGCGGCTCGGACCTGGGGCCCAACATGGCCTGCCGGGCGCTGCTCAAGCACCGCCACCCGGAGCTGAACTTCCACTTCGTCTCCAACGTCGACGGCGCCCACATCCGCAAGGTGCTCAGCCGCCTCGACCCGGCCACCACCCTGTTCATCGTCTCCACCAAGACCTTCTCCACCCAGGAGACCCTGCTCAACGCCCATACCGCCCGGCGCTGGTTCCTGGAGAATGCCGGCCCGGATGCCGACGTGGGGGCGCACTTCATCGCCGCTTCCACCAACAAGAAGGCGGCCATGGCCTTCGGCATCCGCGAGGAGAACGTCTTCGAGTTCTGGGCCTGGGTGGGCGGGCGCTACTCCATGTGGTCCTCCATCGGGCTGCCCATCGCCCTCTCCATCGGCTTCGAGGGGTTCATGGAGCTGCTGGAGGGCGCCTATGCCATGGACCAGCACTTCCTCACCGCCCCCTTCCGCGAGAACATGCCGGTACTGATGGCGCTGATCGGCATCTGGTACATCAACTTCGTCGGCGCCGAGACCCAGGCCATCGTGCCCTACGACCAGGCCCTGCATCAGCTGCCGGCCTTCCTGCAGCAGCTCGACATGGAGTCCAACGGCAAGTCGGTGGACATCTTCGGCCACCCGGTGGACTACAAGACCGGGCCCATCGTCTGGGGCCAGACCGGCTCCAACGGCCAGCACGCCTTCTTCCAGCTGCTCCACCAGGGCACCCGCTACGTGCCCATCGACTTCATCGCCTCGCTGAAGCCCGAGCCCGGCATGGAGGAGCACCACTTCGCCCTGCTCACCAACATGCTGGCCCAGGCCAACGCCTTCATGGAGGGCAGCCAGAGCGGCAGCCGGCTGGATCCCTACAGCTGCCCCGGCAACCGCCCCTCCAGCGTACTGCTGCTCGACGAGCTGACGCCGAGGAACCTCGGCGCGCTGATCGCACTGTACGAGCACAAGGTGTTCGTCCAGGGGGTGATCTGGAACATCAACTCCTTCGACCAGTGGGGCGTGCAGCTCGGCAAGCGCATCGCCGGCGAGATCAGCGAGCGCATCGACGAGCAGAGCCAGGACTTCGACGCCTCCACCCAGGGGCTGCTGGCGCTGGTGCGTGGCCACTTCGCGGCCGACGGCGCTCCCCGGGCGAGCGCCGACGAGCCCGCGGCGAAACCCGCCGGCAAGGGCAGCAAGCGAACCCGGCGCTGAGGCACGCTGACGCAGCGGGGCCGGCAACTGCCAGCCCCGCTGCGTTTCACGCCGGCCAGCGACAACAAAAAAACCCGGCGCGGGGGCCGGGGGAAAGGACAGCGACTGGCTGTCGAGAGAGCACAGGGGTGCGCCCTGCCGGGCGCGGGAAATCAGTGGTGGAAGCGCTGGGCCGCCTCGCGGGCCAGCTGGCGGATGCCGTTCCAGTCCTCGGCCTCCACCAGCGAGTTCGGCGTCAGCCAGGAGCCGCCCACGCACATCACGTTCCTGAGCGCCAGGTAGTCCTCGGCGTTGTCGAGGTTGATGCCGCCGGTGGGGCAGAAGCGCGCCTCGGGAATCGGCCCGGCGAAGGCCTTGAGCGCCTTGACGCCGCCGCTGGCCTCGGCGGGGAAGAACTTGAAGCGGCGATAGCCGTACTGCCAGCCGGTCATCAGCTCGGAGACGGTGGCCACGCCGGGGAGCATCGGCACCGGGCTCGAGACGCCATAGCGATAGAGCGCCTCGGTGGTGCCCGGGGTGACCACGAAGTCGGCGCCGGCCTGCTCGGCCTGGCGGTACTGGGCCGGCGTGAGCACGGTGCCCACCCCGATGCTGGCCTGGGGCAGCGCGGCCTTGATGCGGCGGATCGCCTCCAGGGCACAGTCGGTGCGCAGGGTCACCTCGAGCACGGTCAGCCCCCCTTCGACCAGGGCGGTGGCCAGGGGCACGGCGTCCTCCACGCGCTGGATGGCGAGCACCGGGATCACCTCGGCCTTGAGGCAGATGCTGTCGAGCTCGGTGGTGCGGGTGGAGGGCAGCTGCTTGTCGATGGTCATTGATGTCTCTCCATGAGATCAGGGGGCCCAGTAGGTGGCCAGGGGGCAGGCGAGGAAGGCGCGGATCGGCAGTTCGCGGACGTCGTCGCCGGACAGTGCCCGGGCCAGCACGGCGCGCTTGTCGCCGCCGGTGATGTGCAGCACGTGACGGCGGGCCTGGTGCAGGCGGTCGGCGCTGAGGGTAATGCGCGGCTGGGGCTGGCTGGGGGTGCGCACCGCCACCGCCGCTGCATCGGTGGTCAGCGCCAGGTCGAGCTCGCGGCTGTCGGGGAACAGCGAGGCGGTATGGCCGTCGCCGCCCATGCCCAGCACCACCACGCTGGCCGGCCAGGCGAGCGGCGCCAGGCGGTCGGCCACCGCCTCGGCGCCCTGCTCCGGGGTGGGATCCTGGGTGGTCAGCGGCACGAAGGTCGCCTCGGCGGCGGCCCCCTGCAGCAGGTGTTCGCGCACCAGGCGGGCATTGCTGTCGTCGGCGGACTCGGGCACCCAGCGCTCGTCGGCCAGGGTCACGTCGATGCGCGACCAGGGCAGCGCCATGGCGGCCAGCGCCCGGAAGAAGGGCACCGGCGTGGAGCCACCGGAGACCACCAGCAGGGCGCGCTCCTGGCGGGCCAGGTCGGTGCGCAGCGCCTCGGCCACGGCCTCGGCCAGCTGGGTGGCCAGGCGTTCTCGGCAAAGCTCACTCATCGTTGGGGATCCTCAGTAGTCTTCATACCAGCTCCGTCCGTCCTGGGTGATCATGGCGATGGAGGCGACGGGGCCCCAGGATCCGGCGGGGTAGCGGCGTGGCGGCTCGTCGCGATCGGCCCAGGCGGCGATCAGGTTGTCGCACCACTGCCAGGCATGCTCGACCTCGTCGCGGCGCACGAAGAGGTACTGCTGCCCCTTCATCACCTCGAGCAGCAGGCGCTCGTAGGCGTCGGGAATCCGTGACTTGGGGAAGGCGCTGTTGAAGTCCAGGTGCAGCGGGCCACGGCGCAGGCGCATGCCCTTGTCCAGGCCGCTGTCCTTGGTCAGCACCTCCAGGGCGATGCCCTCCTCCGGCTGCAGGCGGATCACCAGCTTGTTGGCGGCGAGCCCGCGCTGGTCGGGGTCGAAGATGTAGTGGGGCTGCTGGCGGAAGTGGATGATGATCTGGGAGAGCTTCTCGGGCATCCGCTTGCCGGTGCGCAGGTAGAAGGGCACGCCGGCCCAGCGCCAGTTCTGGACGCCGGTCTTCATCGCCACGAAGGACTCGGTGTGGCTCTCGGTGTTCGCCCCCTCCTCCTCGAGATAGCCGGGCACCGACTTGCCGCCGATGGTGCCGGCGGTGTACTGGCCGCGCACCACGTCGCGCCCCAGCATGTCGTCGGTGAAGGGCTTGAGCGCCTTGAGCACCTTGACCTTCTCGTCGCGGATGGCGTCGGCGTCGAGGTTGGCCGGCGGATCCATGGCGATCAGGCAGACCAGCTGCAGCAGGTGGTTCTGCACCATGTCGCGGAGCTGGCCGGCGTCGTCGAAGTAGCCCCAGCGCCCCTCGATGCCGACCTGCTCGGCCACGGTGATCTCCACATGGGAGATGTGGTTCTGGTTCCACTGGGTGCCGAACAGCGGGTTGGCGAAGCGCAGCGCGATCAGGTTCTGCACCGTCTCCTTGCCCAGATAGTGGTCGATGCGGTAGATGCGCGACTCGGGAAAGACCGCGCCGATGGCGTCGTTGACCTCGGCGGAGGACGCGAGGTCATAGCCGATCGGCTTCTCCACCACCACCCGGCTCTGGTCGTCCAGGCTGCCGCTGGCCTCAAGGTGTCGGCAGATGTCGCCGTAGATCCTCGCCGCCACCGAGAGGTAGACCACCATGGGGCGCTCCTGCCCCGCCTGGCGCCAGTCGCGGATGACCGTATAGCCCTCGGGCTGAGTGAAGTCGAGCTGGCGATAGTCAAGTCGCGAAAGGAAGCGCGCCAGCGCCTGGCGGTCGAGCTCCTCGGCCTTGACGTGGGTCTTGAGCGCCTTCTCGACGCGTCCCTTGAAGCCGTCCACGTCGAGCTCCTGGCGCGCCAGCCCCAGCAGTCGCGTGCTCGGGTCGAGCAGCCCCTCGCGGTCGAGCTGGAACAGCGCCGGAAAGAGCTTGCGCTGTGCCAGGTCGCCGAGGGCGCCGAACAGCGCCAGGTCGATATCGGTCCTGGCCGCCTGGCCGGATCGGCTGGAGTGACTCATGTGCGCCTCGCTTTTCGTTGGATTACCAAAAAAATACCCACCGAGCGGTCAAAAGGCAAGTTTTTGTTGTAAACTTACAAAACAAACGCCCGCCCGACGGGGACGGTTGGCCGCGACCCACCTCCTCGGGCTAGGATAGCCAGCATAATGTAGTTAAATCACTACATCATCTATCCCGGCTAAATCCGCGGCCCACGCCGCCCGCTGTCATGGAGACCCCCGCCCATCATGGCCAGTCACGACCTGCTCGATCGCATTCGCCAACGCCTCGAGGAACTCAACCGTTCCGAGCGCAAGGTCGCCGACGTCATCCTCGCCGACCCCGGCGCCGCCACCAGCATGAGCATCGCCACCCTCGCCCAGGCGGCCTCGGTGAGCGAGCCCACGGTCAACCGCTTCTGCCGCAGCTTCGATGCCAAGGGCTATCCGGACTTCAAGATCAAGCTGGCCCAGAGCCTGGCCGGCGGCACCCCCTACGTGAGCCGCGCCGTGGAGCCGGAAGACAGCGCCGCCGACTATACCCAGAAGATCTTCGGCGCCACCATCGCCGCCCTGGACGAGGCGCGCCGCCAGGCCGACCCCCAGCGCATCGAGCGGGTCGTGGACTACCTGATCCAGGCCAAGCAGGTGCACTTCTTCGGCCTGGGCGCCTCGGGGGCGGTGGCCCAGGACGCCCAGCACAAGTTCTTCCGCTTCAACCTGCCGGTCACCGCCTACGTGGACGTGCTGATGCAGCGCATGGTGGCCTCGAGCTGCCATACCGGCGACGTGGTGGTGGTGATCTCCTGGACCGGTCGCACCCGGGAGCTGGTCGACATTGCCCGGCTGGCCCGGGAGAACGGGGCCGTGGTGCTGGGCATCACCGCGCCGGGTTCGCCGCTGGCCGCCGAGTGCACCGAGACGCTGGAAGTCGCCATCGCCACCCCCGAGGACACCGACCACTACATGCCGATGACCTCGCGGATGATCCAGCTGGCACTGATCGACGTGCTGGCCACCGGGGTGACCCTGCGCCGCGGCGAGGACTTCCTGGGCCACCTCAAGAAGATCAAGGACAGCCTGCTCGATACCCGCTACCCGTCCGGCCGGCCGGACTGATCGCCCCGGACTTGCCAGGCCCGGGCCCAGCGACAACAATAGCGGCCCGATTCCCCGACCGGAGCCGCGCCATGCGCCACCTCGCCCTTGCCGCCGCCCTCGCCCTGTTCGCCCAGGGGGCGGCCGCCGAGACCTTCCGCTTCACCGCCATTCCCGACGAGGACCAGGCGCGCCTGGTGGAGCGCTTCGCCAAGGTGGCCGACTACCTGGAGGAGCGCCTGGGCGTCGAGGTGGAGTACGTGCCGGTGAAGTCCTACAGCGCCGCGGTGACCGCCTTTCGTAACGACCAGGTGCAGCTGGCCTGGTTCGGCGGCCTCTCCGGCGTACAGGCCCGCCGCCTGGTGCCGGGCTCGGTGGCCCTGGCCCAGGGCAGCGAGGACGACGCCTTCATGAGCTACTTCATCGCCCACCACTCCACGGGCCTGGAGCGGGCCGACGCGCTGCCCGACGCGATCGAGGGCATGAGCCTCACCTTCGGCTCGCGCACCTCCACCTCCGGGCGCCTGATGCCGGAGCACTTCTTCCGCCAGCGCTTCGATGACGCCGACCCCGAGGCGTTCTTCTCCCGGGTGGGCTACTCCGGCGACCACTCGCGCACCATCGCCCTGGTGGAGGCCGGCACCTGGGACCTGGGCGCGGTGAACTACACCGTGTGGGAGGCCGCGGTGGCCGATGGCCGCGTCGACACCGACCGGGTCGAGGTGATCTGGGCCACCCCGCCCTACCCCGACTACAACTGGACCCTGCGCGGCGACGCCGACGAGCGCTTCGGCGAGGGCTTCACCGACCGGGTGCAGGCCGCCTTCCTGGAGATGGACGACCCGGAGCTGCTGGCCAGCTTCCCCCGCGAGGCCTTCATCCCCGCCGACAACGCCCTCTATGCCCCCATCGAAGAGGTGGCCGAGGAGCTCGGCCTGCTGCGCTGAGGGCCTGACACCATGGAGAGCGAGCAACGCCGCCCGCTGGTCGCCTTCGCGGCCGAGGACCTCGGCCATGGCCGCGACGGTCACGGGCGGCTCGACAGCGTGGTGCTGCCCCGCCTGACGCTGGCCCTGCGCGAGGGCGAGCGCGTCGCCCTGCTGGGACAGAGCGGCTCGGGCAAGTCCACCCTGCTCGCCGAGCTGCGCGAGCGGCTCGGCCGGCGCGCCGCCTGGTGCCCCCAGCACCATGGCCTGGTGCCGGCCCTGGCCGTCTACCACAACGTCTACATGGGGCGGCTGCCCGAGCACTCGGCGCTGGCCAACCTGTGGAACCTGGTGCGCCCCCTGCGCCAACCCTGGCGGGAGGTGGAGGCGCTGTGCGAGCAGGTGGGGCTCGCGGGCCTGCTGCGCCGCCCGGTGGGCCGGCTCTCCGGCGGCCAGCGCCAGCGGGTGGCCATCGCCCGCGCCCTCTACCAGGGCCGCGCGCTGTTCCTCGGCGACGAGCCGGTGGCCAGCGTCGATCCCCACCAGGCGCTGCGGCTGCTGGCGCTGATCGATGCCCGCCACGCCACCCAGGTGGTGGCGCTGCACCAGCGCGAGCTGGCCCTCACCCACTTCGACCGGGTCTGGGGCCTGCGCGACGGCCACCTGGTGATCGATGCCCCGTCCCGGGACCTTCGCCTGGCCGACCTCGACGCCCTCTATCCCGATGCCGACGCCCCCGCCGACTCGCCCCGTGAGGCGGCCACACCGGCCATGCCCGGCCCGGAGGCGCTGCCCTGCGCGCGGGGCCGACCATGAGCGAGGCGCTCTCCCGTCATCCCCATCCGGGCCATGGCCGCCACTGGTGGCGGGGTGACAGCACCGGGCTGAAGCTGGCCCGCCATACCCTGGCGCTGGTCGCCCTGGCGGTGCTGCTGGTGCCCTTCGCCGACCTCGCCATCCACACCCGGGAGCCCTGGGCCGAGCTGGGCCGCATGGCCCTGGGCATGGCCTGGCCGGCCTGGGGCTCGCTGGAATCGCCGCTCACCGCCATCGGCCTCACCGTGGCGGTGGCGATCTGGGGCACCCTGGCCGGCGTGGTGCTGGGCTTCCCGCTGGCCCTGCTGTTCGCCCGCTCGCGGCTGGTGCGCGCCGGGTGCGCCTTCGTGCGCGCCATCCACGAGCTGTTCTGGGCGCTGCTCTTCCTGCAGGTCTTCGGGCTGTCGGCGCTGACCGCCCTGGCGGCCCTGGCGATCCCCTACGCGGGGATCTTCGCCAAGGTCTATGCGGAGATCCTCGAGCAGGCGCCCCGCGCGCCCCGCGATGCCCTGCCCCCCGGCAGCGGGCGGCTGTCGCGCTTCGTCTACACCGAGCTGCCGCTGGCCTGGGCGCAGCTGGTCGCCTATACCCGCTACCGCTTCGAGTGCGCCCTGCGCGCCAGCGTGCTGCTGGGCTTCGTCGGGCTGCCGACGCTGGGCTTCCACCTGGAGACCGCCTTCCGCGAGGGGCGCTACCACGAGGCCGGCGCCCTGCTCTGGCTCTTCTACCTGCTGATCGCCAGCCTGCCCTGGTGGGGGCATCGGCGGCTGGTCCCGGTACTGCTGGCGGGCGGGGCCTGGCTGCTCGGCCCCTGGCCCAGCGTGGATGGCGCCCTGCTGTGGCGCTTCGTCTCCGAGGACATCTGGCCGCCGGCGCTGCTCGCCGGGGACTGGGCGGGGCTCGCCGCCTGGCTGTCGCGGATTCCCGCGCTGGGGCCGGCCATCGGCAATACCCTGCTGCTGGGGCTGCTCGGCACGGTGGGGGCGCTGGCGGTGGCGCTGCTGCTCTGGCCGCTGGCCAGTCGCCACTTCGGCAACCGCGCCAGCCGGCTGGCCGGCCGGGGTCTGCTGGTCGCGCTGCGCTCGACGCCTGAGCTGATGCTGGCCTTCCTCTTCCTGCTGCTGCTCGGCCCCTCGCTGCTGCCGGCCTGGCTGGCGCTGGCCCTGCACAACGGGGCGCTGATCGCCTTCCTGGTGGCGCGCCACGCCGATGCCCTGGCCCCCGGCATGCCCGGGCTGCCGGCCTCCGGCCGCTATGCCTACGAGCTGCTGCCACGGCTCTACCCGGGAATGCTGGCGCTGCTCTACTACCGCGCCGAGGTGATCCTGCGCGAGACGGCGATCCTGGGGATGCTGGGGGTGGCGACGCTCGGCTTCTACATCGAGGAGGGATTCGACTACCTGCTGTTCGACGTGGCCTTCTTCCTGCTGCTGGTCACCGCGGCGCTGAACATCGCGGTGGACGCCCTCTCGCGGCGGCTGCGGCCGCGAGAGGCGCCTATCGAGGATCCCTGCTCGCGCTAGGCAGATCCTCAGTAGCTGTAGTCGCCGACCACCAGGGCTGTGACGGTGATCTCCACCTTCAGCTCGTCGGCGGGCATCGGGGCACAGACGCAGGTGCGCGCCGGCGCGTGGCCGGTGGGCACCCAGGCATCCCAGACCTCGTTCATGGCGGCGAAGTCGTGGCCCTCCTTCAGGTAGATCGTGGCCGAGAGCAGGTGCTCGCGGTCGGAGCCGATCTCCTTGAGGAGGTCATCGAGGCGGCCCAGCATGCTTTCGGTCTGGGCGGTGATGTCGCCATGGCGCGCCTCGGGGCCGGCCACCTGGCCGCACAGGTAGGCGACGCCGTTGTGGATCACGGCGCGGCTCATGCGCGCCTTGGTGTCGTGACGGATGATGGTCATGGGCCTTCATGCTCCTGGTGGGAGGAATTCTCTCGCTGCCATGGTCCGGCAGCAGGGTGAGTATCCCGGAAGGCATGGCCGGCGTCGATGCCCTGCCGCACGCTATGCGGCGGGCCATGTCGCTGATCCACCAGCCGTGCACCACCGCCCTAGTGGCTGACGCCGGGGATCTCCACCTGGCGCGGACAGGCCGCGCCGTCCGGGCCGAACAGGTGGCAGCGCTCTCCGACAAGCCCCAGGGGCACCGCCTGGCCATCCTCGAGGGCGGTCAGGCCATCCAGCCGCCGGGTCAGGGTTCCCTCGACGCCCGCCACCCTCAGGTGGGCCAGGGTCTCGTAGCCCAGCTTCTCGGCCACCGTCAGCCGGGCCGACAGGGTCGCCTCGGCCTGCTCGGGGGCCACGAAGTCCTCGGCACGCACCCCCAGGGTCGCCCGCCCGCCGGGCTCGAGCCCCCGGCCATCCACCGCCACCCGCAGCGGCTCGCCGCCGGGCAGGCGCACGGTCGTGTGCTGCCGGCCCGGCTCGACCACCTCCACCTCCAGGGTATTGATGCGCGGCGAGCCGATGAACTCGGCCACCTCCCGGGTCCGGGGGAAGTGGTAGAGCGACAGCGGCGGACCGACCTGGGCGATGCGCCCCCGGGAGAGCAGCACGATGCGGTCGGCCAGGGTCATCGCCTCCACCTGGTCGTGGGTGACGTAGATCATGGTGGCCTCGAGCCGCTTGTGCAGCTCGGCGATCTGCACCCGCATGTCCACCCGCAAGGCCGCATCCAGGTTGGAGAGCGGCTCGTCGAACAGGAACACCGCCGGCTCCTTGACCAGGGTCCGGCCGATGGCCACCCGCTGGCGCTGGCCGCCGGAGAGGTCCCTGGGCTTGCGGTCGAGCAGCTCGGTGAGGTGCAGCATCCCGGCGGCATGGTCCACCCGGCGCCGGATCTCCGCCTTGTCGGTGCGCGCCAGCTTGAGCCCGAAGGCCATGTTCTCGGCCACGCTCAGGTGCGGGTAGAGGGCGTAGGACTGGAACACCATGCCGATGTCGCGCTCCTGGGGCGGGATCTCGTTGATCCGCTCGCCGTCCAGGCACATCTCCCCCCGGGTGATCTCCTCGAGCCCCGCGATCATGCGCAGCAGGGTCGACTTGCCGCAGCCGGAGGGGCCGACGAAGACCACGAACTCCCCGTCCTCGATGGTGAGGTCGATATCGCGCGAGATCTCGATGCCGTCGAAGGCCTTGCCGATGCCTTCCAGTGTCAGACGTCCCATGTGGCGTCCTCCTCGTCGGGACAGCGCGCGATGGCGATGCCGTGTGGGGGTAGCGTGACGCGGCCCTCGGCCCAGTGGCCGTTGACCAGGGCCGGCGCCCCGGGCAGCGCCTCGGCGGCGCCAGGGGCCGGAAGGATGCGCGCCTCGCCGGTGAAGTTGAGTGCCACCAGCAGGCGGCTGCCCGGGTCGCTGGCCGGGTGGCGGCGCTCCAGGCAGAGCACGCCCTCGCGCACCGGGTGGTAGCGGATGTCGCCCCTGACCAGCGCCGGCTGCTGGCGACGAAAGGCCAGCAGGGCCCGACAGGCGTTGAGCAGCGACTCGGGATCCCGCTCCTGCTGGTCCACGGCCAGGGCGAGATGCGCCTCGGGCACCGGCAGCCAGGGCGTGGCCGATGAGAAGCCGCCGTGGCGGGCATCGGCGACCCAGGGCTGGGGCGTGCGGCAGCCGTCGCGGCCCTTGTAGGCCGGCCAGAAGGTGATGCCGGCCGGGTCCACCAGCTGGTCGAAGCCCAGTTCGGCCTCGGTGAGGCCCAGCTCCTCGCCCTGGTAGAGGCAGACGCTGCCGCGCTGGGTGAACAGGAAGGCCAGGTAGAGGCGCAGCCTGGCCTGATCGCCCTCGGCGCCCCAGCGGGTCGCCAGGCGGGTCACGTCATGGTTGCCCAGCGCCCAGCAGGGCCAGCCATCCGCGATGCGCGCCTCCATCCCGGTGAGGGTCGCATGCAGGAACTCCGGGTCGTGGCGCTCTCCGAGCAGGTCGAAGGAGTAGGCCATGTGCAGGCGGTTGCCGCCGCGGGTGTACTCGGCCATCACGCCGAGCGAGTCGTCGTCGCCCACCTCACCGACGCTGGTGGTGCCGGGGTACTCGTCTAGCAGCGCTCGCAGCCGCTCCAGGAAGGCCAGGTTCTCGGGCTGGGTCTTGTCGTACAGGTGCTGCTGGAAACCGTAGGGGTTGTCCGGACGCACCCCGATGAACCCCTCGACCAGCTCCTCGCGGGGCGGGTTGTCGCGGATCTCGCCATGGGTGCAGAAGTTGACGGCATCCAGGCGGAAGCCATCGACCCCGCGCTCCAGCCAGAAGCGCACCTCGCCGAGGATCGCCTCGACCACCTCGGGGTTGCGGAAATTGAGGTCCGGCTGCTCGACCAGGAAGTTGTGCAGGTAGTACTGGCAGCGGCGGGTGTCCCACTGCCAGGCGCTGCCGCCGAAGATCGACTGCCAGTTGGTCGGGGGGGCGCCATCCGGCCTGGGGTCGGCCCACACGTACCAGTCGGCGCGTGGGTTGTCGCGGCTCGCCCGGCTCTCGGCGAACCAGGGGTGCTGGTCGGAGGTGTGGGAGAGCACCTGGTCGATGGTCACGCGCAGGCCCCGGGCATGGGCCGCCTCCACCAGGCGGTCGAAGTCCTCGAGGCTGCCGAACATCGGGTCCACGCCTCGGTAATCGCTGATGTCATAGCCGAAGTCCTTCATCGGCGAGGTGAAGAAGGGCGACAGCCAGATGGCGTCGACATTCAGGGAGGCGATGTAGTCGAGGCGCTCGATGACGCCCTCGAGGTCGCCGATGCCGTCGCCGTTGGCATCCATGAAGCTGCGCGGGTAGATCTGGTAGATCACCGCGCCGCGCCACCAGTCGGCGCCCTGCCGACCCATAATCCGTGTCATGCGTCCTGTCCTCCATCATGCGTGGGCCACGCGCCGGAACCCGGCCATGGCAAGGGTCAGGCTCATGGTGCGCCGCAGCGGCCAGGAGGACATCCTCCCGGGGACGGAGGGGGCGGCGTAGTCGGGGGGCGGAGGTTACTCCCCCTGAATGCGCGAGAGCAGGTCGGCGGCCAGCGCCACGGCCTCCTCGCGGCGACGGATGCCCTGCTTCTGGTAGAGGCTGCGGATATGCGTCTTGACCGTGGTGGGCGCCACCGACAGCTGGTCGGCGATCTGCTCGTTGGAGAGGCCGGCATGGATCAGCCCGAGGATCTGCCACTCGCGCCGGGTCAACGGCGAGACGCGGATCAGCTCGGGAACGTCGGGGCGCGCGACGATATCGGCGATCACCGACTCGTCGAGCATCAGCCGCACCGCGCTGGTGAAGTCGCGCTGGCGCCGGGCCAGCTCGAGCAGCCGCTCGGCATGGCGGCGAGCCAGCGGCTCCAGCCCGTCCCCGGCGAGCAGCTCGGTGAGCATCTCGGGCAGGGCCGATCCCAGCCTCAGGAAGCTCCCCGTCAGCCCCGTGCGGGTGGCCAGGACCAGGGCCTCGCGCAGGTGCTCGAGGCCCTCCTCACGCCGCCCGCGCTGCCAGGCCAGGGCCGCCAGGCAGAGCCGGTTGCGATTGGTGTCGGTGACCAGCCCCAGCGACTCGGCCCGGCGCTGCAGCGCCTGGAGCAGCCCGGCGGCCTCGTCGTGGCGGCCGAGCAGGGTCAGCGCCCGGGCATGGTTGCGCAGGTTGCACTGGGCGAAGTGGTTGGTGGCCGCCTCGGGATCGCCGGGGGGCGCCTCCTGCCACCAGCGTGCCACGGCGTCCAGGTCACCGTTGGCCTGCCACCAGGCCAGCAGGGTGGCATGGGCATTGGCCTGCCAGTCGGCATGGTAGTCGCCCTCGGCCAGGATCTGGCGCAGGCGCCTCACGTGGTCGGCGCACTGGGCCTGGTCGCCGCGGGAGAGCGCGAGCTTGGCGAGGCTGACGTGGCACTGCAGGGTCCAGCGCTTGCCCTGCCGGTCGAGTACCGCGATCCCGGCCAGCGCCGCCTGCTCCGACTCGTCCAGGCGCTGCCACTCCCACAGCAGCTGGCTGCGGATGCGGTAGAGGAACTCCGCCACCGGCAGCCGATCCAGGCCGCTGCGCTCGAGATGGGCCAGAGCGCGCTCCTGGACGTCATGGGCGGCCTGCAGCCGGCCCTGGGCGACCAGGGTCTCCGACTGGTGACAGAGCGACCAGAGCAGCAGCCGGTCGTCGCCGATGCGGGTGGCCTCGCGCTCCACCTCGGCCACCTCCCCGAGCGAGGCCTCGAGGTGGCCCTGGACGAATCGCGCCTCGGCGCGTATCGCCGCCGCCGAGGCGGGCGTGGCCGCCAGGTAGCGCGCCGGCAGCGCCAGCGCCTGCTCGGCCAGCGGGGCAGCGCGCTCGGCGTTCCCCTCGTTGATGGCCAGCTGGGCGCGCAGGGTCGCGAACTCGGCGGCCAGCGCCTGCCACTCGGGCGCCTCGAGCTGGGCCTCGATCCAGTCGATGGCCCGCCGGGTACGCCCGAACTGGTACTGGGCATGGGAGACCCAGCCCTGCAGCAGGGCCAGTTTCGGCGTGGCGGCCAGGCGCGTATCGCCCAGCCGGTCCAGGGCACGCGCCAGCAGCGAGAAGTGCCCCCCAGCCAGCAGGGAGGGCCCCTGTGCCTCGACCTGGGCGGCCAGGGCCTCCGGGTCGTCGGCCTCGATGAGCTGGGCCAGGGCCAGCGCCGGCTCGCCCAGCGACAGCCACGCCTCACCGGCGCGCCGGTGGAGCGCCCGCTGACGCGACAGGCTCAGCTCATGGCGACGAAAGCACAGGTAGCGGGCGAACAGCGGATGCAGGCGCAGCCAGTGATCATCGGGGTCGGGACGCTCCAGGAACAGGCCGGCCTGCTCCAGGGCCTCGAGCCGCTGGGAGAGGCCATCACCCTCCAGCAGCCTCGCCACCAGGGGTGGCGAGAAGCGCTCCAGCACGCCCAGCTGCAGCAGCAGCTCGCGGTCGCCGACATCGATCAGGTCATCGAACCAGGCGACGAAGTCGGGATGCGGGCCATCGAGCCGGTCCACCAGGCGGTCGAATCCCGCCCGGGTGGTGGTCCGCTGGATCAGCCAGTCGAGCGCCATGGCCCAGCCGCCGGTGCGGCGCAGGGCGCGCTCCAGGCTGACCCGGGTCGGCGGGAAGCTCAGCTGTTCGGCACACAGGGTCTGGGCTTCCTCCAGGTCGAAGGCCAGCTCGGCCATGCCGATCTCCTCCAGTTCGCCGCGCAGCCGCAGCGCCGGCAGCCCCAGGGCCGGGCGGCGGCGAGAGATCACGGTGAGGGTCAGCCAGGGGGGCTGGTGGCGCAGCCAGGTCACCAGGGCGGCGAGGATCGCGGGCTCGGTGAGGTGCTCGAAGCCATCGAGCACCAGCCGTGCCGGCGGCGCCACGGCGGGCAGCGCGGCAAGCCAGGCCTCCATGGCATCGTCCAGGGCGGCGCCCTCCTCGAGCGGCGCGAGGGGGGCGTCACCGAGCTCGCCGAGCATGGCCCGGAAGCCCTCGGCGAAACGCCGCGGCACGTCATCACGGCTGTCCAGCCTCAGCCAGGCGGCACGCTGTTCCAGGGCGGGCAGGCGCTCGGCCACCAGGGTACTCTTGCCATAGCCGGGAGGCGCCTCGACCACCAGCAGGCGGACCCGCTCGTCGAGCACGAAGTGATCGTTGAGGCGCGAACGCGCCACCAGCGACAGGGGCAGCGCCGGGGGCGCCAGCTTGTTCGGGATCAGCGTCATGACGGCTCCCTGGCATCAGATGGGCCTGCGAAAAGCCCGCGGCCAGGGCCGCGGGCAAGGATCGAAACAGCCGACAGGGCCCGGCCGGCGCCGGGCCCCTGCCATCAGAACCAGACTTCGGTCTGGACGCCGAAGCTCCACTGGCCCCCGGTGAAGCCGTCTTCGCCGAAGCTGCCGCCGTACTCGTTCAGCTCCTCGCTCCAGTCAGTGTAGGAGGCAAAGAGACGGACCTCCGGGCGCTGCCAGAAGCCACCCACCTGGGGCTTGAAGGTCGGGGCAAGGGTGAACTTGCCGAAGTCTCCCTTCACGGCGTTGCCGCCGGCGCCCTGGTCGAGGTCCATATACTGGTAGCTGGCCTCGTACTGCATCTCGAAGTTCTCGGTCAGCTCGTTGGCCAGGCGCACGTTGAGGCCCGCCCAGTTGTACTCGTCGCCCTGCACGTAGCGATCCCGGCTGGTCTCGGCGAGGATCGAGGGGGCCACGCGCCAGCGCGGCGCCAGGTAGGTGGTGCCGTAGAGGCCGAGGCGGGTCGCCTGGGCGTCATCGGTCAGCGCGCCGTCGGCGCCCAGCACCTTGGCCTCCGCGCCCAGGCCCTGGCCGTGAATCAGGGCCGCCTTGAAGTTACCCTCCCCCAGGCCGAAGAAGCTGTCGCCGTGGTAGGCCACCATGGTGTGGAAGCCGCTGTCGGCGGCGGTCTGGCCCGCCCCGATATCGCGCTCGTCGTTGTCCGCGGCGGAGAGGCCGCTGACCATGAACTGCCAGTTGCCGACGTAGTTGTTGCTGGTGAGGATCAGGCTGTCGGTGCTGCCCGCGTTCGGATCATCGCTGCCGATCAGGTCGAAGTCGCTGAAGCTGCGGCCATAGAGCGACAGGTTGGAGGTCCAGTCGTCGGCCAGCTGCATGTCGTAGATCCCCGCGCCGGTGCCGGCCAGGAAGACGAAGTCGCTGTCGATCCAGTGGATGTCGAAGTTGTCGCGGTCGAAGCGCTTGCCGGCCCAGATCGAGGCATTCTCGAAGACGCCGGTGAAGCTCGGCAGCTCACTGAACTCCGCATAGACCTGGCGAACGTTGAGGTTCGACTCGTCGGCGGTCCAGTCGTTGCTGGTGCTGACGGAGTCGGCCAGCATCATGCGGTAGTGGGCCCGGGCGCCGTTGTCGTAGCGCATCCGGTAGTTGAAGATGCCCTCCACGTAGGTATCCCCCTCGTTGCCCAGGCGCCCCACGGCGCCACCCAGGGGGCCGGCGGGCGTCACGTAGGGCCCACCGGGAATGCTCTTGCGATCCTCGCCCAGCAGCAGGCCGGAGCGGGCATAGGCGTTGAAGGAGAAGCCCTCCTCGCCGCTGGCCTGGCGCTCGACGCGGGCCAGGCGCTCCTCCACCTCGTCGGCATCCGGCCGGGCCCCACTCTCGGCCCGGGTCTCGGCAAGCGTGGCGCGCTGTTCGGCATCGGCGGCGCGCTGCTCGGCGGCGGCGATCCGCGCCTCCAGCTCGGCCAGACGCTGCTCCATGCCATGGGTATCGGCGCTGGCGGCGCC
>DATGNS010000183.1:0-13500 GCA_035306625.1 Pseudomonas sp. | reverse complement strand
GTGAAGGCCAGGAAACCCGTCGCCAGCCCCGCGCCGAGCGCCAGCCGCGCGAGGATCGTCAGCCCCGCGAAGAGCGTCAGGCACGCGAGCCGCAGCAGGCCCCGGAGGCCCGCCGCGAGCGCGCCGAGCGTCCGCAGCGCGAGGAACGCCCGCACCGTGAGGAGCGCAGGCCGCGTCCCGAGCCGGTGGAGTCCGTGGAAGAAGAGCTGCTGAATACCGAGGAAAGCCAGGCTCATGAGCAGGAAGGCAGCGAGCATGATCGTCCGCGCCGCCGCTCCCGTGGCCAGCGTCGCCGCAGCAACCGCCGCGAGCGCCAGCAGGAAGCCGGTCTGCTGCCGGCCGAGAGCACGGAAGAGAATCCGAACGCACCGCAGGATGCCAGCCTGATCGCGGCCAGCGCCGTGGCCGCCACCCTGGCCGGCGAAGCCGCCGACAGCGTCACCGCCGCCCCGGCCGCTGCCCAGTCGGAAGCCCAGGAAGCCCAACCCGAACCGCAGCCGGTCATCGAGCAGGCCCGCCCGAGCGAGCCGACCCCGGAAGCCGCGCCGGCCGTGGCTGAGGCTCCGGCCGTCGAGCCGGTGGCCGCCGCGCCCGTGGCCCAGGAAGTCAGCGCACCGGCACCTCAGCCCACCGTGGTCGAGACGCCGGCCGTGGCTCCGGCTCCCGTACCGGCCCGCCCGACTGGCCGCGCACCCAATGACCCGCGCGAGATCCGCCGCCGTCAACAGGAAGAGGCCGCGCGCCTGGCCCGTGAGGCCGCTGCAGCCGAAGCCGCCGCCCAGGCCGCTCCGGTGGCGGAGCCCGAGCCGGTAGCCGCCGAGCCCCAGCCGGTCGCCGACGAAGCCGCCCCGGCCGTGGCAGCCGTCGAGCCAGTCGCCGCGCCGGCAGCGGAAGCCGTGGAGTCCGTTACGGACGCCGCCGAGCAGCCGCTCGAAGCCAAGAACCTGGAAAGCCAGGCTCAGGAAGCCGAGGGCAAGGACGAGGCCGCTACCCAGGTCGAGGCCGAGACCCCGGCGGAAGAAGCCGAGCAGCAGACGCGCCTGCACTCCTGAGTGCGGTCCTGCTGAACAAAAAGGGGATGCCGATCGGCATCCCCTTTTTGTTTCTCCATTTGTTCAGCCCTGCGGCCTGGAGCGCGCCGGCTCCCCGGTAGCTTCACCAGACGTTGGGTTCGATCTCCAGCGCCACGCCGAAGCGCGCGGCAATGTCTGCCTGGATGCGTCGCGCCAGAGCCAGCAGTTCGGCACCGCTGGCCTGCCCGTGATTGACCAGCACCAGCGCCTGCCTGTCGTGCACGCCCGCGTCGCCATCGCGGAAACCTTTCCAGCCGGCCTGGTCGATCAGCCAGCCCGCGGCCAGCTTCACCTGGCCTGCCTCGGCCGGATAGGCCACCAGCCCCGGATGCCGCTCGCGCAGGCACTGCGCCTGCTCGGCCGGCACCAGCGGGTTCTTGAAGAAGCTGCCGGCATTGCCCAGCACAGCGGGATCGGGCAGCTTCTCGCTGCGGATGGCGCACACCGCGCGACTGACGTCCAGCGGCGTCGGCGCAGCGCAACCCTGCGCGGCCAGGTACTGGCGCAGGGGCCCGTAGTCCAGTCGCAGCGCCGGCGTGCGCTGCAGGCGAAAGCGCACCCGCAGGATCAGCCAACGGCCGCTCTGGCGCTTGAACAGGCTGTCCCGGTAGGCGAACTGGCAGTCCTCCAGGTCGAATTCGCGCAGTTCGCCGCTCTGGCGATCCAGCGCGGTCAGGCCCGCGAAGCGATCCTTGATCTCCACCCCGTAGGCGCCGATGTTCTGCATGGGCGCGGCGCCCACGGTGCCGGGAATCAGGCTGAGGTTCTCCAGACCGCAAAGGCCCTGCTCGAGGGTCCAGAGCACGAACGGATGCCAGGGCTCGCCGGCCTCGGCCTCGACCACCACGGCCTCGCCATCGTCGGCCAGGATACGCCGGCCGCGCAGGGCCATGCGCAGGACCAGGGCGTCCTGGTCGCGGGTCAGCAGCAGGTTGCTGCCGCCGCCAATGGGCAGCAGCGGCCAGCCCCGGTCCCGGGCCAGCGCCAGCGCCTCGCGCACCTCCGCCTCGCTGTGCGCCTCGGCGTAGTGCGCCGCGCGCACGGCCACGGCAAAGGTGTTGAACGCCTTGAGGGACTGGTCGGTGATGACGGTCAGGCTCACAGGCGCCCCTTGATTTCGCTGATCAGCGCGTCACAGCCCGCCTCGATGAGATCCAGCACCTGCTCGAAGCCCTCGGCGCCGCCATGGTAGGGATCGGGCACCACGCCTCGCCCCAGGCCGTAGCGGCCGAGGAACAGGTCCAGTTCGGCCCGGGCCCCGTCAGGGCGAAACTCCTTGAGGCGCAGCAGGTTGTCGTGATCCATGGCCAGCATGAGATCGAAGCGCCGGTAGTCCTCCGCCGCCACCTGGCGGGCGCGCAGCGGACTGAGGTCGTAGCCGCGCCGCAGCGCGGCACGGCAGGTGCGCGGATCCGGCCCCTTGCCCACATGCCAGGCGGCCGTGCCGGCGGAATCCACCGTCACCCGGCCGTCCAGGCCGGCCTCGCGCAGGCGCTGGCGGAACACCCCCTCGGCGGTCGGCGAGCGGCAGATGTTGCCCAGGCAGACGAACAGCACCTTCATGTCAGGCGCCCAGCAGCCGGCGGACGCGCGCCAGGTCTTCCGGGGTGTCCACGCCGGTGGGCGGCGCCTCCAGGGCATCGGCCACATGGATGCGCACCCCGTGCCAGAGCGCGCGCAGCTGTTCCAGGGATTCGGTCTTCTCCAGCCAGCAGGGACCCCAGGTGACGAAATCCTGCAGGAAGCCGGCCCGGTAGGCGTAGATGCCGATATGGCGGCGGTAGGGCACGCCCTCGGGCAGTTGCTCGCGGCTGGCGGCAAAGGCGTCGCGGGCCCAGGGCAGCGGCGCGCGGGAGAAGGTCAGGGCCAGGCCGGTCTCGTCGCTGACCACCTTGACCACGTTGGGGTTGAACAGCGCCTGCACCTCGGTGATGGGTTCGGCCAGGGTGGCGATGCCCGCCTGGGGGTTGGCCGCCAGGTTGGCCGCCACCTGATCGATGATGCGCGGCGGAATCAGCGGCTCGTCGCCCTGCACGTTGACCACGATGGCGTCGCTGGCCAGGCCCAGCTGGCTGGCCACCTCGGCCAGACGGTCGGTGCCGGAGTCATGGTCGGCGCGGGTCAGCAGCACCTCGGCGCCGAAGGCGCGGCAGGCCTCGACGATGCGCTCGTCATCGGTGGCCACCACCACGCGGGTGGCAGAGGACCTGCGCGCCTGTTCCCAGACGTGCTGAATCATCGGCTTGCCGGCAATGTCCTGCAGCGGCTTGCCGGGCAGACGGGTGGAGGCGTAGCGGGCGGGAATGACGACGGTGAAGGCCTGGCTCATTTACGGCTGTCCAGACGCTCGTCGACGGTCAGGGTGCGGGCTTCGCTCTCCAGCATCACCGGGATGCCGTCGCGGATCGGGTAGGCCAGGCCGGCGCCCTTGCTGATCAGCTCGGTCTTGTCCTCGCTGAGCTGCAACGGGCCCTTGCACACCGGGCAGGCCAGGATATCGAGCAGTTTCGGGTCCATCGGGAATTCCTCACGAACAGGGAAGGCGCCCGCTTCAGCCAGGCTCCGGCAACAGGCGCGCCAGCTGCGCGTCGAACCAGGCGACGAAGGCCGGCGATGGCATGGCGTCGACCGCCAGGTACCACCAGTCGTCGGCGGCGAAGTCACGGCATTTGACCGCATCCTTCTCGGTCATCAGCAGCGGCAGCGGCGGGCTGAAGGTCAGCTGCTCGACGCTGTACTGCGCATGATCGGCGAACGGATGGGCAATCGGCCGCCAGTGTAGCGCTTCGAGGGTGGCGAAGAAACGTCGCGGATTGCCGATGCCGGCCACCGCGTGCAGGCTCTGGCCCGGGGGGAAATAGCCCAGCGGGCGGCGCTGGCCGCTGCCGACCTGCACCAGCTCGGTGGGCTGCAGCCGGAAGGCGTAGCCGTCGGCGCGGTCATGGGTCGCACCGTTGAACAGCACGGCGTCCACGCTGCGCAGGCGCTCCTCGGGCTCGCGCAGCGGGCCGGCGGGCAGGCAGCGGCGGTTGCCCAGGCCGCGCGCGGCGTCGATCAGCACCAGTTCCAGGTCACGGGCCAGGCGGTAGTGCTGCAGGCCGTCGTCGCACAGGACCAGGTCCACCGCCTCGCTGTCCAGCAGGGCGCGCACTGCCCTGCCCCGGTCCGGATCGATGAACAGCGGCACGCCGGTGCGACGCACGATCAGCGCCGGCTCGTCGCCGGTAACGGCCGCGTCCTGATCGGGCAGGACCCGCCAGGGCAGGCTCGGCGGCCTGGCACCATAGCCGCGGCTGACCACGCCGACGCGCAGACCGCGGGCCCGACAGTGCTGGATCAGCCAGAGAATCAGCGGAGTCTTGCCGGTGCCGCCGACGGTGATGTTGCCCACCACGATGACCGGAACCGGTGCGCGATAGATCTCACCCCGGCCATCGAGAAACGCGGCGCGCCTGCGCTGCACCACGCGACGATAGAGGGCTTCGAGGGGACGCAGCAGGCCCAGCAGCGGATGGCCGCGCTCCTGGTACCAGGCCTGCAGCAGGCGGTCGGCGAGGCTCATCAGGGCGTCGCCTGGGCTTCCACGGTGGCGATGCGCAGACGCGAGAAGCCCAGCTTGCCGGCGGCGTCCATGGCGGTGACCACCGACTGGTGCGGCGCCTTGCCGTCGGCGCTGATGGTCAGCGGCAGACTGGTGTCCCCCTCGGACTCGCGCTGCAGGGCGGTCATCAGGCTGTTCAGGTCGCTCTTGACCAGGGCCTTGCCATTCACCGAGAAGCTGCCATCGGCGCCGACCAGCACTTCCAGCGGCCGCAGCTCGGTTTCCTCCATGGGCGCGCCGCTGGCTGCCTCGGGCAGGTCCACCTTCAGCCGGGTCTCCCGGGTGAAGGTGGTGGTAACCACGAAGAACAGCAACAGGATGAAGACCACATCGATCAGGGGAGCCAGACCGATCTCCACGGTGTCCCGCTGTCTGCGCCGGAATTTCACGCCTTGCTGCCCTCGCGCTTGCTGTTCTCGGCCAGATCGACGGTGCGCTCGCCGTGCACCACATCCACCAGCTTGATGGCTTCCTGCTCCATGCCGACCACCAGCTCGTCGACCCGACGCTGCAGGTAGCGGTGGAAGAACAGCGCCGGGATGCCGACCATCAGGCCCGCGGCGGTGGTGATCAGCGCCTTGGCGATACCGCCGGCCAGCAGCGGCGCGTTGGCCATGCCCGAGCCGGTGAAGGCGCTGAAGATGTCGATCATGGCCAGCACGGTGCCCAGCAGGCCGAGCAGCGGCGCGATGCCGGCGATGGTGCCCAGGGCGTTGAGGTAGCGCTCCAGCTCATGGATGACGCGGGAGGCGGCTTCCTCGATGCATTCCTTCATGATCTCCCGGCCGTGGCGGGAGTTGGCCAGGCCGGCGGCGAGGATCTCACCCAGCGGCGAATTGGCGCGCAGTTCCTTGAGGCGCTCGTGATTGAGCTTCTTGTCCTTGATCCAGCGCCACACCAGGCCGAGCAGATGCGGCGGCGTGACCCGCGACGGGCGCAGGGTCCAGAAACGTTCGACGATGATGGCCGCGGCCGTGACAGAACAGAGAATGATCGGCAGCATGATCCAGCCGCCGGCTTTTACCAATTCCCACACTGTGGCAATCCTCCGGAAAAGTGCGCGCCACTCTACCACAGCCGAATTGCGGAGCCGATCGCCCGGTTTCTCAGTTTTCTCGCCAGAAGCGCCGACCGGATCGCCAGCCTTCGGCGTCGGCACGGGCGCCCAGGCGGATGCGCAGCGCGCCGTCCGTCACGTTGTCGTGCAGGCGCGCGCCCTGCTGCCGGTAGCGCTCCAGCACTCGCGGGTGGGGATGCCCGAAGGCGTTGTGGGCGCCCCGGGAGAACAGCACGTTGGCGGGCGCCACGGCGCGAATGAACGCCGGCGTGGAGGAAAAGCGGCTGCCATGATGCGGAGCGAACAGCCATTCGGCGCGCAGCTCCAGATCGCTGGCCAGCAGCGCCGCCTCGGCCCGGGCGTCGATGTCGCCGGTGAGCAGCAGGGTCTCGCCACCGGCCTCCACCCGCAGCACGCAGGAGGCATCGTTGCCGCCACGCGCCTCGGGCCAGCGCCAGACCTGAAAGGCCACCTCGTTCCACTGCCAGCGTGCACCGGAGGGGCAGGGTTGCGCCGGCAGGCCGTCCAGGCGCCGCGGCTCGCCGCTCCACAGTCCGGCCGGCGACGCGTGGCGCCAGATCGCTCCCGCGCCGCCGGCATGGTCGTTGTCGCCGTGGCTGATCAGCAGCAGATCCAGGCGCGGCACCCCCAGGGCACGCAGCGCCGGCAGCACCACGCGTTCCCCCAGGTCGAAGTCACCGAAACGCCCGCCGGCGTCGTAGAGCAGCGCATGGTCCCGGGTGCGAATCAGCACCGCCAGGCCCTGCCCCACATCCAGCTGCCAGACCTCCGCCTGCCCGTGCGGCACGGCCTGCCGCGGCGGCAACAGCAACAGCAGGATCAGCGGCGCGCCTAGCAGGCGCAGGGGCACTCCGCCGGGCAGCAGCAGAAGCACCACGCCCAGCGCGCCCAGCAGCCAGGCCCACAGGGGTGCCCGGGCGCCCAGCCAGGCCGGCACCGCCGCCGCCAGCCACTCCAGCAGCAAAAACAGCAGCTCCAGGGCGCCGCCGGCTAGCCACCAGAGCCCTTCGGCCAGCGGCGTCAGCGGCAGCAGCAGCGTTGCCAGCAGCGCCAGCGGCACCACCACGAAGCCCACCCAGGGCACCGCCAGCAGATTGGCCAGCGGACCGCTGATGCTCACCGGCAGAGCCAGCGCCAGCAGCACCGGCAGCAGGCCCAGTGCGGCGGCCCACTGGGCGCGACCCAGGCTGCGCCACCAGGCCCAGGCGCCCAGCCGCCCGGCGAATGCCAGCAGCAGCACCGCCACCGCCGCGAAGGACAGCCAGAAACCGGCCTGCAGGCTGGCCAGCGGCTCGATCAGCAGCACCAGCAGCAGCGCGGCCAGCAGCGGCGTCCAGATGCCCAGCTGGCGAAAGCGCAGGCGCCAGAGCAGCACCAGGGCGAGCATGGTGCAGGCGCGCTGCACCGGCACCTCGAAGCCGGCCAGCCAGCCGTAGCCGAGGGCCGCTCCCAGGGCCAGGCCACAGGCCCAGGGCAGCCAGGGCAACAAGCCGGGCCACAGCCCGAAGCGCGCCAGCCCGGCCACGGCGCCATAGACCAGCAGGGCGATCAGCCCGATGTGCTGACCGGAGATCACCATCAGGTGCACGGTGCCAGTGTCTTGCAGGATGCGCCAGTCGGCCGCGGGCAGGCCCGAGCCATCGCCCAGCACCAGCGCCACCAGACCGCCTTCGCGGCCGAACGCCGGCATGTCCAGCAGCCGCTGGCGCAGGCCGTCGCGCCACGCCTGCGCCCCTTCGGCGGCCGCCAGGCGCTCGCCGGCCTTCACGGTGCCGGTGGCGCCGATGCGCTGGACCAGCAGCCAGGCCTCGTAATCGAAACCGCCGGGATTCTGCATGCCGTGGGGCCGCTTGAGGTGCACCGCCAGGCGCCAGCGCTCGCCGCTGCGCAGCTCCGGCCCCTGGTGCCAGCTCAGCCGCAGTCGGGTCGGCAGCTCGGCGCGCCGTGATTCGGGACGCTCCAGCACGAAGCGCACCACGCCGTCACGCCATTCCGGCAGGCCGGCCACCCGGCCCTCTACCCAGAGGATGCGTCCGTCCAGCTCCGGGCTCAGACGATCATCCAGGGCCAGTTGCGCCGAGGCGCAGGCCCAGGCCAGACCGAGCATGAACAGGCCCAGCGGGTAGGTGCGAAACGGCAGCAGCAACAGGCCGACCGCCGCCATCGACAGCAGCCAGACGGGTTCGGGCAGGGCGGGAAGGAAGCGCAGGACCAGCAGGCCCGCGCCGAGCGCCAGCATCCCTGTGCGCATGGGAGGCCTCCTTGCCTCCGGTGATCATCGGGGTGAATGACTATTCGTAGCGCAGCGCTTCGGCCGGCTGCGTCCTGGCGGCGCGCCAGGCCGGGTACAGGGTAGCCAGGAAACTGAGAATCAGCGCGGCACCGCAGATCAGCGCCACGTCCAGCCACTGCAGGTCGGAGGGCAGGTAGCTGACGAAGTAGATGTCGGAGCTGAGGATCTGCTGGCCGCTCAGGCGCTCCAGCCAGCCGACCAGTTCGCTGACGTTCAGCGCGGCCAGCACGCCGAGCACCCCGCCCAGCAGCGTGCCCACCAGGCCGATCAGGGTGCCCTGCACCATGAAGGTGGCCATGATCTGCCCCGGCGTGGCGCCCAGGGTGCGCAGGATGGCGATGTCGGTGCGCTTGTCGGCCACCACCATGATCAGGGTGGCGATGATGTTGAAGGCGGCCACCGCGATGATCAGCAGCAGAAGCAGGCCGATCATCGTCTTCTCCATCTGCATGGCGGCGAACAGGCTGCCCTGGGTACGGGTCCAGTCGTCGATCCGGTAGCCCTCGCCCAGCGCCGCGTTCAGCTCGCCGCCGATGCGCGGCGCCTGGTACAGGTCGGCGAGCGCCAGGCGCAGCGCCGGCACCTGGCCCGGTTCCAGACGCAGGATCTGCGCCGCGTCGGCGATGTGGATCAGCGCCAGGGTGCCGTCCAGCTCGGCGCCCACCTTGAAGATGCCGGCCACGGTCAGGCGCTGCATGCGCGGCGTGACCCCGGCGGCCGAGTCGCTGGCCTCGGGGACGATCAGGGTCAGCTTGTCGCCGATGCCAAGGGCGAAACGCCGGGCGATCAGCTCACCGATCACCACGCCATACTCCCCCGGCTGCAGGTTGCCCAGGGTTCCACGCTGCATATGGCTGCCGACGATGGAGACCTCATCTTCCCGGGACGGATCGATGCCATTGACCTGCACCGGCAGCATGGCGCCCCGGTAGGACAGCATGCCCTCCAGCTCGGCCAGCGGCACCGCGCCGGTCACCTCCGGATGCGCCAGTACTCGCTCGGCCACCGCCTGCCAGTCATCCATGGGCGTCACGGCAGTCAGCGTGGCGTGGGGAATGGTGCCGAGGATGCGCCCGCTCATTTCCTTCTGGAAGCCGTTCATCACCGACAGCACCACGATCATGGCCAGCACGCCGAGGGTCAGGCCGAGCATGGACGTCAGCGAAATGAAGGAGATGTAGTGGTTGCGCCGCTTGGCCCGGGTGTAGCGGGCACCGACGAACAGAGCCAGGGGTCTGAACATGGGCCTACTCCGCCGCCAGGCGGCCGTCGGCCAGGCGCAGCACGCGATCCATCTGGCGTGCCAGATCCGGGTCATGGGTCACCACCAGGAAGGCGGTGTGCAGCGACTGGCTGAGCTCCAGCATCAGCTCCTGGATGCCCTGGGCGGTGTGCCGGTCGAGGTTGCCGGTGGGCTCGTCGAGCAGGACCAGCGCCGGGCGGTTGACCAGCGCTCGGGCAATGGCCACACGCTGACGCTCGCCACCGGACAGCTCGGCGGGCTTGTGCTCCAGGCGATGCCCCAGGCCGACCCGGGCCAGCAGCTCGCTGGCGCGCTGGCGCGCCTCCGGGATGGGCGTCCGGCCGATCAGGAGCGGCATGCAGACGTTCTCCAGGGCGGTGAATTCCGGCAGCAGGTGGTGGAACTGGTAGACGAAGCCCAGCGCCCGGTTGCGCAGCAGACCGCGGGCCTTCTCGCCCAGGGCCGACAGCTCCTCGCCGGCCAGCCAGACGCTGCCCTTGCTGGGCGTGTCCAGCCCGCCCAGCAGATTGAGCAGGGTGCTCTTGCCGGAACCGGAGCTGCCGACGATGGCCACGCGCTCGCCGGGCAGCAGCTCCAGCTGCACGTCGCTGAGCACTTCCACCGGCTGCGGGCCCTCGTCGTAGCTCTTGCCCAGGTTGCGACAGCTCAGCACCGCCTTGTCACTCATAACGCAAAGCCTCCGCAGGCTGGGTGCGCGCGGCACGCCAGGCCGGGTAAAGGGTGGCGAGAAAACTCAGCAGCAGGGCCGAGCCACAGACCAGCAGCACGTCCTCCAGCACCAGCTGGGACGGCAGATAGTCGATGAAGTACACCTCGGCGCTGAGGAACTTGTGGCCCAGCAGGCGTTCCAGCGCGGCGATGCCGTCGCTGACGTTCAGCGCCGCGAGAATGCCCAGCAGCGCGCCGATCAGCGTGCCGACCACGCCGATCACCGTACCCTGGACCATGAAGATGCCCATGATGCGCGCCGGCGAGGCGCCGAGGGTGCGCAGGATGGCGATGTCGGATTTCTTGTCGGTCACCACCATGACCAGCGTGGAGATGATATTGAAGGCGGCCACCGCGACGATCAGCAGCAACAGCAGGCCGATGATGGCCTTCTCCATGCGGATGGCCTGGTAGAGATTGCCGTGGGTGCGGGTCCAGTCGCGGGCGAAGAAGTCCTCGCCCAGGCTGCCGGCCAGCAGCCAGGACAGGCCCGGCGCCTGGAACAGGTCGGCGAACTTCAGGCGCAGGCCCTGCACCTGGTCGGTTCGCCAGCGCTTGAGGCGCGCGGCGTCCTCGATGTGGGCCATGGCCACGAAGCCGTCGATCTCGCCCGCACCCACATGAAAGATGCCGGTCACGGTGAAGCGCTTCATGCGCGGGAACATGCCGGCCGGAGTGACCGCCACCTCGGGCGCCACGAAGGTGACCTTGTCGCCGACCCCCACACCCAGCTTCGCGGCGGCCCGGTCGCCGATCAGCAGGCCGAACTCGCCCGGGCGCAGCGCGCTCAGGTCGCCCTGGAGAAAGAACTGCTCGACGATGGACACCTGCGCCTCGCGCTGTGGATCCACGGCATTGATCAGCACCTTCTGCACCTGGCCCGCGTGGGTCAGCAGTCCCTGCATCTGCGTGTAGGGGGCCACCGCCAGCACCTGGGGATGCTGACGCAGGCGCTCGGCCAGGGCGGGCCAGTCAGCCAAAGCCTGACCGGTCTCCAGGCTGGCGTGGGGCACCATGCCCAGCACTCGCTCGCGCATCTCGCGATCGAAGCCGTTCATCACCGACAGCACCAGGATCATCACCATCACCCCGAGGGCCAGGCCAAGCATCGAGGTGAGGGAGATGAAGGAAACGAAACGGCTGCGTCGCCGGGCGCGGGTGTAGCGGGTACCGATGAAGACTGCGAGGGGTCTGAACATGTGGGAAGCAAACGTCCGTTCGGCCTGGAAAACAACCCGCGCGACGCGGGCGGGACATCCCGGCAAGGGTCCCCACAGGCCGGCTGGCCGTCGGACGCCGGGCGTCTTACACTCTGGCGACTCCAGATTGCTATCGGATCGCCATGCCCATGCAAGACGCAGATCGCCGCGAATACTACCGCATCGAAGACCAGGTCGCATTGTCGATCGTTCCGCTGGACGGCGCGGACAATGCCACGCCCGGCGGCGAATCCCACCTGTTCGGGCTGCTCGGCGAGCTCAGCGTGCTGGATTTCGAGGCCCAGCACCTGCTGCGCCAGCTGGGCGAGCGCGACCGCCTGATGGGCAACCTGCTGCGGGTGATGAACCGTCGCATCGACCTGATCGGCGAAGTCCTGGCCCAGGGGCTGTACCAGGAATTCGGCGCCCCGCAGCAGGTCACCCTCAGCGAAGGCGGCATCAGCTTCCGCCACGACCAGCCCCTGCAGCGCAACGAAGAGGTGAACCTGCGCCTGCTTCTGCTGCCCCAGGCCCTGGGCCTGTTGCTGCGGGCGCGCATCGCGCACTGCCAGCCGGCTGCCGAGGGCGGCTTCCTGGTGGGCGCGGAGTTCGAAGCGTTGACCGACGCACAGCGCCAGCTGCTGGCCCGGCATATCCTGCAGAAGCAGGCCCAGGCACGCCGCCAGGCCCGCGAACTGTCCGATCAGCCATGAGAGCCCGCGCATGCCCCGCTTCGCCCTTCTGTTCGCCCTGTTGCTGCCCTTCTCCGCCGTTGCCCAGGTCCTGGAGGTTCCCGTAGGCCAGCAGGGCGACCCCAGCCAGCAGCTGCCCCGCCAGGGCGACAGCCAGCAGGCCGTGGAATCCCGCTTCGGTCCGCCGGCAACCCGGCACCCGGCCGTCGGTCAGCCCCCCATCAGGCGCTGGGACTATCCGGGGTTTTCCGTCTATTTCGAACATGACCGGGTGATCGACAGTGTTCGCCACCCGCGCCCCACCCCACCCGCGCAGGGCCAGTGACCCTGCCCCTGGAGATTGCATGACCCTGATCTACGGCCACCGTGGCGCCAAGGGCGAAGCCCCGGAAAATACCCTGGCCAGTTTCAAGAAATGCCTGGAGCATGGCGTGACCCGCTGCGAGCTGGACCTGCACCTGTCGCGGGACGGCGAGCTGATGGTGATCCACGATCCGAGCCTCAAGCGCACCACCGGCCGACGCGGCAAGGTGGTCGAGCACAGCGCCGAAGAGCTGCGCACCTACGATGCCCGCCTGGGCGGTCCCGGCTGGCCGCAGCCGACGCCCATTCCCACCCTGGCCGAGCTGTTCGAGCAGTGCCCGTTCGAACACTGGCAGCTGGAGGTGAAGAGCGCCTCCCGCGAGCGCGCCCGCCGTACCGTCAAGGCCATCCGGGAGCTGACCGAGCGCTACGGCCTGACCGACAAGGTCACGGTGACCTCCAGTTCCCGCCTGGTGCTGCGCGCGCTGCGCCACTGGGCACCGGAGCTGTCCCGTGGCCTGGTGGCCGAATACGCCTGGCTGGACCCGCTCAAGGTGGCCAGCCAGTACGGCTGCGACCTGCTGGCCCTGAACTGGACCCTGTGCACCCCGGAACGCCTGCTCAAGGCACAGCGCCAGGGCCTGCACGTGTCGGTGTGGACGGTCAACGAACCGGCCCTGATGCGTCGCCTGGCCGATTTCGGCGTGGACAGCATCATTACCGACTTCCCGGGCCTGGCCGTGGAGACACTGGGGCTCAAGTAGTCGGCTACGCAGCGGTTGCGGGCATCCGATCGCGGCGCTGGTCCGCCACCCCGACAGGCACAAACCTGCAAGCGGCTTCGGCCGTGACAGCATCGGTGCGGCCCTGATCGCGGCTGAAGCCGCGATTACGAAAACCACTCCCCGCCGCGTCATCGCGACCACAGCCGCTCCCGCAACAAGCCCCGCCCCCACCCAAGGATGTTTCCCGGAAAAGCCAAAGGCCCGCGCAAGGCGGGCCTTTGGGCCTGATCAGAAGCTTTCCCGATTCGGCCAGTGCCAGTTCCGGGAGTCCTCCAGAAGATCCCCGCCCGGCTCAGGCGACCGGGCGGAGCCCGTCAAAAAAGCCGGTTCAGTCCGTCGAAGGCCGCCACCCGGTAGGCTTCCGCCATGGTCGGGTAGTTGAAGGTGGTGTTGACGAAGTACTTGATGGTATTCGCCTCGCCCTTCTGGTTCATGATCGCCTGGCCGATGTGCACGATCTCCGAGGCCTGGTAGCCGAAGCAGTGCACGCCGAGCACTTCCAGC
>DATGNS010000182.1:0-15431 GCA_035306625.1 Pseudomonas sp. | reverse complement strand
CGGAATCACCACCGGGCCGGCATTGCCCATCACCGGCAAACCGTTGCCGGCGCGCAGGATACCCACGGAATCGATGGTCAGGCTGGCGGTGCGCACATAGGCCTCGCCGCCCAGCGGGGTCTGCACGGCGATCCAGCCGTCGCCCTCGATGGCGATGTCCAGGTCGCGACCGGTTTCCTGCAGAGCGCCCGGAGTGAAGTCGGTGGCCGGCCGCTCGGTCATGGCGTAGGCGCGGGCCGGCAGGCTGTCGCCGAACACCGGCATGGAACGCGCCTGCTCGAAGTCGCGGCGGAAACCGTTGGTGGAAATGTTGGCCAGATTGTTGGCATGAAGGCGCTGTGCCAGCGTGTTCTGGCTTGCTCCTGTCATTGCCACATACAGCATCTTGTCCACTTCAATTCTCCGGCATGTTCTTGCCGCCCTTGCGGGCCTTGCCAGAGTAGGAGCAAGCATCATGCCAGGTGACAATAATGCTATCGGGCCTGAGGCCCCCGGCGCCACGCCTGATCAAGGCGCCGCACCGCTCGGAGGACAAACGAAAACGGGAGCCCGCAGGCCCCCGTTTTCTTCAGTCATGCAACCATCAGGTCATGTTGATGGTGGTCTGCATGACGGTGCTTTCGGTGGTGACCGTCTTGGCGTTCGCCTGGTAGTTGCTCTGCGCCTTGATCAGTTGCACCAGCTGGGCGGTCAGGTCGACGTTGGATTCCTCCAGGGCGCCAGCCTGAATGGCCCCGAAGGTACCAGTCTTGGCCATGCCCTCGATCGGTACGCCGGACGCGTAGGTTTCCACCCAGGCGGTGCCACCGACCGGCTTCAGACCCTGCGGGTTGGAGAAGTTGACCAGCATCACCTGACCGATCAGCTTGGACTGGCCGTTGGTGAAGGCGGCAAACATGTTGCCGGTCTCGTCAATGGTCAGGCCCGACAGCTGGCCGGTGGCGTAGCCGTCCTGGTTCTGGCTGGTGACCGCCGAAACCGCGTTGTATTGGGTCATGTCGCTGAAGTTGACGGTCACGCCATTCAAGCTGGCGATGGCGCCGTTGGGGCCCCAGGTCGGCGGGTTGGTGTTGGGGTTGGTGATCTCGCCGGGAACCCACTCGTTACCATCCGCAGCGCTCAGACTGAAGCTGCCATCGGTCGGCAGAACCAGACGACCGGAGGAGTCGAACTCCAGCTCGGTGACCTGCGAGGTGTCATCGGGATTGGCCGGGTCGAATGCCTGGCTCGGATCGGTCGGGTTGCGGCCATTGACCAGGGTGTACATGGTCCAGGTGGCATTGCCCGTCACCGCATCGATCGGACCCTTCACGAAGTAGTGGGTCATGGTATGGCTGTTGCCGAGCGAATCGTAGAGCGGCACCGACGTCGACCAGTTGAAGGACTCGGGCTCATCCGGATTGAAGGGGGTCACGCCCGGAATGGTGGCAGTCGAATCCAGGTTGATGGTTTCGCGAATCAGGCTGGTCGGCTTGGGCTGCACGTTGGAGGTATCCACCCGCAGATCCACCTTCTTGCCCTGCAGGATCTGCCCGCCCACGCCCACGTCATACCCCTGCAGGCGGAAGCCCGAGCTGTTGATGATGTAGCCGTCCTTGTCGGTGCCGAACTCGCCGGCGCGGGTGTACATGATCTGCCCCTGGGCACTGAGGGCAAAGAAGCCATTGCCGTTGATGGCCAGGTCCAGGCTGTTGCCGGTGTGGTTGATGTTGCCCTGGGTGAACTGCTGGGCAATGGCGGCGGTGCGTACGCCGGCGCCGGCCACCTTGCCACCGGTGCCGAGAATGGAGGCCGAGTAAACGTCGGCGAACTCGGCGCGCGAAGCCTTGAAGCCGGTGGTGGCCACGTTGGCGATGTTGTTGCCGGTAACCGCGAGATCCTTGTTGGCCGCGGCCAGACCGCTCAGTGCGACGTTGAACGACATGGGTTAACTCCTTTCAGAAACCGGTTTTATTGGCCGATGGTCAGTACGCTGGAGAGCGGCAGACGCCCCATGCCAGCCAGGTTCAGATGCATTTCACCGCCCGCCAGGGTGACGCTGTTGACGGTGGCCGGCAGATAGGTGGCCAGCGCGGTGGCTTCGCCGTTGATCTGCGCCTCGGCAACGAAGGTGTAGTTGCCGGAGCTCACCTTCTCACCGCGGTCGTTGTCGCCGTCCCAGATGAAGTCCACGGTGCCGGCGGTCCAGTCGCCCATCGGCATGGTCTTCACCAGGTTGCCCTTCTCGTCATAGATCTTGACGGTCAGGTTGGTGCCGTCGGCCGGCATCATCACGTTGCCGGTCATGCTCTTGCTGGTATCGACCAGTGCCTTGCCGGTCTGCACGATCACCGAGCGGCCCACCAGAGAGGAAGCCTGCAGCGCCTGGGACGACTGGTAGCTGCCCATGAAGGCCTCTACCGTCGAGTTCAGGTTGTTCATGCTTTCCAGGCTGGAGAACTGCGCCAGCTGGCCAACGAACTGGGTGTTGTCCTGGGGATCCAGCGGGTTCTGGTTTTCCATCTGGGCAACCAGCAGGCGCAGGAAGGAATCCTTGCCCAGGGCGCTGTCGCCGGTGGTCTTTTCCTTCTGCTTGATCTGGTACTGATCAAGCACGGATTGCGATGTGTTGGTGTAGACAGTGCTCATGATCCTTCACCTTACTGACCGAGGGTCAGCACCTTCTGCAGCATGATCTTGGCGGTGTTCATCATTTCGGTGTTGGTCTGGAAGGCGCGGCTGGCGGAGATCATGTCCGCCATTTCCTCGACCACGTTGACATTCGGGTAGTAGACGTAGCCGTTCTCGTCCGCCGCCGGGTGGTTCGGCTCGTAGCGGGCCTGCAGCTCGGCCTGATCCTCGACGATGCCGGCCACGCGCACGCCGTAACCGGCGGTACCCTGTTCGGCGAACAGCGACTGGCCGGCCGGGTTCATCTGCTCCTGCAGCACGGTGGCGAACACCGGCTTGCGGGCGCGGTAGGTCTGCTCGAGGCTGGAGGACACGGTCTCGGCGTTGGCGATGTTGCTTGCCACGGTGTTCAGGCGGGTGCTCTGGGCGCTCATGCCGCTACCGGCAATGTGGAACACGTTGGTCAGCGACATGGCTTATTCCCCCTTGATGGCCGACATCAGGCCTTTGAACTTGTTGTTGAGGAAGGTGAAGCTGGCCTGGAAGTCCACCGCGTTCTTGGTGTACGCGGCCTGCTCGACCTGGGCATCCACGGTGTTGCCGTCGATGGACGGGTGATGCGGGGTGCGGTACTGCAGCACGGCTTCGCTGAAGGTGACGGTTTCACCCTCGATGTGCCGGGTGCTGGTGCGGTTCAGGCCGAAGCTGCTCTTGTTCGTCTGGCTGGCCAGCACGCTGGAGAACTCCAGGTCGCGCGCCTTGTAGTGGGGCGTATCGGCGTTGGCGATGTTGTTGGCCAGCACTTCGGCACGCTGAGCGCGGAAGCTCAGTGCCTTTTCGTGGATCCCCAGCGCCTTGTCGAAACTGATTGCCATCCTGCCTTCCTCGGAAAATTTGCCGGCGCCGTTGCCGGTCGCCTTGCCTGTCGCAAGGAAAGCAATCACTGTGCCATCTATCAAACCCCTTGAATTTCAATGACTTGCTCGACATTTCACAGGGCGACGGGCCGAACAGGCGGCACCCCTTTGCCGCTGGCCGGCAAGGCGCCCCCGCATGACGGTCGGGGCGCCGCCTGCCTCCGGTAGGGCGGACAACGTCGTTCTTGTCCCCCGCTCGTGGCTGCGGTCGGGTGCCAGTCGGCGGACAGAAACGCGCTGTCCGCCCCACAGGGCCGGGTGACGCGTAGAGCGGTCGCGCCCTGCACGCTCCGTAGCGGCCACTTCACAGGTTCGGCGCGACCACTTCCTCAAGGTCGATGCGCTTCCAGGTCGGCTCTGCACCCAGGCGGGCGTTGAAGCGGGTGTTGAAGGTGAATTCATCCTCGCTGCGCTGGCTCAGCGGAATACCGTAGGTGCCGAGGATGGCATCCAGCCGATAGCCCATCAGCTGCAGCAGCGTGGGGAACAGGTTGTAGTGGCTGGAGCGGTTGCGGTTGGCTTCCAGCTCGGCCTGCCAGTCGAGGGTCGGCAGCCCGCTGCCCTGCAGCACCACCAGCGGCACCAGCCCCTCCTCCACCACCGGATCGCCGCCGCAATGGGTGTTGAGCCCGGGGTTGCCTCGCTCGTGCAGGTCCTGGCCATGGTCCGAGGTATAGAGAATGACCGCCCGGCTCAGGTCTGCCCGCGCCAGCAGCCGACTGAAGAATTCACCCACGTTCCACAGCAGGGTGTTGCGGTAGGAGTTGCGGTAGCGCAGCCAGTCCTCGGCGGTGCCGTCGAAGCCGTCCCGGTCGCCGGTGTCGCCCACATGCAGGTAGCGCCCGCGCGGCAGGGCGGGCTGATAGCGCAGGAATTCGTCGGGAAACTTGTCGTGCACCGGAAAGTGCGCGCCCATCTTGTTCACCAGGATCAGCTCCGGCTGGTCGTTGCCGAGCAGCTCCACCAGGCTGTCGACCACCGCCATGTCCCGGTCACGCACCGGCACGTCGTCGTACTGGATGAAGGCATCCAGCTCCAGCACCTCATCCTTGCTCATCAGGTTCTGCAGCGCGCCATGGGTGCGCTGGGCGTCGACATACACGGTACGCAGCCCGGCCCGTCGCGCGTACTGCCAGATGGAGGGCATGGTGGAGTTGATGCGCAGGTAGTCGTCGCGGGTGCCGCCGTAGCGCAGGGTCACATTGGTATCGGCGCTGCAGTTGGCGATCGAGGCGGCATAGCCGTAGTTGTACAGGCTCACCCCGGGTGGTGGATTGCGCAGTCCGCTGTGGACCCCGTCGGGGTGATTGATGTCCAGGTAATGACCGGAGACGCTCTCGTCGATGATCAGCACGATGTCATGGTCGATGCGCCGCTCCTCGCGGGGCAGCGTGACCGGCTGACGCTCGCCCACGGTATCGCCGAGGGCCTCGTAGGTGTACAGGCCGAGGTAGGCCAGCGGGGTGTACATCATCGGCAATCCGCGGGCACCGGCCCCGGCACGCACGAAGAGAACCGCCATCAGCAGCAGCAGGCCGATCCAGGGCGCGGAACCCGCCACCCACCCCGGCACCGGCGCCGATCCGGGCTTCAGTCCGACGCCCAGCAACAGCAGCAGACCGGGAACGCTGGCCTGCAGGACAGTGCTCTGGAACTGCCGCAGGGCATCCTCGATGAAGGCATGGGAATGCAGCAGGGAAACGAATTGCGGATAGGTCAGGTAATCGGCGGTGACCCGCAGGTAGGCATCGAAGAACACCGCGGCGCCGAACAGCGCCAGCGCATAGCCCCAGCGCAGCAGGCTGGCGCGCGTGTAGGCGGCCAGGAACAGGCACAGGGTCAGCACGCCGAACATGGCGAGGAACATCAGCACGGCGGCGATGCTGTCGAGTTCCGCCAGGCGGGCGCGATAGTAGTCCTGGCAGGACAGGAGGTAGGCAAGCAGCAGCAGGGGCTTGAGCAGCGACATAGGATCTTCCGGGCTGCGCGACCGATTTCGCGCAATGGGGATCCCGGTGCGGCACCCACGCTCCGGCGTACCGGTCACGACTTTCCTGTCCCTCGCATGCAACCCGGGTGCATCCATGCGACCAACGGAACCGCCTCGTCACCGTTCCGTCACGATAGACGCCTATGGCTCGACGGCAAGTCGGTCGGACATCGCCAGTTCGACCTCGATGCGTTCACAGTCGGATTCGCGGCGAATGCGCTCGAACAGCCGCGCCGCCTCCGGATAGTTGCGCGTCAGCATGCCCAGCCACTGCTTCAGGCGGCCGGGCGCATAGCGGGGCGCCAGCCGGGCTCGGGCCCGCTGCCAGAACTCGCGCACCAGCGGCAGCAGCTCGTCCCAGCCCATGGGCTCGCAGGGCTGGCCGCGGCGAGCGGCAAGGATTTGCCGCGCCAGATCGGGCCGCGACACCAGCCCGCGACCCAGCATCACGTCCTCCACGCCGCTGACCTGCCGGCAGCGCTGCCAGTCCTCCAGGCTCCAGATCTCGCCATTGGCGAACACCTGCACGCCGGGCAGCGCCTCCTGCACCCGGGCCACCCACTCCCAGTGGGCCGGCGGGCGATAGCCCTGGGCCTTGGTGCGCGCATGCACCACCACTTGCCGCGCGCCGCCGTCGGCCAGGGCGCGTGCGCAATCCAGCGCGCCGTCCGGCGTCTCGAAGCCCAGGCGCATCTTGGCGGTGACCGGGAGGGCCGCCGGTACGGCGCGGCGCACCTCGCTGACGATGCGGTGAAGCAGCTCCGGCTCCTTGAGCAGCACCGCTCCGCCCCGGGACTTGTTCACCGTCTTGGCCGGGCAGCCGAAGTTGAGGTCGATCACCGGGGCGCCCAGCTCGCATGCCAGGGCGGCGTTGTCCGCCAGACAGGCCGGATCGGAGCCCAGCAGCTGCACGCGCATGGGCGTGCCGGTGGCGGTCCGCGAGCCGTGCGCCAGCTCCGGCGCCAGCTTGTGGAAATGACTGGCCGGCAGCAGCCGGTCGCTGACACGGATGAATTCGGTGACGCACCAGTCGATGCCGCCCACGCGGGTCAGCAGGTCGCGCAGCAGGTCGTCGACCAGCCCCTCCATGGGAGCCAGGGCGATTTGCATGGCTGAAACGGACTCGAAACGCAAAGGGGCGCGTAGTGTACGGGGCATGCGGCGCGGCGGCGAGGCCGCGCCGGCGTGTTCAGTCGCCCAGCCGCCACCCCGAGGTGATCGGATAACGACGGTCGCGGCCGAAGCCGCGCTGGGTGATGCGCGGGCCCACGGCGGCCTGGCGGCGCTTGTACTCGTTGAGGTCCACCAGGCGCAGCACCCGGCGCACGGTGTCGGCGTCGAAGCCCTCGGCAATGATGGCGTTGGCCGACAGGTCGTACTCGATGTACAGCTTGAGGATCTCGTCGAGCACCGGATACGGCGGCAGCGAATCCTCGTCCTTCTGGCCGGGCGCCAGCTCCGCTGACGGCGGCCGGTCGATGACCCGCTGCGGAATGATCTCGCCGTCACCCAGGCTGTTGCGGTATTCGCACAGGCGGAACACCAGGGTCTTGGGCACGTCCTTGAGCACGTCGAAGCCGCCGGCCATGTCGCCGTACAGGGTGCAGTAGCCTACCGCCACCTCGCTCTTGTTGCCGGTGGTCAGCACCAGGCTGCCCTTCTTGTTGGAAATGGCCATCAGCAGGGTGCCGCGGCAGCGGGCCTGCAGGTTCTCCTCGGTGGTGTCGCGGCCCAGCCCCTCGAATACCGGAGACAGGGTGTTCATGAAAGCCTCGACCATCGAGGCGATGGGCAGTACCCGGTAGGTCACGCCCAGGGTGCGGGCCTGCTGCTCGGCATCCTCCAGGCTGATCTGCGCGGTGTAGTGATAGGGCATCATCACCGCCTCGACCCGCTCGGCGCCCAGCGCGTCCACCGCCACCGCCAGGGTCAGGGCCGAGTCGATACCGCCGGAAAGCCCCAGCACCACGCCCTTGAAGCCATTCTTGGTAACGTAGTCGCGCACACCCACCACCAGGGCCTGGTAGACGCTGGCCTCCAGCTCCGGCAGCGGCGCCAGATGGCCCGGTTGCGGCACCACGCCGTCCGGCTCGCAGCGCAGGTCGGCCGGGAACAGCAGCTCCTCGTACATCTGGGCGCGCTGGCAGACCTGCCCGCCGGCGTCCACCACGCAGCTGCCGCCGTCGAACACCAGCTCGTCCTGGCCACCCACCTGATTGACATAGACCACCGGCATGCCGCCCTCGCGGGCACGCTGGGCGAGGATTTCCTCGCGCTCGCGCTGCTTGTCCAGATGGAAGGGCGAGGCGTTGAGGCTGAGCATCAGCCGGGCGCCGGCCTCACGGGCCTGGGCCATCGGGCCGGGGAACCAGATGTCCTCGCAGATGCTGATCGCCACCGGCACGCCCTTGATGTCGACCACGCAGGCCTGGCGGCCCGGCTCGAAATAGCGCTTCTCGTCGAACACCCGGTAATTGGGCAGGTGCTGCTTGTAATAGGTGGCCAGCAGCTCGCCATCAGCGATCACCGCCGCGGCGTTATAGCGCTTGTCGTCCTCCAGCCAGGGGTAGCCGACCACCATGTAGATGCCGCTCACCTCCTGGCGCAGGCGCCGCAGCGCATCCTCGATGCGCAGCTGCATGCTGGAACGCAGCAGCAGGTCCTCCGGGGGATAGCCGCACAGCGCCAGTTCGGGAAACAGGATGACATCCGCCTCACGCTGATCGCGGGCGATCACCGCCGCCTCGATGATGCGTTCCACATTGCCGTGGATGTCTCCCACGCGCAGGTTCAGCTGGGCCATCACGACCCGCAGGGTTTGGCTCATGCCCGTCTCCATGCAAAGATTCCGGCACCCGGGGCGCCGCGGCCGCATTGTCCCGCAACGGCCCCCCCGGAAACAACGCACAGCGTGGCCATTGGCCGCTGTGCCTGCCCCATCAGCTTGGATACACTTCGCATCTCCTGCGTTCACCCGAGAAAGGCCATGGTTCGCCTGCTGTTCTGGATCATCCTGATCGCCGCCGTCGTCTGGCTGTGGCGCCGCCACACCCGCCCGCGCGTCGATCGCCGCGCCGCCCCCCGTCCCGACGAAGCCCCGCGCATGGTTCGCTGCGCCCATTGCCAGGTGCATCTGCCGCAGGCCCAGGCCCTGCAGCAGGACGGCAAGTGGTATTGCAGTCAGGCGCACCTGGAACAGGATCATCGTTCATCGTGATTTCACTCGGCGTCACGCTTGGCCTTGACCCCGGCCAACGGGCGCTGCGCCTGTATCATCTCTATCGTCTGAGCGTCGGCCTGCTGCTGGTGATGCTGATCTCCAGCAACCTGGACGACCGCCTGCTGCAGGTGGCCGACGCGCCGCTGTTCCGCTTCGGCAGCTGGGCGTACCTGATCATCAACATCTTCGCCAGCCTGCTGGTGCAGCGCGCGCACAGCCCGCACTTCTTTGCCCTGGCGCTGCTGGACGTGCTGCTGCTCGGCGCCCTGTTCTACGCCGGGGGCGGGCCATCCAGCGGCCTGGGCAGCCTGATGATCATTGCCGTGGCCATCGCCAACCTGCTGCTGCGCGGGCGCAGCGGCCTGCTCATTGCCGCCGTGGCTGCCCTGGCGGTGGTGCTGCTGACCTTCCATCTGGCCCTGCGCCTGCCCGGCATCGGCAACCATTTCCTGCAGGCCGGCGCCCTCGGTGCGCTGTGTTTTGCCGTGGCGCTCACCGTGCAGAGCCTGGCCCGCCGCCTGCAGATCAGCGAGCGGCTGGCGCGCCAGCGCGCAGACGACGTGGCCAACCTCGAGGCACTCAACAGCCTGATTCTGCAGCGCATGCGCACCGGCATCCTGGTGCTTGATCAGGAGCACCGCGTGCTGCTGGCCAACCCCGGCGCCCGCCAGATGCTCGGCCGGGAGCTGGCCGGCCAGTCACTGGAGGAGGTCTGCCCGGAACTGCTGGAGCGCCTGCGCCAGTGGATCTACAACCCGGCGCGCCGCCCGCAGCGACTGAGCCTGGGCGAGGATGCACGCACCCTGCAGCCGAGCTTCGCCAGCCTGCACCACGGCCGCGCCCTGAATACCCTGGTGTTCATCGAGGACAGCTCGGAGATCGCCCAGCACGCCCAGGAAATGAAGCTGGTGTCCCTCGGCCGCCTGACTGCCGGCATCGCCCACGAGATCCGCAATCCGCTGGGTGCCATCAGCCATGCCGCGCAACTGCTGCTCGAATCCGAGGAGCTGGCCGACCCGGACCGGCGTCTGGCGCAGATCGTCCAGGACCAGTCGCGGCGCATGAACCACGTGATCGAGAACGTGCTGCAGCTGTCGCGGCGCCGCCAGGCCGTGCCCCAGCTGCTCGACCTCAAGTACTGGCTGCACCGCTTCGCCAGCGAGTTCCGCCAGAACGCCACCAGCGACCAGCAGCTGCACCTGGAGACCGCCAGCGGCAGCATCCAGACCCGCTTCGACCCGCACCAGCTGACCCAGATCCTCAGCAATCTGGTGCAGAACGGCCTGCGCTACAGCGCCCGCAGCCACTCGCACGGCCAGGTGTGGATGCGCCTGTACCGGGATCCGCAAAGCGACCTGCCGGTGCTGGATGTGCTCGACGACGGGCCCGGCGTACAGGCCGACCAGCAGCAGCACATCTTCGAGCCGTTCTACACCACCGACAGCAAGGGCACCGGCCTGGGCCTGTACATCTCCCGCGAGCTGTGCGAGAGCAACCAGGCGCACCTGGCCTACCACCCGCGCCCCGAGGGGGGCAGCTGTTTCCGCATCACCTTCGCCCATCCCCGCAAGATGAGCTGGGCGCCAACACCCAGCCTGAACAACAACAAGAGCAAGACCCCTTCATGAGTCGCCAGAAAGCCCTGATCGTCGACGACGAACCCGATATCCGCGAGCTGCTCGAGATCACCCTCGGGCGCATGAAGCTCGACACCCGCAGCGCGCGCAGCCTCAAGGAAGCCCGCGACTGCCTGACCCGCGAGCGCATCGACCTGTGCCTGACCGACATGCGCCTGCCGGACGGCACCGGCATGGAGCTGGTGCAGTACATCCAGCAGCGCCATCCCCAGGTGCCGGTTGCCATGATCACTGCCTACGGCAGCCTGGACACCGCCATCAACGCGCTCAAGGCTGGCGCCTTCGACTACGTGACCAAACCGGTGGACCTGGCCCGCCTGCGCGAGCTGGTCAATACCGCCCTGCGCCTGTCGGCTCCCGCCGAGGAACGCACGGTGGACAGCCGCCTGCTGGGCGATTCACCGCCCATGAAGGCCCTGCGCAAGCAGATCGAGAAGCTCGCCCGCAGCCAGGCCCCGGTGTACATCAGCGGTGAGTCGGGCAGCGGCAAGGAACTGGTGGCCCGCCAGATCCACGACCTGGGCCCGCGCGCCGACCGGCCGTTCGTGCCGGTCAACTGCGGCGCCATCCCGGGCGAACTGATGGAGAGCGAGTTCTTCGGCCATCGCAAGGGCAGCTTCACCGGCGCCATCGAGGACAAGCAGGGCCTGTTCCAGGCGGCCAACGGCGGCACCCTGTTTCTCGACGAGGTGGCCGACCTGCCGCTGGCCATGCAGGTCAAGCTGCTGCGCGCCATCCAGGAAAAGGCCGTGCGCCCGGTGGGCGGTCAGCAGGAAGTCGCGGTGGATGTGCGCATCCTCTGCGCCACCCACAAGGACCTGGCCGCCGAGGTGGCCGCCGGTCGCTTCCGCCAGGACCTCTACTACCGGCTCAATGTCATCGAACAGCGTGTCCCGCCGCTGCGCGAGCGCCGCGAGGACATCGCCCTGCTCGCCGAACGCATGCTGCAGCGCCTGGCCGAGGGCAGCGGCCAGCCGCCGGCGCGCCTGCACCCCGACGCCCTGGAGAAGCTGCGCAGCTATCGCTTCCCCGGCAACGTGCGCGAGCTGGAGAACATCCTCGAGCGCGCCTACACCCTGTGCGAGGGAGACACCATCCGGGCCAGCGATCTGCGCTTCGCCGATGCACCCGTGACCTCCGATCCGATCGGCGCCGGCCTGGCCCAGGTCAGCGATCTGGAGGAATACCTGGAGAACATCGAACGCACCCTGATTCTCCAGGCCCTGGAGGAAACGCGCTGGAACCGCACCGCCGCCGCCCAGCGCCTGGGGCTGTCCTTCCGCTCGATGCGCTACCGGCTGAAAAAACTCGGTCTGGATTGATCTGCGTCCTTGTCGGCGACCGGGAAAGGTACAGACTGAAATGGCCCGCGGGAGGGTAGCGGCTGGTACCTCTTGAAATGCCAAGAAAAAGGCCCATATGAGACGGTAGCAAGCCCTGCCATCCAATGGGCCATGTTTCTCCATCGCACAGGAGGTATCGCCATGAAATCCCTGATCAGTCGTGGAAACCTGTTCGACGAGTTCTTCAAGGAATTCGCCTCGCCCGGCTTCTTCATCCAGCCCCTGCACGGCGACGCCCTGCCCTCCCCGTCGCAGATCCGCATCGACGTGAAGGAAACCCCCGACGGCTTCAACGTCGAGGCCGAACTGCCCGGCGTCAGCAAGGACAACATCCAGGTGTCGGTGGACGGCAATCTGGTCAGCCTGCGCGCAGAGGTTCGCCAGCTGGACGAACAGAAGGAAGGCGAGAAGGTCCTGCGTTCGGAACGCTACTACGGCTCCGTGTCGCGCAGTTTCCAGCTGCCGGCGGAAGTCGACTCCAGCCAGTGCAAGGCCCGTTATGACAACGGTGTCCTGAAGCTGATCCTGCCGAAGAAGCAGAACGGCTCGTCCACTCAGTTGCTCATCGAATGACCCTTCCCCGGGCAGGCGCCCCTGCGCCTGCCCCCTCTCCTTCGCTACACTGCTCGGCCTCCGGAACAACCCGAGCACTTCATGAAAAAGAACGTCTTCGTCTTCAGCTCCCGCGTGCTGCCGGAGCATCTGGAACGCCTGCGTGCCAACTTCAATGTCACCCTGCTGGACCCGGCCGGCGATATCGACGCCCAGTTCGCCGCGGCCGTCCCCGAGGCCCATGGCCTGATCGGCGTCGGCCGCAGGCTGGGCAGGGAACAACTGGCGGCCGCGCGCCAGCTGGAGGTGGTGTCCACCATTTCCGTGGGCTACGACAACTACGATGTGGATTACCTCACCGAGCGCGGCATCCTGCTGACCAACACCCCCGGCGTGCTCACCGAAACCACCGCCGACCTGGGCTTTGCCCTGCTGATGAGCGCCGCCCGGCGCATTCCCGAGCTGGATGCCTGGACCCGGGCGGGCCAGTGGCAGGCCACCGTGGGGCCGGCCCAGTTCGGCAGCGATGTGCACGGCAAGACCCTGGGCATTCTCGGCATGGGCGCCATCGGTGCCGCCATCGCTCGCCGCGGGCATTTCGGCTTCCGCATGCCGGTGCTCTACACCAGCAACAGCCGCAAGCCGGAACTGGAAGCCGAACTGGGTGCCCGCTTCCGCCCGCTGGATGACCTGCTGCGCGAGGCCGACTTCCTGGTGGTGGTGGTGCCGCTCAACGACAGGACCCGCCACATGATCGGCGCGCGCGAGTTCGAGCTGATGAAGCCCGACGCCATCCTGATCAACATCGCCCGCGGCCCGGTGGTCGACGAACAGGCGCTGATCGCCGCCCTGACCGAGCGCCGCATCCAGGCGGCCGGGCTGGACGTGTACGAGCAGGAACCGCTGCGCGAGTCACCGCTGTTCCGCCTGCCCAACGTGGTGACGCTGCCCCATATCGGCTCGGCCACCCACGAGACCCGCAAGGCCATGGCCGAGCTGGCCATCGACAACCTGGAGCAGGCATTGCTGGGCGGCACCCCGCCGTGCATGGTCAACCCGCAGGTGTTCAAACGGCGCTGAGGCTCTCGATCCACACGGGCCTGCGGCCGCCGGCGGCAGTCCCGTTGGAGTCCGGGCCGGGCTTTCTGATAGGCTGCCCGGCCCGTTTCATGTGGTGCCCTGCCTTGAAGTTGCCCAGGATTCCCCTCCGCTTCGCCCCCGTCGTGTTTGCCTTCTATATGTCCGGCCTGATGGCCGCGGTGATGACCTGCGTGATCACCGCCATCAACCGTGGCGTGGGTCCGGGCTATCTGGAGACGGTGGCCAGGGCCTACGCGATGACCATGCCGATCGCCTTCTGCTGCGTGCTGCTGGTACGGCCCCTGGTCGGCAGACTGGTGGAATGGACGGTGCGCAAGCCGGACTGAACCACCCCCGGCGTTACCTGTCAGCATTCCGGTTCGTCGGGCGAGGCGCGGCCGATGGCGTGTTCGATGGCCTGCTTGCACAGGCGCAACGCCTGGTGAAACTCCTCCAGATGCTCCCGTGCCCGCACGGTCGGCGCCACCACGGACAGGGCAAACAGGCCCAGGTAGGTGTCGACCGCCATGGCGCAGGAACTGATGCCCGGCACCACCTCGTCGAACCCGCAGGCCCAGCCCTGCTCACGCACCTCGGACAGACCGCTCGGCACCTGCTCCCCCGCCTGGGCGGCCAGCGCCGCCACGCAACCGGGGTCCTCCAGCGCCAGCAGCACCCGACCAGCCGCGGTATGCAGGGCCGGGCCATGGGCACCGATGGGCAACACCACCCGCAGCTCCCGCTCGGCCACCATGCTTTCGATGATCTGCACCTGGTCATAGGATCGCCGGCACAGGCACACCGTCTCGCCCAGCTGCGCGGAAAGCTCCGCCAGCAGCGGACGGGTGTGGCTGATGATGTCGCACTGTGTCTTGTTGATCAGATGCCCCAGCGCCGGCCCCAGACGATAGCCGCCGCCAGCGCCCAGGGATTCGACCAGCAACTCCTCCAGCAGCGCATTGATGATGCGCTGCACGGTCGAGCGCGGCAGTGACACGCGCTGGGCAATGGCTGCCAGGCTGAGTCCCTGAGGATTCTCGCCAAGGACGCGCATGATGGCCGCGGAACGTGCGATGACCTGAATTCCGGACTGTCGGCCAGCGGTCGAAACCTCATCGGAAACATTCATTGCGGGGTTCACACAAGGCTGCGGAAGGGGCGCCTACTCTAATGATCCCACCGGTATCGGGGCAAACCCGCCGCGATTGACCCGGGGTGCCACACTCTTTAAATTCCGCATCCCGATACAGCGATCCGTATTGCGATACACACTTTTTTGGCGCTGTGATGTGTAAGGAGTGATGATGTCCCGCCTGCTCGTGTCCACGGCCCTAGCCACCACCCTCCTCGCCCCGTCCGCATTCGCCCTGGACGTGTCCGCCGCCCTGGGCACAACCGCGCAGGGTGAACTGACCTATCGCCTGGGGATGTCCCGGGACTGGAACCGGCAGTGGCTGAACAGCGACAGGGGGCACCTCACCGGTTACTGGGACGCGGGCTACACCCACTGGGCCGCCGGCACCTACAGCGCGGCCCACACGCTGTCGTTCAGTCCCGTGTTCGTCTACCGGTTCAATGGCGAGGGGGAAGGCCCGCGCCCGTTCATCGAGGTCGGCATCGGCATCTCGGTGTTCTCGAGTACCCAGGTGGGTCGGCGGAACATGAGTTCGGCGTTTCATTTCGAGGATCGCCTGGGGGCGGGCTACCAGTTCGCCGGCGGCACCCGCCTGGGCGTGCGCGCCATCCACTACTCCAATGCCGGCTTGAAGATGCCCAACCAGGGCATCGAGAGCTACGCGCTGTTCGTCAGCCACCCGCTGTAATCGCGAAAACCTGTACGGCGAGGCCATATCGCCCGGCAATCGTCAGGCGCACAATACTTAGCAGCCAAACAATCCGCCGCGGTTCACCGATGACAGCCAAGGTTTCCCCGTTTCTCTGGTTGACATCCTCCCCCGCCTAAAGTCGGGGGATTCCTACTGCGCCCACCCCGGCATCGAGCCGGAATGAGTCGCTTCGGTGGGTTCCTGCTGCTGGCGGCATTGCTGCACCGCTCACTTCACAGGCGCAATGGGCGTGTCC
>DATGNS010000181.1:0-6238 GCA_035306625.1 Pseudomonas sp. | reverse complement strand
GCTGAAGCTGCGCGAGCGCCCGGTGCGGTTCTTCCTGCGCGACGGCAGCGCACTGGTCACCGCCGTGCTGCTGGCCCTGGCGCTGCCGCCCTACTCGCCCTGGTGGCTGACGGCGGTGGCGGTGGGCAGCGCCATCGTGCTTGGCAAGCAGCTGTACGGTGGCCTGGGGCAGAACCCCTTCAACCCGGCGATGGTCGGCTACGTGGTGGTGCTGGTGTCCTTCCCGGTGCAGATGACCAGCTGGCCGGTGCCCCACGCTGTGGGTCTGTTCGACGGCCTGCAGCACATCTTCGGCTTCGCGCCGCTGGTGGACGGCTGGAGCCAGGCCACCGCGCTGGACGTGCTCAAGACCAACCGGAGCCTGACCATCGACGAGCTGTGGAAGCAGCCGGCCTTCGGCCATGTCGGCGGCATCGGCTCGGAAGTGGTCAACCTGGCCTTCCTGGCCGGCGGCCTGTTCCTGCTGGCCCGGCGGGTGATCGGCTGGCACGCCCCGCTGGGCATGCTCGGCGCGCTGTTCGTGATGAGCCTGCTGTTCTGGAACGGCTCGGGCTCCGACAGCCACGGCTCGCCGCTGTTCCACCTGCTCTCCGGCGCCACCATGCTGGGCGCCTTCTTCATCGTCACCGACCCGGTGTCCGGCGCCACCAGCACCCGCGGCCGCCTGGTGTTCGGCATCGGCGTGGGCATCCTGGTCTACGTGATCCGCGCCTGGGGCGGCTACCCGGACGGCGTGGCCTTCGCCGTGCTGCTGATGAACCTGGCCGCTCCCACCATCGACTACTACACCCGCCCGCGCACCTACGGCCACACCAAGGCCGAGCGCGGCTTCAAGATGGGCGAATGATTCCATGAACAATCCGGAAATCCGCCGCTCGATGCTGCGCAACAGCCTGGTGCTCGGGCTGTTCGCCATCGTCACCGTCGGCCTGGTGGCCTTCATCCAGCAGAGCACGGCCGAGCGCATCGCCCAGGCCGAGCGCCAGGCGCGCATCGACGCCCTGGCACAGATCCTGCCCGCCGGCAGCTACGACAACGCCCTGCTGGACAGCCAGCGGGAGCTGCGCCACGCCCTGCTGGGGCCGCGCTCGGTGCCGGCCTGGATCGCCACCCTGGAGGGCCAGCCCTCGGCGGTGATCCTGCAGGCCACCGCCCCGGACGGCTACAGCGGCGCCATCCAGCTGCTGATCGGCATCCAGGCCGACGGCACCCTGGCCGGCGTGCGCGCCATCGGCCACCGGGAGACCCCCGGCCTGGGCGACAAGATCGAACTGAGCAAGAGCCCCTGGATCCGCAGCTTCGACGGCAAGTCGCTGAAGCAGCCCGAGGAAGGCGGCTGGGCGGTGAAGAAGGATGGTGGCCAGTTCGATCAGTTCGCCGGCGCCACCATCACCCCGCGCGCCGTGGTCAAGGCCGTGCACCAGGCCCTGCAATACTTCGATGCCCACCGCGATGAACTCTTCGCGCAGGAGATCGCCCGATGAGCGCCAGTTACCGCGAAATCACCCTCAACGGCCTGTGGAAGAACAATCCGGGCCTGGTTCAGCTGCTGGGCCTGTGCCCGCTGCTGGGGGTCAGCAACTCCACGGTCAACGCCCTGGGCCTGGGCCTGGCCACCGCCCTGGTGCTGGCCTGCTCCAACGCCGCGGTATCGCTGATCCGCAACGCGGTGACCCCGGCGGTGCGCCTGCCGGCCTTCGTGATGATCATCGCCGCGCTGACCACCTGCATCGAGCTGCTGATGCAGGCCTTCACCTACGAGCTGTTCCAGATCCTCGGCATCTTCATCCCGCTGATCACCACCAACTGCATCATCCTCGGTCGCGCCGAGGCCTTCGCCGCCAAGCACGACATCGGTCGCGCCAGCTACGACGGCCTGGTGATGGGGGTGGGATTCGGTCTGGTGCTGCTGGCCGTGGGCCTGGTCCGCGAACTGGCCGGCACCGGCGCGGTGTTCGCCAACATGCACCTGCTGTTCGGCCCGGTCGCCGCCAATTGGCAGATCACCCTGGTGGACGACTATCAGGGCTTCCTGCTGGCCATCCTGCCGCCCGGGGCCTTCATCGTGCTGGGCCTGCTGATCGCCCTGAAGAACCGCATCGACCAGCAGCTGGCCGAACGGGCCAAGGCCCGCGAAACCGCCCCGGCGCCCAGCGTCAGCCGCCGCGTGCGCGTCACCGGCGTGATCGAGTGATCACGCCGGCCGGCCGGATCAGCGCCGCTTGAGCTGATCCTTCAGCTGGGTCGGCACCTGCTTGATGATCAGGGTGTCCGACGCCTCGTCGTACTCCACCCGCGAGCCCAGCAGGTGGGCCTCGAAACTGATGGACAGCCCCTCGGCACGGCCGGTGAAGCGGCGGAACTGGTTGAGGGTGCGCTTGTCCGGCGGGATCTCCGGCGCCAGGCCGTAGTCCTTGTTGCGGATGTGCTCGTAGAAGGCGCGCGGTCGCTCCTCGTCCAGCAACCCGGACAGCTCCTCCACGGCGATCGGCTCGCCCAGGCGCGCCTGGGTGCTGGCATAGTCCACCAGGGCCTGGGTCTTCTCGCGGGCCTCCTCCTCGGCCAGGTCCTCGCTCTCCACGAAATCGCTGAACGCCTTGAGCAGGGTGCGCGTCTCGCTCGGTGCGTCCACGCCCTCCTGGCAGCCGATGAAGTCGCGGAAGTAGTCCGAAACCTTCTTGCCGTTCCTGCCCTTGATGAAGGAGATGTACTGCTTCGACTGGCGGTTGTTCTGCCATTCGGACAGGTTGATGCGCGCCGCCAGGTGCAACTGGCCGAGATCCAGGTGCCTGGCCGGTGCCACCTCCAGCGCCTCGGTGACCGTCACTCCCTCGCTGTGGTGCAGCAGGGCGATGGCCAGGTAGTCGGTCATGCCCTGCTGGTAGTGGGCGAACAGCACATGCCCGCCGGTGGACAGGTTGGACTCCTCCATCAGCTTCTGCAGGTGCTCCACGGCCTGCCGGCTGAAGGTGGCGAAGTCCCGCTCGTTGTCCAGGTAGGCCTTCAGCCAGCCGCTGAACGGGTAGGCGCCGGATTCGTCATGGAAGAAACCCCAGGCCTTGCCCTGCTTGGCGTTGTAGCTGTCGTTCAGGTCGGCCATGAGGTTTTCCAGGGCCTGGTTGACCGGCAGCTCGGCGTCGCGGGCATGCAGCACGGCCGGCGAGCCGTCGGGTTTCTTGTCGATGAAATGGACGATGCAGTGACGAATCGGCATGGAGCTCTCGGGGCGGTGGAACGAAGGGCGCTAGTGTAAGCCATCCGGGCCGCCGCACGGCCCGGGCAGCGGCACGATCCTACGCAGGCGTGGGGGTCTGCGCGGCCTTTTCGGCCTCCTGCTTGTCGCGCAGGAACTCCAGGCGCTTGATCATGTAGCGCACGTGCACGTGCAGGTCGTACAGCTCCCCGGAGTAGGACAGCGGCACCTCGATGCGCGCCAGTTCCAGGCCCAGGGCGATCAGGTGGTCGATCTCCTTCTGCGGGTCCTTGAGCTTGCCCAGGTACAGCTGACGGTCGATCTCGCGCAGATGCTTGTACCAGCGGTAGATGCGCGAACGGATCTGCCAGCGGTACAGCGGTCCGATCACCTTGAACAGCGGGATCAGCAGCACCAGCAGCGGGATGCCGAGGATGATGTAGCGGTCGGCCAGGGAGGCGATGCGGAACGGCAGGTAGCGCTGCAGGATCGGCAGGCCCTTGCTGTAGAAGTACTCTGCCTCGTCCAGGCTGGCGAAGTTGGAGGACGCCGGCGCCGGAAACTGGCCGGGCGCATCCAGCAGGTTGCCGTCCTTGAGCACCTCCCTGGCGGCTGCCAGGATCAGCGGGGTCAGCGAGGGATGGAAGTCTTCGTTGGCCACCAGGGTGGCCAGCGGCCCGATGGTTTCCATGTCGCGGGCCGGCACGTTGAGCTCCAGATTGATCAGCCCCTCGCCTACCGCCACCCGGTTCAGGTAGGGCAGGCGCGCATGGTAGGCGGCGCCGCGCCCCAGGTTGTGCAGGCGCAGCGCGGGATCGGCCGCCAGGCGCTGCACCAGGCCGTTTTCGGCCGGACCGATGAAGAAGGCCGCATCCAGGTTGCCGGCCTGCAGTTCACGGGCGGCGCGGCTACCGCCGTACTCCTGCCAGCCGGTGGGCAGGTTGTGCAGATCGATGCCATTGGCGCCGAGCAGCGCGTCGGTCACCGAGCGGGTGCCGCTGTCGGGACTGCCGACGGCCACGCGGCGCTCGGTCAGCTCGGCCAGGCGGCTGAAGCGCAGGTCCTTGCGGACGAACAGCCACACCGGCTCCTGGAACATCACCCCCAGGCCGTACAGCCCGGCGCGCGCATCCGCATCCAGGCCCAGCTCCTGTCCGCTCTGCACCAGCGCCAGCTCCACCTCGCCGGCGCGCAGCCGCGCCAGGTTGTCCACCGAGCCCTTGCTGTTGACCAGCTCGAGGGTGAAGCCTTCCTTGGCCAGCTCCGCCTGCAGCCTCAGGCCCAGGGCGTGATAGCCACCGCTCGGCCCGCCAGTGGCCAGGCGCGCCTGCATGGGCGGCGGCGGCGCCACGAAATAGAAGAGTGCCCACACCAGGCCGGCCACCACGGGCACGATCCACAGGTTGGCGAGCACGAAGATCCTGATGTCGTTGAAGATGCGACGCATGGCGAGTTCCAGAGTCTGTCCAGGCGGCGAAGGATAGCCGCTGCGCTGTCAGCGGCGCGAGGCCCACCGGGCCCAGAGGCTCAACGCCGCCAGCAGGCCCAGCGCGTACAGCGCATCCGTGCCCAGGGCCAGCAGCACCACCAGGCAAAGCAGCGTGGCCAGCGCCGCCACCCCGCGCCAGAGCCCGCGCAGCAGCAGGACCCCGGCCGCCATGCTGAGCAGGTAGACGATGATGAAGTTGCCGTTGGCGTAGCGGATCAGGTCATCCACCGACAGCTGCAGCAGCAGCGCCAGCCCGGTGCACAGGGCGCAGACCGCCACCACCAGCCACAGCGCCACTCCCGGCACGCCATGGCGGTTGCGCCCGGCCAGCGCCCCGGGCAGCTTGCCCTCGTCGGCCAGGCTCCAGATCAGCCGGGCAAACCCCTGCACATAGACATTGATGGAGGCGAAGCAGGCCAGGTAGCCGAGCAGCGCCACCAGCCAGCGGCCCCGCTCGCCGAACAGCTGCTGCATCAGGCTCGGCAGGGCGGTGGCGTCGCGCTGGGCGTCGCCGTACACCCCGAAGCTCAGCACCGCCACGGAAAACGCCCAGTACACCAGCCCGGCCAGCAGCACGCCGAGCAGCAGCGCCAGCGGAAAGTCGCGGCGGGGATTGCGGAACTCCTCGCCCAGGTGGGTGAAGGCCTCCAGTCCCACGAAGCACCAGAACATCACCCCCAGCGCGGCCGGCAATGGCGACCAGTCGCTGACCGCCGGCAGCAGCGGCTGACTGGCCCGCGGCAGCTCGCCGGCCCACCAGATCAGTGCCACCGCGCCGACGATGGCCAGGGCGATCAGCGCCTGCACCGTGCCGGAGGCACGCGGCGGCCGCTGGCCGAGCAGCAACATGGCGCCCAGGGTGGCCAGCTGGACCAGCAGCACCTCGCCGGTCCCCAGCGGCAGCACCGCCTGCCAGAAGCCGGTGGCGATATTCAGTGCCGCCGGCAGCCCCACCGGCAGCACGGCGAGAAACACCAGGGCGATCACCCGTTCGCTGCGCGCGCCGAAGGCCAGGCCGATCAGGTGCGGCGCGCCGCCGGCATGGGGATAGCGGCGCCCCAGCTCGGCGAAGGTGAAGGCCACCGGCAGCACCAGGGCGATGAGGATCAGCCAGGCCCACAGGGACACGGAGCCGGCGGCCGTGGCGGCCAGGGCCGGCACCACGAAGATGCCGGTGCCCAGCAGTGAAGTGCTGAGCAGCGCGACGCCCTGCCCCAGCCCCAGTTCCTTGTTCAGACGACTCATCGGGTATGCTCGCACCCAGCCAGAAGGGTCGCCATCATACCCGCGCGACCGTTTTCCCTCCCTGCACCGGAATCCTTCGACCGTATGAGTCTGCGTCTGCTGCACACCTCCGACTGGCATCTGGGCCAGCACTTCATGGGCAAGAGCCGCCAGGCCGAACACCAGGCCTTCTGCGCCTGGCTGCTGGAACAGGTGCGCCAGCACCGGGTGGATGTGGTGCTGATCGCCGGCGACATCTTCGACACCGGCGCGCCGCCCAGCCATGCCCGCGAACAGTACAACCGCTTCGTGGTGGCGCTGCGCGAGACCGG
>DATGNS010000180.1:0-11382 GCA_035306625.1 Pseudomonas sp. | reverse complement strand
ACGATGGGCACGATGCGCGAGCCCAGGTCCTTGTCCTTGACCAGCTGCGCCAGGACGCGCACGAAGGCCATGGTGGTGGAAATCTCGCGGTCGCCCGAACCGTCGAGGATGGCCTTGAGGGTATCCAGCGGCGGGGTGGGGATGCTGAAGCTCCTGGTGCGGCGCTGCGGCAGCGGGCCGCCGAGCTTTTCCCGGGTCTTGCGCAGGTACTGCATTTCCGGGCTGTCGGGCTCGGGCTTGTAGAAGGGCAGCTCTTCCAGCTTGTCGTCCGGGATCGGAACACCGAAGCGGTCGCGGAACACCTTCAGGCTTTCCAGATCCACCTTCTTGACGTTGTGGGCGATGTTCTGCGCCTCGCCCGAGCCGGTGCCGTAGCCCTTGATGGTCTTGGCCAGGATGACCGTGGGCTGGCCGGTGTGGTGCACGGCCGCGTGGTAGGCGGCGTACACCTTGAACGGGTCGTGGCCGCCGCGATTGAGCTTCCAGACTTCCTCGTCGGACAGGTCCTCGACCATCTTCAGCAGCTCGGGGCTGGCGCCGAAGAAGTGCTGGCGCACGAAGGCGCCGTTGTTGGCCTTGTAGTTCTGGTAGTCGCCGTCGACCACCTCGTCCATGCGGCGCTGCAGGATGCCGTCGGTGTCCTTGGCGAACAGCGGATCCCACAGGCGGCCCCAGATCACCTTGATGACGTTCCAGTCGGCGCCGCGGAAGTTGCCTTCCAGCTCCTGGATGATCTTGCCGTTGCCGCGTACCGGGCCGTCCAGGCGCTGCAGGTTGCAGTTGATGACGAAGATCAGGTTGTCCAGCTTCTCCCGGCCGGCCAGGGAGATGGCGCCCAGGGATTCGGGCTCGTCGGTCTCGCCGTCGCCCAGGAAGCACCAAACCTTCTGCTTGCCGGCGGGAATGAAGCCGCGGCTTTCCAGGTACTTCATGAAGCGCGCCTGGTAGATGGCCTGGATCGGGCCCAGCCCCATGGACACGGTGGGGAACTGCCAGAAGTCGGGCATCAGCCAGGGGTGCGGGTAGGAGGACAGGCCGTTGCCGTCCACCTCGCGGCGGAAGTTCTCCAGCTGCTCCTCGGTGATGCGGCCTTCCAGGAAGGCGCGGGCGTAGACGCCGGGCGCGGCATGGCCCTGGAAGAACACCAGGTCGCCGCCATGCTCTTCGGTGGGCGCCTGGAAGAAGTAGTTGAAGCCGATGTCGTACAGCGTGGCGCTGGAGGCGAAGGTGGAGATGTGTCCGCCGAGGCTGGAATCGCGCTTGTTGGCCCGGGCCACCATGGCCAGGGCATTCCAGCGCACCAGCGAGCGCACGCGACGCTCCATGAACAGGTCGCCCGGCATGCGGGCTTCATGGGTGACCGGAATGGTGTTGCGGTAGGGCGTGGTGATGGCGTAGGGCAGCTGGGTACCGCTGCGCGTGGCCAGTTCGCCCATGCGGGTGATCAGGTACTTGGCGCGCTCCTCGCCTTCGCGGTCGAGGACCGACTCCATGGCTTCCAGCCATTCCTGGGTTTCGATGGGATCGTGGTCTTGCATGGCTTGCTCCAGGGCTCCGGGCGACCTTGTGGGTCGCCACCAGGCGCTGCCGCGCGTGGCAGCAGCGCCTTTTGTTGTTCGTTGTATGCCAGGGGACAATCGGCGCTTGTAGTTTTACTACAAAAAACGCTGACCAAACAGTCATCGTTTGTATCCGGTAGTTGAACTACAAGCGTGCCCACCCTCCCTGGCAGCCCCGTCCGCGCTAGGCAAGCATAGTCGGATGCCTGGGGGACGAGGGTTACAGGGATCAGGCCGCATGGTTCCCGGTCCGGTTGCTGGAGCCGGAATTCGCTCCCCGCCGGAAGCGGCCGGAGCCGCGATGCGCTGCGTGCAGGGCGCTGCGACAAGAGCGCCTGCAGGGGCCGCCGCGACGGGCTTTCGTGCCGACCTGCTTTTGTGCCAGCCTGACGCCTGTTCGCTCCCTTGTACAAGGAATCCTCCCATGAGCCTGCCCAATCTTGTTGCCATTCCGGCGTCGCTGGCCGATCACGCCGCGCGACCGGGCGCCGCGCTGCGCGCCCTGCTGGATGAGCGAGGGCGGGCGGACGACTGGCCGGCGGCGCGCTGGGAGGCCTTCGCCCGCGCCTGCGTGGCCAGCGACTTCGTGGCGGAACAGGCGCTGCGGGATGTGGATGGCTTCCTGGAACTGGCCGATTCCGGGCAGCTGGAGCGCCCGCTGCGCCCCGGCGAGCTGCGCGCCCAGTTGCAGGCGCTGCTGGAGGACTGTGCCCAGGAGGACGAGCTGGCGCGTCGTCTGCGCCGCTTCCGCAACCGTCAGCAGCTGCGCATCATCTGGCGCGACGCCAATCGCCTGGCCGATCTGGGCGAGACCTGCCGCGACCTGTCCGACCTGGCCGATGCCTGCATCGACCTGGCCTATCACTGGCTGTACCCGCGGCATTGCGAGCAGTTCGGCACGCCCATGGGGCGGCGCAGTGGCAGGCCGCAGCATCTGGTGATCCTCGGCATGGGCAAGCTGGGTGCCCATGAACTGAACCTGTCCTCGGACATCGACCTGATCTTCGGCTTCCCCGAGGCCGGGGAAACCGAGGGCGCACGCCGCTCGCTGGACAACCAGGAGTTCTTCAACCGCCTGGGCCAGCGGCTGATCAAGGCGCTGGACGCCATCACCGTGGATGGCTTCGTGTTCCGCGTCGACATGCGCCTGCGTCCCTACGGCTCGGTGGGCGCGCTGACCCTCAGCTTCGCCGCCCTGGAGCAGTACTACCAGGACCAGGGCCGCGACTGGGAGCGCTACGCCATGATCAAGGCCCGCGTGGTGGGCGGCGACCAGCAGGCCGGCGCGTACCTGCTCAAGCAGCTGCAGCCGTTCGTCTATCGCCGCTACCTGGACTTCTCCGCCATCGAGGCGCTGCGCAGCATGAAGCAGCTGATCCAGCAGGAAGTGCGGCGCAAGGACATGAGCGAGAACATCAAGCTGGGTTCCGGCGGCATCCGCGAGGTGGAGTTCATCGCCCAGGCCTTCCAGCTGATCCATGGCGGGCGCGATCTCAGTCTGCAGCAGCGGCCCCTGCTGCCGGTGCTGGCGGTGCTGGAAGGGCAGGGCTACCTGCCGGCGGCGGTGGTGACCGAGCTGCGCGACGGCTATCGCTTCCTGCGCTACGTCGAACACGCCCTGCAGGCCATCGCCGACAAGCAGACCCAGATGCTGCCCGACAATGCCGGCGAGCGGGCGCGGGTGGCCTTCGTCATGGGTTTCGACAGCTGGGAGGTCTTCATGGAGCGCCTGACCTACTGGCGCGAGCGCATCGAGTGGCACTTCCGCCAGGTGATCGCCGACCCGGACGCCGACGAGGATGAGCTGGTGGTTGGCGGGGAGTGGCTGCCCCTGTGGCAGGGCGACATGGAGGAGGGTACCGGCGTGCGCCAGCTGGCCGACAGCGGTTTTGCCGACCCCGAGCACGCCTGGCGCCTGCTGCAGGGCCTGCGCAATGGCCCGCAGGTGCGCGCCATGCAGCGCCTGGGCCGTGAGCGGCTGGACGCCTTCATGCCGCGCCTGCTCGCCGAGGTGGCGGAGCAGGAGCATCCCGACCAGGTGCTGGAGCGGGTGGTGCCGCTGGTGGCGGCGGTGGCCCGCCGTTCGGCCTATCTGGTGCTGCTCAGCGAGAACCCCGGCGCGCTGACCCGACTGCTGCAGCTGTGCGGCGCCAGTCCGCTGGTGGCCGAGCAGATCGCGCGCTTCCCGCTGCTGCTCGACGAACTGCTCAACGAGGGTCGCCTGTACAGCCCGCCCAAGGCCCCGGAACTGGCCGCCGAGCTGCGCGAGCGGCTGATGCGCATTCCCGAGGACGACCTGGAGCAGCAGATGGAGGCCCTGCGCCACTTCAAGCTGGCCCACAGCCTGCGGGTGATTGCCTCGGAGTTCGCCGGCACCCTGCCGCTGATGAAGGTCAGCGACTACCTGACCTGGCTGGCCGAAGCCATCCTCGAGCAGGTGCTGGCGCTGGCCTGGCGGCACACGGTGGCCAGGTACGGCACGCCGCGTCGCGCCGACGGCGAATACTGCGATCCGGACTTCATCATCGTCGGCTACGGCAAGGTGGGCGGCATCGAGCTGGGCCACGGCTCGGACCTGGACCTGGTGTTCATCCACGACGGCGATCCCCACGCCGAGACCGATGGGCCCAAGCCCATCGACGGCACCCAGTTCTTCACTCGCCTGGGTCAGCGCATCATCCATCTGCTGACCACCCAGACCACCTCCGGGCAGCTCTACGAGGTGGACATGCGCCTGCGGCCGTCCGGCGACGCCGGACTGCTGGTCTGCTCCCTGACCGCCTTCGAGCGCTACCAGCTGCAGGAGGCCTGGACCTGGGAGCATCAGGCCCTGGTGCGGGCCCGGGTGCTGGTCGGCAGCGCGCGGGTGGCCGAGCGCTTCGAGCAGGTGCGCGCCCGGGTGCTGGAGCGTCCCCGCGACCTGGCGGCCCTGCGCGCCGAGGTGAGCGAGATGCGTGCCAGGATGCGCGACAACCTGGGCACCCGGGCCACCGATGCGGGGCGCGGCGCAAACGCCTTCGACCCCGCGCAGCCCTTCGATCTCAAGCAGGACGCCGGTGGTATCGTCGACATCGAATTTATGGTGCAATACGCGGCCCTGGCCTGGTCGCACCAGCACCCGGAGCTGCTCCGCTACACCGACAATATCCGCATTCTGGACGGCCTGGGCGCGGCCAACCTGCTGCCCGAAGTGGACGTCCAGTTATTGCAGGAGGCCTACAAGGCCTACCGAGCCGCAGCACACCGCCTGGCCCTGCAAAAACAACCCGGCAAGGTGCCGGGTGACCAGTTCCCCGATTCGCGCCGTCTGGTACAGCGCATCTGGAAGGAGCTGGGGCTGAACTGAATCCTGCAGGCGGCGCCGCGCGCCGCCGCACTTTGACCTTGAGGAACGCAACGATGTCGATGGCTGACCGCGACGGTGTGATCTGGTACGACGGTGAACTGGTTGAGTGGCGTGGCGCCACCACCCACGTGCTGACCCACAGCCTGCACTACGGGATGGGTGTGTTCGAGGGCGTGCGCGCCTACGAGACGCCCCAGGGCACCGCGATCTTCCGCCTGCAGGAGCACACCGATCGCCTGTTCGATTCCGCCCACATCATGGGCATGAAGATTCCCTACACCAAGGAAGAGATCAACGAGGCCACCAAGGCCGCGGTGCGCGAGAACAAGCTGGCCAGCGCCTACATCCGCCCGCTGGCCTTCTACGGCTCCGAGGGCATGGGCATCCGCGCCGACAACCTGCGTGTGCACGTGATCGTCGCCGCCTGGCACTGGGGCGCGTACATGGGCGAGGAAGCCCTGGCCAGCGGCATCAGGATCCGCACCAGCTCCTTCACCCGTCACCACGTGAACATTTCCATGACTCGCGCCAAGGCCAGCGGTCACTACATCAACTCGATGCTGGCCCTGCAGGAAGCCGTGTCCGCCGGCGCCGACGAGGCGCTGCTGCTGGATCCGGAAGGCTACGTGGCCGAGGGCTCGGGCGAGAACATCTTCATCGTCAAGAACGGCGTGATCTACACCCCGGAAGTCACCGCCTGCCTGAACGGCATCACCCGCAACACCGTCCTGACCCTGGCCCGCGAGCTGGGTCTGGAAATCGTCGAGAAGCGCATCACCCGCGACGAGGTGTACATCGCCGACGAGGCCTTCTTCACCGGCACCGCCGCCGAAGTGACGCCGATCCGCGAGCTGGACGGCCGCCAGATCGGCATCGGCCGTCGCGGTCCGGTCACCGAGAAGCTGCAGAAGGCCTACTTCGACCTGGTCACCGGCAAGACCGAAGCCCATCCGGAGTGGCGCACCCTGGTCAAGTAAGTGGCAAAAGAGCCGCGCAGGGCGGGTCGGACCATGGGGCCGCAACCCGCAACCCGCAACCCGCCAGCCGCCCCGGCGGGGCGGCCTGTGCGGTCATCCGGCGCAGGCGGGTTTGGTTCATCCCTGGCAACGCATTGAAAACGGCCCTACGCCCTCGGACGATTGCATGAACATCCTGATCATCGGACCCAGCTGGGTCGGCGACATGGTGATGGCGCAGACGCTGTTCACCTGCCTCAAGCAGCAGTATCCGGATTGCCAGATCGATGTGCTGGCGCCCGAGTGGAGCCGGCCGATCCTCGAGCGCATGCCCGAGGTGCGCGAGGCCCTGAGCTTTCCGCTCGGCCATGGCGTGTTGGAGCTGGGCACCCGACGGCGCATCGGCAAGTCCCTGAAGGGCCGCTACGACCAGGCCATCCTGCTGCCCAATTCGCTGAAGTCCGCCCTGGTACCCTTCTTCGCGGGCATTCCCAGGCGTACCGGCTGGAAGGGCGAGATGCGCTACGGGCTGCTCAACGACCTGCGCATCCTCGACAAGCAGCGCTATCCGCTGATGATCGAGCGCTTCATGGCGCTGGCCTACGCGCCGGGCGCCGAGATTCCCCAGCCCTATCCGCGTCCCCGCCTGCGGATCGATGAGGCCAGCCGCGCCGCCGCGCTGCAGAAGTTCGGCCTGACGCTGGATCGGCCGGTGCTGGCGCTGTGCCCCGGTGCCGAGTTCGGCGAGGCCAAGCGCTGGCCGGCCGAGCACTACGCCAAGGTGGCGGAGCTGAAGATCCGCGAGGGCTGGCAGGTCTGGCTGTTCGGCTCGAAGAACGATCATCCCGGCGGGGAGCTGATCCGCGAGCTGCTGATTCCCGGTCTGCGCGAGGAAGTCACCAACCTGGCCGGCCAGACCTCGCTGGCCGAGGCCATCGACCTGCTGTCGGCCGCCACGGCGGTGGTGTCCAACGATTCCGGCCTGATGCATGTGGCCGCGGCGCTGGATCGCCCGCTGGTTGCCGTGTACGGCTCCACCTCGCCGCAGTTCACCCCGCCGCTGGGCGAGCAGGTGGAGATTGTGCGCCTGGGCCTGGAGTGCAGCCCCTGCTTCGACCGCACCTGCCGCTTCGGCCACTACAACTGCCTGCGCGAGCTCAAGCCGCGCGCGGTGATCGAGGCGCTGGACCGCCTGCTGCCACAGCCGGTCGAGGTGCGCTGAGTGAAGGTACTGCTGATCAAGACGTCGTCCATGGGCGACGTGATCCATACCCTGCCGGCGCTCACCGATGCCTCGCGCGCCCTTCCCGGCATTCGCTTCGACTGGGTGGTGGAGGAGGGCTTCGCCGAGATTCCCGCCTGGCATCCGGCGGTGGACCAGGTGATTCCGGTGGCCATCCGCCGCTGGCGCAAGAACCTGTGGCAGACCTTCAGGAGCGGCGAATGGCGGCAGTTCAAGCGGCGCCTGCGCGAGGGGCAGTACGATCTGGTGATCGATGCCCAGGGCCTGCTGAAGAGCGCCTGGCTGACCCGCTACTGCCGCGCGCCCATCGCCGGGCTGGATCGCGCCTCGGCCCGCGAACCGCTGGCCAGCCGTTTCTATGACCGCACCTATGCGGTGCCCAGGGAACAGCACGCCCTGGAGCGGGTGCGCCAGCTGTTCGCCCAGGCACTGGGCTATTCCGTGCCGGACTCCCTTGGCGACTACGGCCTGGACCGTGCCGCGCTGGCCGAGCCATCGGCTGCGCCCTATATCGTCTTCCTGCATGGCACCACCTGGCCCAGCAAGCACTGGCCGGAAGCCGACTGGCGCGCCCTGGCCGAACGCCTGAGTACCGAGGGCTGGGCGGTTCGCCTGCCCTGGGGTGGCCCGGCGGAGCGCGAACGCGCCGAGCGCATTGCCGCGGGCCTGCCCGGCGTCGAGGTGCTGCCGAAGCTCAACATCGCCGGTGTGGCGCGCGTGCTGGCCGGCGCGCGCGCCTGCGTGGCGGTGGACACCGGCCTGGGACATCTGGCCGCCGCGCTGGATGTGCCCGGCATCTCCCTCTATGGCCCGACCCGCCCCGGCCTGGTCGGCGCCTACGGAAAGGGCCAGGTACACCTTTGCGCCACTGGTCCGAACGCCGGCAGCGGTGACCGTGAAAAGCCCTGCTTCGACGGGCTGGGCGTCGAGCGGGTGCATGCCGAATTGCAGGATCTGCTGGCCAGGACCGCCTGACTCTGATACCTGGCACACAGACTCGCACGGCGGGTGTGCGCTACGCGAACTACATTCCTTCCATCTGATCAGTCCTCTCCTACCTTGAGTCAGGGGCGTCGGGCCGGTCCGGCCTGGCCGGACGCTGCGCGCCCGGGTGCCGGGGCGCCGGATTGTTCCGCCTTGCGAGAACTTTGCCCGCGTTTGCTGATCTAGGCACGGATGCCCCTGCCTCGGAGCAGGGGCCGGATGTGGAGGTGCTCCTTGAAGGATTTCTTTCTTGCCGAACCCCTGAAATCGCTGTGGGCCGGCAAGGACCCTTTCGCGGAAGTGGAAGGGTTGCAAGGCCCCATCTACCGACAGAAGGAGGGGCGGCGGGTGTTTCGTGTCGAGCTGTGCGGTCGTGGTTACTTCGTCAAGCTGCATCATGGCGTGGGCTGGGGCGAGATCTTCAAGAACTTGCTGAGCTTCCGGTTGCCGGTGGTGGGTGCGCGCCAGGAGTTGCGCGCCATTCGCTGCCTGCAGCAGGCCGGTATCGCCACCCTGAATCCGGTGGGCTTCGGCCAGCGGGGCCTCAATCCCGCCCGCCAGCACTCCTACCTGATCACCGAGGAGCTGGCGCCCACCATCAGTCTCGAGGACTTCTGCCGGGACTGGGCGCGCGTCCCGCCCCCGGTGGCGCTCAAGCGCGCGCTGATCGATCGAGTGGCTGGCATCGTGCGGGACATGCATGCCGCCGGCCTCAACCATCGTGACTGCTACCTCTGTCATTTCCTGCTGCATACCGACAGCCCGCCCGCGCCGGGACACCTGCCGCTTTCGGTAATCGATCTGCACCGGTCCCAGGTGCGCAGGCGCGTCCCGCTGCGCTGGCGCGACAAGGACCTGGCCGGCCTGTACTTCTCGGCCCTCGGCATCGGCCTCACCCGCGGTGATAAGCTGCGCTTTCTACGGGCCTACTTCGGCCGGCCGCTTCGGCAGATTCTGGTCGAGGAGGCTTCGGTGCTGGCCTGGATGGAACGCCGGGCGGCGCGCATCCAGGCGCGTGACCAGCGCAAGATCGCCCAGGGCGAACAACGATGAGGAGAGACCGGTGAAGTTGCATGACGTGGTATGGGCGGGTGGCGAAGGGCCGCTGCCGGCAACCATTGAACTGGCGGACTTTGCCGGCTCGCCGGTGCGCCTTCAGGCGTTCCGGTGGTTGCATGCGACACCGGCCCGCCATGATGTGCTCGCCCACTGGAACGGCCGTTGCGTACTGGCCCGCCTGCTGACCGGCCCGGACGCGGGAATGGACCTGGAGCGTGAAAAGGTCGGCATGCGCCGACTGGCCGCACAGGAGCTGCCCAGCCTGGTCTTGCTCCGCGAAGGCCTGACCCCGGACCTGGACGCCTGGCTGCTCTATGAGGCGGGTGATGACATGCAGAGCCTGGAGGCGGCCTGGCGTGAGCTAGCCGAGCAGCCGCCCCTGACGGATGGCCAGCAGGCGCTGATCGGCGAGGTCCTTGGCGTCCTCGGCAGTCTGCATGCCAAGGGTCTCTGGCCGGTTGATCCGGCCTTGCATCGCTTCATTCGCCACCAGGGACAGGTTCTCCTGCTGGATGCCGGCATGCTGCGTGGCGATGTGCCCGGCGCGCCCCTGGATCGGGACAAGGTGCTGGGCAACCTCGGCCAGTTCTTCGCCCAGCTGCCGAACCGCTTCGAACCCTGGTTCGAGGAGCTGCTGGTCTTCTATCTGCTGGCCAATGGCGAGCATGCGCTGCCCCTGGAAGCGCTCCTCAAGGAGGTCGCCGCCGCCCGCCAGCAGCATATGCGCCAGCAGTTGCGCAAGCTGGGCCGCAACAGTCCGGTGTGTGCGCTGGAGCGGCGCGGGGGACTGCTGCGGGCGGTGCTGCGCAGTGAGGAGGCCCGACTGCGGACGATCGTGGCGGATCCCGAGACCGCCATGCGTGCTGGCGAGCCGAGCAAGGCTGGTGGCGATGCGAGTGCCGCTCGAGTGGAAACGGCCGCCGGGCCTGTGCGGCTGGTCCGCTTCCCTGCCCCGGGCGGCTGGAAACGGCTGCTGGCCAGTCCGGCCTGGCGAGCCTGGATCGACGGACAGCGCCGCTACCTGCTAGGGGAAACCACCCGGCGCCCCCTGGCGGTGGTGGAACAACGTCGCCTGGGTGTGCGAGGCGTGAGTTATCTGGTCACCGAGGCAGACGTAGAGGATCGAGGATGAAGATTGTCTTCGTCGGCGAGGCAGTCTCCGGATTCGGTGGCATCGAAACCGTCGTGCGCACGCTGGTGCGCTGTTTTCGCGAAGATCCGCAGCCGGTGGAGAGCGGGATCTTCTTCTTCTGTCGCGACGAACGGATGGACAAGGGTTGGCTGCAGGGCATGGAGGCGGCCTATTCCTATTCGCGCAATCGCATTGCCTACCTGCGCAATCGTACTCATGTGCGGCGCTTTGCCCGCTATCTGCGCGAGCAGCGTCCGGACGTGGTCATCTCGATCGACCTCATCTCCTGCCTGCTGGCCAGGCGAGCCCGCAAGAAGGCCGGGCTGCGCTTTCCGCTGTTTTCCTGGGTGCACTTCTCGCTGGAACACAAGAAGCACGCCGACTGCGTGGTCCATGCGGATTACCACCTGGCGATAAGTTCCGGAATCAAGGCGCAGATCGCCGCCCGGGGCGTGGCGCCGGAGCGCATCTTCACGGTGTTCAACCCGGTGGAGCGCCAGGCGCACACCCTTCCGCGTCCGCAGCCGGGCGAGGAATGCGTGTTCCTCTACTTGGGCCGTATGAAGTTCGAAGGCCAGAAGCGCATCAAGGACTTGCTGGATGCCCTATCGCAGGTGACAGGCGAGTGGCGCCTGCACGTGGTGGGCGATGGCTCCGACATGCAGCGTTGCCAGGACTACGGTCGCGAGCTGGGCATTGATGGACGTATCGTCTGGCATGGCTGGCAGCCCGCGCCCTGGGCATATGTGCAGGAGCGTATAGGCGCCGTTACCGCGCTGTTGTTGACCTCGGCGTTCGAAGGGCTGCCGATGACGCTGCTGGAGGCGATGTCGTATGGGATCTACTGCATCAGCTCGGATTGTCCGTCAGGGCCGGGGGATATCGTTCGCGACGGTGTAAACGGCCAGTTGTATGCGCCGATGGACGTGCCGGGCCTGCGGGCGCAGCTGCAACAGGTCGTTGACGAGGGTCTGCAGGTGGATCAGCAGCTGACCAAGCGTTCGATCGAGGCCTTCTACGTCGATGGCTACTACCAGCGCGTGCGCGAGGCCCTGCTGCCTCGCGCCGGCATGGAATGAGTCAGTCCACCAGTTCCGGCTTTC
>DATGNS010000179.1:0-2688 GCA_035306625.1 Pseudomonas sp. | reverse complement strand
AATGGATCGGGTCAATGCAATTTTGCCCACCGGATGGAACTTCGGTGCCCCCCGCATTCAGCGGCCGGAAAAGCGCCGACCGCCCTACGGCTACAGGTTCGCGGCATCGCGCTGTTGCGTAGGCTCGGCGCTTATGCCCAGTAGGGTGGTCAATGCAACGCATTGGCCACCGAACCACGGCCTCGGTGCACGCCGCAGCGGCGGACAGTACAACGCCGTCCTCCTACCCTCCTCAATGCTTGTGGCCCAACGCGTCCCCATCCAGCTCTTCCTGCGCATGCAGCAGGATCTGCACCGCCGCCGTCACCGCCAGGCTGGCCATGATGATCGCCACGGTCAGGTCCGGCCAGGCGCTGCCGGTGCCGAACACGCCCAGCGCCGCCAGCAGCACCGCCAGGTTGCCCAGGGCATCGTTGCGGGTACAGAGCCACACGCTGCGCATGTTGCTATCCCCTTCGCGGTAGGCATACAGCAGCCAGGCGACGCCGACGTTGGTCAGCAGCGCCAGCGATCCCACCAGGCCCATGGTCGGCGCATCCGGCACTGTACCGCTGTACCAGCGCCACAGCGCGGTGGCCAGCACCCCCAGGCCGAACAGCAGCATGCACAGCGCCTTGAACTGCGAGGCGCGGGCGCGCACCGCCACGCTCATGCCCAGCACCCACAGCGACAAGCCGTAGTTGGCGGCGTCCCCGGCGAAATCCAGCGCGTCGGCCAGCAGCGACACCGAGGCCGCCCCCACCCCCGCCACGATCTCCACCAGGAACATGCCGGCGTTGGCCAGCAGCGCCACCCAGAGAATGCGCCGGTATTTCATCGAGCGCAGCGCCGCTTCGCCGGCGTCGTGATCACAGCAATGACCGCCCATGCTCTTCTCCTTTTTTCGAGTCCGGGAGTAGGCTAAAGCCTGTAGTCACTACAGGGTCAACAGCCATGAGCAAGGCATTCACCATCGGCGCGCTGAGCCGGGACAGCGGGGTCAATGTGGAGACTATCCGCTTCTACGAGCGCTCCGGCCTGCTGCCGGCGCCGCAGCGCACCGCATCCGGCTATCGCAGCTACCGTCCCGAGGACGCCCGGCGCCTGCGCTTCATCCGCCGCGGCCGCGAGCTGGGTTTCAGCCTGGAGGAGATCCGCGAGCTGCTGGACCTGGCGGCCCATCCCCAGGAACCCTGCGCCAGCGCCGACCGCATGGTGCGCGAGCATCTGGACGCCATCGAAACCCGCATCCGCGATCTGCAGAGCCTGCGCCAGGAGCTGCGCAAGCTGGCCGACTGCCCGAGCTCCGAGGCCGAACACTGCCGTCTGCTGGAAGCCCTGGAAGAGCGTCGCTGCTGTCAGCCGGACGCCTGAGCCGATCCGCATCAATACCCGCTGCCGGCGCATCCCCGAAAATGGCCCCGTGGTTTGTCGTAACAGGAGATTGATCGTGAGCGAAAACTGGGCCTGGCTGGGTGTGGCGCGCGGGCGGTTTCTGCCGCTCACGCTCACGTGCGTGGCATTGGGCATGGCGCTGGCCCCGGGGGATTCGCGGCTGACGATCGACGCCCTGCTGGTGCTGGTCGGCGCACTGGCCGCCCATGTGGCGGTCAACGCCCTGAACGAATACGGCGACTTTTGCAGCGGCCTGGACCTGCGCACCCGGCGCACCGCCTTCAGCGGCGGCAGCGGCACGCTGCCCAGTCACCCGCATCTGCTCAGCCATGCCCTGCTGCTGGGCCTGGGCAGCCTGCTGACCTGCGCGCTCATCGGGCTGTATTTCCTGCTGCGCCAGCCGCAGCTGCTGGCAAGCCTGTTGCCGCTGGGCCTGGTCGGTCTGCTGCTGGTGCTGCTCTATACCCCCTGGCTGACCCGCCATCCCTGGCTGTGCCTGTTCGCCCCCGGCCTCGGCTTCGCGCTGATGGTGCTGGGTGTGCGCATCGTGCTGGCCGGCCCGCCCGGCGGACGCGACCTGCTGCTCGTCGGGGTGCCGCTGCTGCTATGCAACAACCTGCTGCTGCTCAGCCAGTTTCCCGATATCGACGCCGACCGCCAGGCCGGCCGCCGCACGCTGCCCATGTGGATCGGCTGTCGCAAGGCGCTGTACGTTGCCCTGGCGCAATGGCTGCTGGCCTACGGCCTGCTCATTGCCGCCTGCTGGCTGCCCGGGCTGAGGGGCGCAGCGCTGGGCCTGCTCACGGCACCCCTGGCCCTGCGGGCCGCCTGGCTGCTGCTTCCCGACCCGCTGGAGCCGCAACGTCTGCTGCCGGCCCTGGGCATGAACGCGGCGGTCAGCGTGGGCACGCCGCTGCTGATGGCGGCAGGGCTGGTGATCTGACTCCCCTCAGAGCCGGAAGCGACTGGTCAGCCGGTTGAGGTCGGTGGCCAGGCGCGCCAGCTCGTCGCTGGCCGCCGAGGTCTGCCGGGCGCCGGCGGCGCTCTGCTGGGCGATATCGCGGATGGTCACCAGATTGCGGTCCACCTCGCGGGCCACCTGGGCCTGTTCCTCGGCGGCGCTGGCGATCACCAGGTTCATTTCGTTGATCTGGCTCACCCGCTCGGCGATGCGCGCCAGCGCCTCATCGGCCTGGCCGGCCATGCTCTGGCTGCGCGCCGCCACTTCACCGCTTTCGTGCATTTCGCGCACGGCTGCCTGGGTGGCGGCCTGAATGGCGACAATCATCCGCTCGATCTCCTGGGTCGAGCTGT
>DATGNS010000178.1:0-5656 GCA_035306625.1 Pseudomonas sp. | reverse complement strand
CGGGGACTGGACTGGGGCCTGTACAACCTGGCCAACCTGTATGCCACCGGGCGTGGCGTGCCACGGGATGCCGAACAGGCCTTCCAGCTCTACCGGCAGGCGGCGCAGCTGGGGCATGCCAAATCCATGAATCTGCTGGGGCGCTGCTATGAGGACGGCACTGGCGTGACCGCCGACCCCGCCGAGGCCTTCGTCTGGTACCAGCGTTCGGCCGAGGCCGGCGACTTTCGCGGGCAGTACAGCCTGGCCGCGGTGCTGGCCGGTCTGGGCCGCGTCGATGAAGCCCTGGCCTGGCTACACAAGGCACTGGCCGGTGGCAATCTGAACTTCCTGCGCGTCGCCCGCGCCGCGCTGCACGATGCGCCGCACCCAGCCCTGCGCGCCCTGGCCCGGGACTTTCACCGGCGCGCCGCCGAACTGGGTGATGAAAGCGACCGGGCCGCCTACCGGGCGCTGGAGCAGATGCCGGCGTAGGGCGGTAGCAGCGTTTGTGGGAAATCTCCCACCGCCACATGCGGTGGCCAACGCGATGCGTTGACCACCGTACGGAGCCGGCCCGGCAGCCTGAGCCGTAGGGCGGTCGGCGTCTTTTCCGGCCGCCGCTGCGGTGGACATGACAGCCACCGCAGGCGCCACCTACCCCTGCTCGCCGAACCCGCCACCCAGCGCCTTGAACAGGGCCACCTGATTCTGCAGCTGCGCCGAGGTGTTCTGCAGGAAGGTGTCGCGCGCGGCGAACAGGGTCTGCTGGGCGTTGAGCACGGTCAGCAGGTCGGTGGCGCCGGCGCGGTACTGGGCTTCCGCCAGCTGGAAGGAGCGCTCGGCGTTGGCCAGCACCTGGCGCTGGCTGGCGTACTGCAGCTGGCCTTCGCGCACGGTCACCAGCGCATCCTCCACATCCTTGAGAGCGGTGAGGATGGTCTGCCGGTAACTGGCCACCAGCTCCGCGTAGCGCTCCTCGCTCAATGCCACCTGCCCGCGCAGCGCGCCGCCGCGGAAGATCGGCTGCAGCAGCGAGGCGCCGAAGCTGGTGGCCAGCCCGGCCGAGCCCAGCCCGGACAGGGCGGCATCCTGCAGGCTGGCCGAGGCGCTCAGGGAGATGCTGGGGAACAGCGCGGCGCGTGCCACGCCGATGTTGGCGTTGGCGGCGCGCAGCTGGGTTTCCGCGCGACGCAGATCGGGACGGCGCAGCAGCAGTTCGGACGGCAGGCCGGCGGCAACCGGATCCGGCAACGTCAGGTCGTGCAGCGATGCGGCCTCGATACGGGCGGCAATGCCCTGCGGGGCCTCGCCCAGCAGCAGCGCCAGCGCGGTTTCCGCCGTGGCCACCTGCTGGCGCAGGGCCGGCAGGGCCGCGCGGCGCTGCTCCACCAGGGTCTGCTGCTGCACGCGATCCAGCTCGGTGCCGGCGCCCAGGCGCACCTTGGCGTCCACCATGGCCATCACCCGCTCGGCATTGGCCAGGTTCTCCTCGGCCAGGCGCAGGCGCTCGCGCAGCTCCAGCACCTTGAAGTAGCTGGTGGCCACCGAGGCGCTCACCGTCAGCGCCACGCTGTCGCGCTCGTAGGCCGTGGCCCGGGCGCTCAGCGCGCTGCTGTCGCGACTGTCGCGATTGCGGCCCCAGACATCCAGCTCGTAGCTGGCCGACAGGCCGGCACTGTAGCGGGTCGAGCTGCTGCCGCCCTCGATGTCCGAGCGGGTGCCGCCCAGGTTGCCGTTCAGGGAGGGCAACAGGGCGGCGCCGGCGATGCGGGCCTGGATATCCGCCTGGCGCACCCGGCTCATTGCCGTGGCCAGATCCAGGTTGCCGCTGCGTGCCTGTTGCATCAGACGATTGAGTTCACTGCTGCCGAACAGCGTCCACCAGTCCGGGGTGAGCGGCAGACCGCGCTCCACGGGGGTGCCCCAGTGGGCGGGCAGTTGCAGCTCCGGCTCCTCGAAGGTCGGCGCCAGGCTGCACCCGGACAGCAGGATGGCCGTGGCCAGCAGGGTCAACAGCGGTTTGCGCACGGGGTTGTCTCCCTCAAGCAGTTGCATGGGTCAGTCCGCCGCCAGGGCCTGGACCGGGTCCAGATGGGCCGCCTTGCGAGCGGGCATGAAGCCGAAGATCAGGCCGGTGGCGAAGGCGCAGCCGAAGGCAAGCAGCACCGGCGACAGGGTGAACTCCACCGCGGTGCCCAGGCTGCCGATCAGCGCGGCGCTGCCCAGCCCCAGCAGCACGCCCAGCACCCCGCCGATGGCGGACACCACCAGCGCCTCGGTGATGAACTGCTGCTGGATGTTGCCGGCGCGGGCGCCGGTGGCCATGCGAATGCCGATCTCCCGGGTCCGCTCGGTGACATTCACCAGCATGATGTTCATGACGCCGATGCCGCCCACCAGCAGGGAGATGGCGGCAATCGAGCCCAGCAGCACGGTCAGGGTGTCCTGGGTGGCGGTCACCGCATCCAGCAGCGAGGCGGTGTTGCGAATCTGGAAGTCCTCCACACCGTTATGCCGCTGCAGCAGCTCCTGGCGGATGCGCTGCTCGGTTTCCTCGATGCGCGACACGTCGGCGATGTGCGCGGTGATGCTCTGCACGTAGCGCTGGCCGAACAGGCGCATGCTGCCGGTGGAGAACGGCACCAGGGCCACGTCGTCCTGATCCTGGCCCCAGGGCGTGGCGCCCTTGGCGGCCATCACGCCGATGACCTGGAACGGCACGTTGCTGATCATCAGGTAACGGCCCACCGGGTTGCCCAGGTCGGGAAACAGGTTCTTCGCCACGGTCTGGCCGATCACCACCACGGTGGCATAGCTGCGCTCGTCTTCCTCGGTGAAGAAGCTGCCCTCGGCCAGCGACCATTCCCGCACCACGGGCATGGCGGCGTTGGTGGCGGTGATGCTGGTGCGGTAGTCGATGTTGCCGACGCGCAGGGTCGCCGAGCCCTGCTGCTCGCCCAGGGCGGCGGTGACGTTGTCCAGTTCGGCGACCGCCCGGGCATCCTCGGGTGTCAGCGTGGCCACCACCCCACTGCTCGAGCGCATCATGTTCGGCGCGCCGGGGCGCACGGTGAGCAGGTTGGTGCCCATGGCGCTGATGCGCTCGACCACCTGCTGGCGGGCGCCGTTGCCCACCGCCAGCATGGCCACCACCGAGGCGACGCCGATGACAATGCCCAGCAGGGTCAGCACGGTGCGGAACAGGTTGGACCTGAGCGCCCGCAGGGCCATGCGCACCGCCTCGGCGGTATCGGCCAGCGCCATGCCCGCCGGCGGCTGGTCGATCACCAGCGGTTTGCCGGTGCCGCCCCGGCCGGTCACCACGCCGCTGTCGGAGAGAATGTGGCCATCCCTGATCTCGATGAGGCGATCGGCATGGCTGGCCACCTCGCGGTCGTGGGTGATGATGATCACCGTCTTGCCCTGGGCGCTCAGTTCCTTGAGCAGCGCCAGCACTTCCTTGCCGCTCTGGCTGTCCAGCGCGCCGGTGGGCTCGTCGGCGAGAATCACCTCGGCGTCGTTCATCAGCGCCCGGGCGATGGAAACCCGCTGCTGCTGGCCGCCGGACAGCTGGTTGGGGCGGTTGCCCAGGCGCTCGCCCAGCCCCAGGCGCTGCAGCAGGGCGCGCGCCCGCTCATGGCGCTCCGCCGCCGGCCGCCCGGCGTAGATTGCGGGAATCTCCACGTTCTCCACGGCGTTGGCACTGGGAATCAGGTTGTAGCTCTGGAACACGAAGCCGAACGCCTCGCGGCGCAGGCTGGCCAGCTGGTCGCGGTCCAGCTCGCTGACCTTGCGGCCGGCGAACAGGTACTCGCCGCTGCTGGGCCGGTCCAGGCAGCCGAGGATGTTCATCAGGGTGCTCTTGCCGGAGCCGGAGCTGCCGATGATGGCGACGAATTCACCCCGGTGGATTTCGAGCGAGACATCGTGCAGCACCTGCACGGCCAGCTCGCCACTGTTGTAGATCTTGTTGATGCCGCGTAACTCGATCAGCGGTTGCATGCTGCGCACTCCTTACAGACGCGGACCACCCGGACCCCGGCGCTGGCCAGCCGGAGCCGGCGCGCCGGAGGCCATGGCCAGCGGCAGCACCACCTGCTCGCCCTGGCGCAGTCCCTCACGCACCTCCACATGCACCCGGTCGCGCAGGCCGAAGCGCACCTCGCGCTCCACCGGCTTGCCGTTCTCCAGTACCTGCACGCGGTGGGCGCCGCGCTGCGGGCGCTGCCCCTGGGCCACCGCCACCGGCAGCACCAGCACATCGCTGGCCCGGGCATTGACGAAGAACACCTGGGCGCTCATCTGGGTCATCAGTTCGCCGTTCGGGTTGTCCACATCGAACTCGGCGTTGTAGAGCACCACGTTGTTGATGACTTCGGGGGTGGGCAGGATCTGGCGCAGGGTGCCCTCCCAGCGCTTGTCGCGACCCAGGGTGGTGAAGTACACCGGCATGCCCACCTTGAGCCGGCCGATGTCGGCCTCGGAAACCTGGGTCTTCACCGTCATGCGCGACAGGTCGGCGATCTGCACGATGGTCGGCGCGCTCTGGTTGGCGTTCAGGGTCTGGCCCTGCTTGGCCGACTGGGCCACCACCGTGCCGCTCATGGGCGCGTAGATCTTGGTGTATTCCAGGTTGGCCAGCTCTTCCTTCAGGGTCGCCTCGGTCTGGGCGATCTGCGCCTGCAGGGCTTCCATCTGGGCCGCGGTGATTTCCACCTGGGCCTCGGCGGACTGCAGTGCCTCTTCGCTGGTGGCCCGTTCCGCGAACAGTGCGCGCTGCCGCTTGAGCTGCAGCTGGGCCAGCCGGCTCTGCGCCTGCTGCTGCTTGAGCTGCGCGCGCTGGCTGGTCAGTTGCGCCCGCACGGCGTTGACCTTGGCCTCGAACAGGGTCGGGTCGATCTCGGCCAGCAGCTGGCCCTGCTCCACCTGATCGCCCAGTTCCACATGCAGCCTGAGCAGCTGGCCGGACACCTGGGTGCCCACGTCCACGTATTCGCGCGGCTGCAGGGTGCCCAGGGCGGTGATGCTGTCCTCGATGTTGCCCAGGGTCACCGTGGCGGTGCGCAGATTGGCATCGGCCTGGGCGTCATTGCGCAGCACCCAGAACAGGGCCAGGCCGGCGACGAGCAGAACGATCGGCGCCGTCCACCACAGACGGCGGGAACGCAGAGTGAATGCAGACATGGGAAGGGAATTCCTGACAGCCAAACAAGAAAGGTTCTCGACGGGCGGTATGGTAGGCAGACGCACGTCAAGGCAAAACAGGGGGGGAGTAAAAGGAAGGTAAAGGTTGGGAAACGCTACTCACCGTGCCCGTATGCGTGCCGAAGCGGTTTCGGCCGCCCACAGACTACAGGTTGGCGCTGAAGATTCTCCTGCAGCTGACCAGCGGGCAAGACGGGGATAAGCGGAGGGGCGAAAACAGCAGGAGCGGCTTGCGCCGCTCCTGGGGAGAGCCGGGTGAGGCTCAGACGAAGTAGGACTTCAGCGGCGGGAAGCCGTTGAATTCCACCGCACTGTAGCTGGTGGTGTAGGCACCGGTGGAGAACCAGTACAGGCGGTCGCCGCTGGCCAGGTTCAGGGGCAGGCCGTACTTGTAGTTCTCGTACATGATGTCGGCGCTGTCGCAGGTCGGGCCGGCGATGATGACTTCCTCCATCTCGCCCTTCTTCTC
>DATGNS010000177.1:0-5792 GCA_035306625.1 Pseudomonas sp. | reverse complement strand
ATCGCCGCGCGCCTGCTCGGCGCGCCTGACGGGGGTGACCGTGGCGTCGGTGGACATGGGGAAGATCCTTGGGAACTGCCGGACAACAGGGCTCCTATGCTGGGCCCGTGCCGGGCAACACGCAAGCCAGGTGGCCTAGGGGATTGTCGTGGGGGCGGTTGCTGCCGCTTCGGCTGCCGGCAAGGTGCGCCGACACTCCGCCCGGTGGCCAGCACGTTGCGTTGACAACCCTACTGCAAGCAAGGCATGCCCGTAGGGCGGTCGGCGCTTTCCCGGCCGCCGACATGACTCTGCACCGATGCTCCGCAGCGGCCAGCGCGTTGCGTTGGCCGCCCTGCGGTTTGGTACCGATCAGCCAGCCCGGACGAACTTTTGCCGAGTCTGCCCCGTCGTTTTCCTTGGGTTCAGGAACAACGGACGTCATCCATGCCGGCTCAGGCGCTGCATTCATCAGAGACTTGCCAGGCCAGGCTGCGCACCCTGCGCGAGCGCTTTCGCCAGGTGCGCGCCACCAGCGAGGCGCTGTGCGCGCCGCTGGCCATTGAGGACTACGGCATCCAGGGCATGCCGGATGCCAGTCCGCCCAAGTGGCACCTGGCCCATACCACCTGGTTCTTCGAGGCCTTCCTGCTGCTGCCCTTCCTGCCCGGCTATCGCTCGCCGGATGCGCGCTACGACGGGCTGTTCAATTCCTACTACCTGACCCACGGCCAGCCGTTTCCACGACCGCAGCGTGGCCTGCTCTCGCGCCCCACCGTGGCGGAGGTGCTCAACTGGCGGCGCGTGGTCAACCTGGCCATGGCGGAGCTCTTCGACCGCCCGCCCACCGAGAACCTGGACGAGCTCTGCCAGCGCCTGGAGCTTGGCCTGCATCACGAGCAGCAGCACCAGGAACTGCTGCTCATGGACCTGCTCTACAACTTCTCCCTCAATCCGCTGGCGCCGGCCTACCGGGACGATCTGCCCATCCTGCCGGAGCAGCCCGCCGCGCCGCTGCGCTGGCATGGCCACCCCGGCGGGCTGGTGGAAATCGGCCACGCCGGCGACGACTTCGCCTTCGACTGCGAACGACCGCGTCACAAGGTCTGGCTGGAACCCTTCGCGCTGGCCAGCCGACCGGTGAGCAATGCCGACTACCTGGCCTTCATCCTGGACGGTGGCTACAGCCGCAGCGAGCTGTGGCTGTCCGACGGCTGGGCGGCGGTGCGCCAGGGCCACTGGCAGGCCCCGCTGTACTGGCGGCACGACGAGGAACGCGGCTGGCTGGAGTTCACCCTGGCGGGCCTGCAGCCGCTGCAGCTTGCCGCCCCCGTCTGCCACCTGAGTTTCTACGAGGCCGATGCCTATGCACGCTGGGCCGAGGCACGTCTGCCCAGCGAGGCGGAGTGGGAATGCCTGGCCCGCAACCTGCCGGTGCAGGGCAACTTCCTGGATGCCGGCCTGCTGCGTCCGCAGGCCTCCCCCGCCCTGCCCGGCACCCAGCCGGCGCAGCTGTTCGGCGACGTCTGGGAGTGGACGGCGAGCGCCTTCCGCCCCTACCCCGGCTTCCAGCCGCTGCACGGCAGCCTGGGGGAATACAACGGCAAGTTCATGTGCGGCCAGCAGGTGCTGCGCGGCGGCTGTTGCGTCACCCCGCCGGGCCATGTGCGCGCCAGCTACCGCAACTTCTTCTACCCACACATGCGCTGGGCCTTCAGCGGCCTGCGCCTGGCCCGGGACGACAACGCATGACCGCTACCGCCACCGTGCGCTACCACGACCACCACCCGCGCAGCGCCAGCCTGCGCGACGATATCCTCACCGGCTTCGCCGCCAGCCCCAAGCAGACCTCGCCCAAGCACTTCTACGATGCCGAGGGCTCGCGGCTGTTCGAGCGCATCTGCGAGCAGCCCGAGTACTATCCGACCCGTACCGAGGAGGCCATTCTGGCCGCGGCCTGTGACGAGATCGCCCGCCTGGCCGGTGCGGAGACCCCGCTGCTGGAGCTGGGCAGCGGCGCCAGCCGCAAGGTGCGCCTGCTGCTGGAAGCCCTGCAGCCCAGCCGCTACCTGGGCATCGACATCAGCCGGGAATTCCTCATCGACAGCACCCGACGCCTGGCCGCCGACTATCCCTGGCTGGAAGTGCACGCCGCCTGCGCCGATTTCTGCCGCCCGCTGCGCCTGCCCCAGGCCTTCAGGCGAGCCCGTCCGCTGGCTTTCTTCCCGGGCTCCAGCATCGGCAACTTCGAGCCGCATCAGGCACTGGACTTCCTGCGCCACCTGCGCCGCCTGCTGCCGGATGGCAGCGGCCTGCTGATCGGTGTCGACCTGCTCAAGGACCGCGAGCGCCTGGAGGCCGCCTACAACGACCGCGCCGGCGTCACCGCCGCTTTCAATCTCAATTTGCTGCGACGCATCCGTCGCGAGCTGAACAGCGACATCCAGCCGCGCCGCTTCCGCCACCGCGCCTTCTTCAACCCGCGCGAATCGCGCATCGAGATGCACCTGGTCAGCCCGCTGGCACAGCAGGTGCGCATCGAGGAGCGCGCCTTCAGCTTCCAGCCCGGCGAGAGCCTGCACACCGAGAACTCCTACAAGTACAGCCCCGACGGCTTCCTGCGCCTGGCCGAGCGCGCCGGCTTTCGCAGCGAGGCACTGTGGATGGATGACGAACGGCTGTTCAGCGTGCATTTCCTGCGCAGCGCCTGACAGGCGCCCGTCGCCGCCAGCGAACGCCGCGGGTTGCGCGGCACTCCACTGCCCACGGCACCTTCGGAGGGAATTGCCATGAAACGCACCATCACCCTGGCCGCCGCCCTGCTGCTGGGCCTGACGGGTCCCGCCTGGGCCCAGTCCCGGGACGACTGCACGCCCCGTGATACCCGCGAACGGGCCGGCGACCTGGCCCAGGAGATCCATGACGCCACCGGCGGCGACCCGCAGAAGGCGCAGCAGATCCATGAGGAACTGAAGAACCTCGAGGTCCAGCGGCGCGAGGACACCCTGGCCCGCACCGAGCAGGGCCTGCAGGACGAGTGCGCCCGCTACGAGCAGCGCATGGACGAGGTGGAGGAAGCCACCGATCGGGCGGAGTAGAGCAACAAGGCCCTTTGACAAGCGTCGCCATTTGCGTAGAATGCGCGGCCTCTACAGGCACATAGCTCAGTTGGTTAGAGCACCACCTTGACATGGTGGGGGTCGTTGGTTCGAGTCCAATTGTGCCTACCAGACAGACGAAAAAAGGGTCGCGCAAGCGACCCTTTTTTATTGCGGCTTTCCCAGACCTGCAGGAGCGACTCCTGCGGGGAGCTGAGAAGCGATCGTTGTCGATCGCCCCGTGCGTTCTCAGCCTTCGGTCCTGCGGCGCTTGAGCGGTGCCAGGCCGTCGGCGCTGACCAGCGCCGAGGGTGCCGACTTGCGCTTGGCCGCGGGCCTGGCGGTCTTCTTGCCGGCGGACTTCTTCGTGTCCTTGTCCTTTTTCTTCCTGGTGCCGGCGGCCTTGCCGGAGGCCTTGAGGTTCTTCGGGCCCTGGTAGCTGCCCTTCAGCTCCTTGATGACCCGGCGCTCGAACTTCTGCTTCAGGTAGCGCTCGACGCTGGACATCAGGTTCCAGTCGAAATGGCAGATCAGCGAGACGGCAAGCCCCTCGCCGCCGGCGCGGCCGGTGCGGCCGATGCGGTGCACGTATTCGTCGCCGGAACGCGGCATGTCGAAGTTGATGACCAGGTCCAGGCCATCCACGTCCAGGCCGCGGGCCGCCACGTCGGTGGCCACCAGCACCTTGTTGCCGCCCTGCTTCAGGCGCTCGATGGCCTGCTTGCGTTCGGCGTGGTCCTTCTCGCCATGCAGGATGAAGGCCTTCACCCCTTCGGCCACCAGATGGCCGTAGATGCGGTCGGCCTGGGCGCGGGTGTTGGTGAAGATGATCGCCTTCTGGTAGGTCTCGTTGGCCAGCAGCCAGCGCAGCAGGCGTTCCTTGTGGGCCACGTCATCGGCGGTGATGATCTGCTGGCGGATGTTCTCGTTCAGTTCGCTGACCCGGTTGAGCAGCAGGTGCAGCGGATCGCGCAGCACGTCACCGATCACCTTGCGCATGGCCGCGCCGCCGCTGGTAGCGGAGAACAGCAGGGTCTGCTGGCGGTTGGCGCATTCGGTGGTCAGACGCTCCATGGCTTCGGCAAAGCCCATGTCGAGCATGCGGTCGGCCTCGTCCAGCACCAGCACCTCCACCTCGTCCAGGCTCAGGTTGCCGGCGTCCAGGTGTTCGATCAGCCGGCCCGGCGTGCCGATCAGGATGTCCGGCGTCTTGCGCAGCGCCGCCGCCTGTTCCTTGAAGCCCTCGCCGCCGGTGATCAACATCGACTTGATGAAGGTGTAGCGGGAAAACCTCTCCACCTCCTTGAGCGTCTGCTGGGCCAGCTCGCGGGTCGGCAGCAGGATCAGCGCGCGGATGCGCACGCGCGGCTCGGCATCGCCGATCAGGCGGTTGAGCACCGGCAGCACGAAGGCCGCGGTCTTGCCGCTGCCGGTCTGGGCGATGACGCGCAGGTCCCTGCCGGCCAGCGCCGGCGGAATGGCCTCGCGCTGCACGGGGGTCGGCTCGGTGAAGTTCAGCTCGGCGACGGCCTTGAGCAGGCGCTCATGCAGGGCGAAATCGGCAAACACGGGGAATCCTCTTGTACTGCGGTTGAAGGCCGGGGCACGCGCCCCGGCCGCACGATCAGTCCTTGCGCTCGGGAGAGAGCAGCTCGATCTTGTAGCCATCCGGGTCTTCCACGAAGGCCAGGATGCTGGAACCGTGCTTCATCGGACCCGGCTCGCGGGTGACCTTGCCGCCGCGGGCACGGATGTCCTCGCAGGCCTTGTAGACGTCCTCCACTTCCAGGGCGATGTGGCCGTAGCCGTTGCCCAGGTCGTACTTGTCGACGCCCCAGTTGTAGGTCAGCTCGATGACGCTGTTCTCGGCCTCGTTGCCGTAACCGACGAATGCCAGGGTGAACTGCCCTTCCGGGTAGTCCTTGCGGCGCAGCAGGGTCATGCCCAGCACTTCGGTGTAGAAGGCGATGGATTTGTCCAGATCGCCGACGCGCAGCATGGTATGCAGCAGTCTCATGGCCAGTCTCCTGAGAAATGACGAGCCCCGGCGCAGACCGGGGCTTTGGGGGTGACGCTAGTTTAACAGCCGTCCCAGCTCAGCGGGTGGGCTGTCATTCCGGCTGATGGCGAGGCGAGCGCGGCCCGTGGAGCAGGCCACCACTGCCGCCCGCCGCCAGCATGCGCTGACTGGCCACGCCGGCCAGCGGATAGGCCGCGTCCGACAGGCTGTTGGCGACCTGCTCGATGGCGGCGCTGATCAGCATGCCGAGCAGCCCGTTCCCGTTGTTGTTGCTCTGTCTGACCGCCTCGCCCGAGCCGCTCCACAGCTCCCGGCCGGTACGCAGATCCACCAGTCGCGTGCGCGCACGCACCTTCACCACGCTGCCCACCAGCATGTAGCGGGCGCCGTATTCCTCGACCGTGGTGTACAGGGCGGCATCGGCACCGAAGATCTGCCGCAGCCTGGCCGGATCCACCTGCTGGATGTCCGCGGGCTGGTCCAGGCCGTTCTGGCGGAAGGTCTCGACCATCACGCCGACCGGCACCACGTAATAGCCGGACTCGGCCAGCGGTGCGGTCATCTGCGCCAGCAGACCCGCCGGAGCGAGGATTTCCGGGGTTTCGTTTAGCGGCGGCAGCACCAGGATCGACGCCGGGCGACTCTCCCGCAGGGCGGAGTAGTCGTGGCCCGGCTGCGCGCCCTGCCCGGCGCAG
>DATGNS010000176.1:0-21181 GCA_035306625.1 Pseudomonas sp. | reverse complement strand
CCCCTACACTGGAAGCCTGTTTCAAGCGGAGAGAGATCCCATGACACGTCTGGACAACAAGGTCACCCTGATCACCGGCGCCGCCAGCGGCATTGGTCGCGCCACGGCGGATCGCTTTGCCGCCGAGGGCGCCCGCGTGGTGATCGCCGATGTGCAGGACGAGCTGGGCCGTCAGGTGGCCGAGGCCATCACCACGCGCGGTGGCGTGGCGGTATACAAGCACCTGGATGTGGCCAGCGAAGAAAACTGGAAGCAGGTAGTGGCCGAGACGGTGGCCGAGTTCGGTCGTCTGGACGTGCTGGTGAACAACGCCGGCATCGGCGACACCGGCCTGATCGAGGATACCGACCTGGCCACCTACGAGCGGGTCATCGCCATCACCCAGACCTCGGTCTTCCTCGGCCACAAGGCCGCCTCCGCCGCCCTCAAGGCCAACGGCAACGGCGCGGTGATCAACGTCAGCTCCATGTTCGGCATCGTCGGCGGCTTCGGCTCCTCGCCGGCCTACCATGCCGCCAAGGGCGCGGTGCGCCTGCTCACCAAGAGCACCGCCCTGGCCTGGGCGAAGGAAGGCGTGCGGGTCAACTCGGTGCACCCGGGCTTCGTGGACACGCCGATCCTCGGCGACACCGACCGGCGGATGCTCGCCGAGACCACGCCCATGGGCCGCATCGCCAAGCCCGAAGAACTCACGGGCGTGATGGTATTCCTGGCCTCGGACGACGCCTCCTTCGTCACCGGCGCCGAGTTCGTGGTGGATGGCGGCTATACGGCGCGCTGAGCAACCCCTTCGGCGGGCAAGTCACCGGCAGGGTGGTCAACGCGCCGCGTTGGCCACCCTCAACCGCCTCCCCCCAGTTTCTTCAGCGGATAGATGTCGTACCGGCTGGACTTGCCTTCCAGGCTGTAGCCCGGTTTCGGCCCTTCGATGGCCGGCGCCTTGCGGGCGCGCTTGACCACCACACGATGACTGGCCAGGGCCAGGGCGGCCTCCAGCAGAGCGGGCGCATCCGGATCATCGCCCACCAGCGGCCGGAACAGGCGCATCTCCTTCTTCACCAGGGCGCTCTTGTCGCGGTGGGGAAACATCGGGTCCAGGTAGATCACCTGGGGCGGTGCCCCGCTCCACTGCCGCATCAGCTCGATGGCGTTGCCGGTACGCAGCTGCATGCGCGCCACGATGTCGGCCACCTCGGGCGCGCGGGCGGCGCGGGCCAGGCCGTCCTCCAGCAGGGCGGCGATCACCGGCTGACGCTCGATGAGCTGCATCTCGCAGCCCAGCGTGGCCAGCACGAAGGCATCCCGCCCCAGTCCCGCGGTGGCGTCCAGGATGCGCGGCCGGATGCCCGGCTGCACACCGACCGCCTTTGCGATCATCTGACCGCTGCCGCCGCCATACAGGCGCCGATGAGCGGCCGCCCCTTCGACGAAATCCACCCGCACCGGCCCCGGCACGCCCGGCCCCAGCTCGGCCAGCTGCAGGCCATCCGGGCCCACCTGCAGGGCGAAGGCGGCCTCGGCGGCCAGCGGCAGTCCCAGGCGCTCGGCCCAGTGTCGGGCGTCGCTCTCGAAACAGGGCTCCAGGGCCTGCACACACAGCAGCGGTTCGGACATGACAGCTCATCACCAGTGAAAACGGCCGGCATTGTGCCAGAGCCCGCCCTAGCGACACAGGCCGAAACCGCCGACCTCCAGATGGAAGTGATCCCGATGGGCGGCGTTGTAGTCCGGTCCCAGCACGCCCTGGAAGTGCCGGCAGGCGGCATCGCGCACCTCGCGCAGGAAGCGCGCCTCCCGCGTCTCGCCCTGCCAGTGGCCGGCCAGGCTGATGGTGCGCCCGTCAGCCAGACGGAAGGCACCGATGTCCAGCGCATCCGCTGCCGCATGCCGGCTCCAGCGCCGGCTGCCGTCGATGGTCCGGCAGGCGAAGCTGCCGAAGTGCTCGATGCGCGTCACCGGCTGCCCGAAATGCGCCCGCGCCAGGGGCTGCAGCCCATGCTCCTCGAACAGCGCGTAGGCCACCGCCAGCCGGCAGCTGGCCAGGAAGCTGGCGTTGAACCGCGCCTGCCCCGCACGCACGCGCACCACATTGCGCAGCGGACAATCGGTGTCCAGGCGGCTGTCCGGCAGGGTCTCGTAACTCAGCCGCGAGCTGGCCAGCGCCTGGGCGCACAGGACCGGATCGCGCCGCAGCCGCCAGATGCGCCAGGGGCTGAGCAGGTCGGGCTCGGCGCGCACATCCAGCGGCGCGCGGGGGTCCCAGCGCGGGGGCAGCGCCAGCCAGCCGCGCTGCACCGCCAGCCCCAGGCCGCCCAGCAGCAACAGGACCAGCAGCAGCACCCAGCGCATCATCAGTGCAGGAACAGATCGTTGATCCGCTCGTGGGACATGGCCTGGCGCAGGCTCTGCAGGCTATGGCGCCGCGCCAGCTCGCTGGCCGCATGGTAGAAGGCACCGTAGGCGACACGGGCCAGGCTGGACCCCACGCTGACCCGGCGCACGCCCAGTTCGAACAGCCCTTCCAGGGACATCTGCAGGCCGGGAATGCCGACCAGCACGTTCACCGGCTTGGGCGCCACCGCGCGCACCACGGCGAGGATCTGGTCGCGCTGGATGACTCCCGGCGCGTAGAGCACGTCGGCGCCCGCCTCGGCATAGGCCTTCAGCCGCCGCAGGGTGTCGTCAATGTCGGCGCGCCCGACGATGAAGTTCTCGGTACGCGCGCAGAGCATGAAGGGAAACCCCAGGCCGCGAACCGCCTCCGCCGCAGCCCGAATGCGCTCCACCGCCTGCTCCAGGGGCAGCACCGGCGCCTCGGGATCACCGCTGCGGTCCTCGATGGAGGCCCCCACCAGCCCCACCCGGGCAGCGTCATGGATGGCTCGCCAGGCCTCCTCCGCCGTGGCGCCGTAGCCGCAGTCCAGCTCGGCGGTGACCGGCAGGCCGCTGGCCTCCACGATGGCGGCGGCGTTGCTCAGCACCTCCTCGCGGCTCACCTGCCCCGCTCCGTCCCGCCGCCCCAGCGAAAACGCCAGGCCGGCGCTGCTGGTCGCCAGTGCCTCGAAGCCCAGTCCGGCCAGCAGCCGTGCCGATCCGGCATCCCAGGGGCTGCCCAGGATCAGCAGATGCCCCCCGAAATGCAGATCACGAAAGATCGCACCGCGTTCCGCTTGCGTCGTTGCCATGGTTCCCCCCGTCCCAGACGTTGTGTCCAGCCTAGAAGAGACCGAGCTGTTCCTCCGCCGGTTCGTCGGCAAATGCCGGCAGGGCCGGCATCCCGGGCAGGCGCAGGGCCAGGGCGGCATGGAAACGCCGCGCCTGCTGCGGGGCCAGCAGGTTGTCCGGCGTGTGCAGGAACACGCAGGGGCGTCGACCCTCCTCGATCCAGGTGGCCACCTTGTCGATCCAGGGTTCCAGGTAGGGCTGGTTGGCATCCAGGTCGGGTCCGCCGATGAAGCGTACCTGCGGATGGGCGCTGAAGGCCGCCGGGCGCACCGGCACCCGGGGCTTCTTCGCCTGCGCATGCAGCACGGCAGGATCGGTGGATCCGCAGGCGAACAGCGCCCGCGCGTCGAGGCAGATACGCTCCACGCCACGCTCGTGCAGCAGCCGGTTGAGCTGCCGCTCCTCCTCGCCCCGGGCGAAGAAGGCCTGGTGTCGAACCTCGACCGCCACGGATCGTCCGTCCAGGGCATCCAGCCACTCGGCCAGCTCCGCCAGGCGCTGCGGACCGAAGGCGGCCGACAGTTGCAGCCAGAGCGGGCTGACCCGCGCGCCGAGCGGCTCCAGCAGGTTGAGGAACGCCCGCGTGGCGCCCAGGCGCTCGCGCAGATCGCCTTCATGGCTGATGTCGCGCGGCACCTTGGCGCAGAAGCGGAAGTCGACCGGCATCCGTTCGCTCCAGCGCCGCACGGTGTCGGCGGATGGCCAGGCGTAGAAGGTGGTATTGCCCTCCACGGCGTTGAACACGCCGCAGTAGTGGTCGAGGAACTCGCTCTGGCGCGCCGTCTGTGCATACAGCGACCCGCGCCAGCCCGCCTCGTTCCAGGAGGGGCAGCCAAGGTAATAGGGCAGCATGGCAATTCCCGCGAAGACTCGGGGCGGGATTGTAGAGCGCTCAGGCGTAGATATCGATGTAATGGCGGACCGGCCGCTCATCCAGCAGCATGGAGATGCGGGTGTAGTGGGTCAGCGCCTCCAGCACCCGGCCGCCTGGCGAGGCCAGCGGCGACAGCACGCGGATGTCCGTCGGATTGCGGCGCAGGCGCTCGAACTCGGCCTCGCTCGGCACGGCGGGCGCGGCCTCGATCAGCGCCGGCCCGTCCTCCTCGCCCGGACGCACGCGCCCGGCGCGGCGATTGCGCGGCTGCTGGGGGAGAGGGCGGAATCCGTCGATACGCATGGCTTGCTCCCAGGGTGAGAGGGCAACTTTAGCAGCGACACGACGGGTTGCAACGCGAAACGCACGAAAGGCGGACTAGCCCTTGGGCGTGGCAACCTGATCTCGCAAATACACGGGCTGGGCCTGCTCGGCATCCACGCCCTCCCCGCGCGCCCAGGCAAACTCGGCCAGACGCAGCAGGTCCTCGGCATGGGGTAGCAGGCCGGCGTCCATGCCCAGCTCCGGGCGTACCGCCAGGCGCTCGGCATAGCCCCAGCCGGTGCCGGCGCCGAACCAGGGCCCTTCCGCGCCGCGCGGCAGGCCGACCCGCTCGGGCGGCAGCACCGCCTCGGCGCCGTGCAGGCGCATCTCGCCGGCCTCCAGGCGATAGCAGCCCCAGTACACCTCGTCCATGCGCGCGTCGATGGCGGCGGCCACCTGCTGCACGCCCTGTTCCCGGTGCGCGCGCTGGGCCAGCACCGCCAGGTTGGAGATGGGCAGGACCGGCCGCTGCAGGGCAAACGCCAGCCCCTGCACCACACCCACGGCGATGCGCACGCCGGTGAAGGCGCCCGGACCGCGACCGAAGGCGATGGCATCCACCGTCGACAGGGCGAGGCCCGCCTCGCCGAGCAGTTCCTGCACCATGGGCAGCAGGCGCTGGGCATGCAGACGCGGAATCACCTCGTGGCGACTGAGCAGGCGCCCCTTGTGCAACAGGGCAACGGAGCAGGCTTCGGTGGCGGTATCCAGGGCCAGCAGGGTGGTCATTACAGCGTCCGGTGGGGAAGAAGGGCGGGCATTATAAGCCGGTCAGTCATGGATCGGGCAGAAACGACAACGGCCCGCAAGCGGGCCGTCGGGCAAGCGCGAACGCCGATCAGCTCAGGGCGGCGAACACCTTGGCGGTGATCTCGTCCACCGAGCCGACGCCCGGCACCAGGCTGTACTTGGGAGTACCTTCGGCGGCGGACAGCTTCTGGTAGAAGTCGACCAGCGGCTTGGTCTGGGAGTGATACACGGACAGGCGGTGACGCACCGTCTCCTCCTTGTCGTCCTCGCGCTGGACCAGCTCTTCGCCGGTCACGTCATCCTTGCCCGGCACCTTCGGCGGGTTGTACTCGACGTGATAGGTACGACCGGACGCCTGGTGGAAGCGGCGACCCGCCATGCGCTTGACGATTTCCTCATCGTCCACGGCGATTTCCAGCACGTGGTCGATGGTCACGCCGGCAGCCTTCAGGGCCTCGGCCTGGGGAATGGTGCGCGGAAAGCCGTCGAACAGGAAGCCGTTGGCGCAATCCGGCTCGGCGATGCGCTCCTTGATCAGGCCGATGATGATGTCGTCGGAGACCAGACCACCGCTCGCCATCACGTCCTTCACCTTCAGGCCCAGCGGCGTACCGGCCTTGACCGCAGCGCGCAGCATGTCGCCGGTGGAGATTTGCGGGATGCCGAACTTTTCGGTGATGAAACGAGCCTGGGTGCCTTTGCCGGCGCCGGGCGCGCCCAGCAGAATCACACGCATCGTTGATGCTCCTTTTGATATTTAAGAAGTCTGGTCTTGTACGAAAGCCATCCAGGACAGCCCCGGACGGGGCGCAGACAGCTTTCGTACAAGACCGGATAGTCCGTCGAGGGCCAGCCCGGACGGGCTGACAATGGCGTGACCGAAAGACCGCTCAAGATACACAGCGCCCCCGCGACGTACAAGCGTCGCACCAACGGCCTGTGTACGGTCATCCGGTGTTGCGCAGGCCCGCGGCGATCCCGGCGACGCTGACCAGCAGCGCCTGCTCCACCGCTGGCCGCTCCTCGCCGCCGGCCTGGCGCGAGCGGGCCAGAAGCTCGGCCTGCAACAGGTGCAGCGGATCCAGGTAGGTGTTGCGCACGCTGATGAATTCCAGGGTCTGGGGACTGCGCTCGAATACGCGTGACTGGCCGGTCAGTTCCAGCACCGCATGCTCCGCCTGCGACAATAGGTCGCGCAGTTTCTGCCCGAAGGGTCGCAGTTCGGCCGCCACCAGACGCTGGTCATAGAAGGTGGCGATGTCCGCGTCGGCCTTGGCCAGCACCATCTCCAGCATGTCCAGGCGCGCGCGGAAGAAGGGCCAGCGTTCACGCATGTCGCGCAACCGCTCGCCCTCGCCGCGCTCCAGGGCCCGGCGCAGCGCAGTTTCCCAACCCAGCCAGGCGGGCAGCATCAGGCGGGTCTGGGTCCAGGCGAAGATCCAGGGAATGGCCCGCAGGCTTTCGATGCCGCCTTCCCGCCGCCGCGAGGGCCGGCTGCCCAGGGGCAGGCGCGCCAGCTCCTGCTCGGGGGTGGCCTGGCGGAAATAGTCGAGAAACTGCGGGCTCTCGCGCACCACCTGGCGATAGGCGGCCAGGGCATCGGCGGACAGCCGCTCCATCTCCTCGCGCCAGGCCGGCTCGGGCTGCGGCGGCGGCGCCACGGTGGCCTCCAGCACGGCGGCCAGGTACAGCTTGAGGTTCTGCACGGCGATCTGCGGCAGGCCGAGCTTGAAACGGATCATCTCCCCCTGCTCGGTGGTGCGGAAGCGCCCGGCCACCGAACCCGGCGGCTGGGACAGGATGGCCGCGTGGGCCGGGCCGCCACCGCGCCCCACGGTGCCGCCACGGCCATGGAACAGCAGCAGCTCCACACCCCGCTCGCGGCACAGCGCCACCAGCTCCTCCTGGGCCCGGTACTGGGCCCAGGCGGCGGCCAGGGTGCCGGCGTCCTTGGCCGAGTCGGAGTAGCCGATCATCACCTCCTGCGGCCCCTGCAGGCGATCGCGGTATTCCGGCAGCGCCAGCAGGCGTGCCATCACCTCCCGCGCGCCCCGCAGATCCGCCAGGGTCTCGAACAGCGGCACCACCCGCATCGCACGGCGCAGCCCCGCCTCCTTGAGCAGCAGTTGCACCGCCAGCACGTCCGAGGCGGCACCGGCCATGGAAATCACATAGGAGCCCAGCGCCGCGGCCGGGCTGGCGGCGATCAGCCGGCAGGTGGCGAGCACCTCGGCATTGTCCGGCCGCAGCTGGTGATCGACCGGCAGCAGCGGGCGCGGGTTGTCCAGCTCGCGGATGAGGAAGTCCAGGCGCCGTGCCTCGTCCCAGTCCGAGTAGTGGCCCATGCCGAGAAAGTCGGTGATCTCGTCCAGCACGGCGGCATGGCGCCCGGCTTCCTGGCGGATGTCCAGGCGCACCAGATGCAGGCCGAACACCGCCGCACGGCGCAGGCAGTCCAGCAGACGGCCGTCGGCGATCATCGCCATGCCGCACTCGCACAGCGAGCGGTAGCACAGCTCCAGCGGCTGGTAGAGCTCGGCCCCGTCGCGCAGCAGGCCCTCCGGCTCGGGGGTGGGCTGACGCAGGCTGGCCTCGGCCCAGTCCCGGGTCAGGCGCAGACGATCGCGCAGGGGCTTGAGCAGCGCCCGGTAGGGTTCGGGATGCTCGCCCACGCGGGCACGCAGCTCGGCACTGGCCGCCTGCATGGAGAGTTCCACCTGCAGCCGGTCGATGTCGCGCAGGTGCAGATCGGCCGCCATCCAGCGCGCCAGCAGCAGCACCTGGCGGGTCACCTCGGCGGTGACCGTGGGATTGCCGTCGCGGTCGCCGCCCATCCAGGAGGCGAAGCGCACCGGCGCGGCATCCAGCGGCAGGCGCTGGCCGCAGTGGGACCACAGCAGGTCATCCAGATCGCGCAGGGTATCCGGCACGGCGCTCCACAGGGAGTGCTCGATGACGGCGAAGCCCCACTTGGCCTCGTCCACCGGCGTGGGCCGCTGGCGACGGATTTCCTCGGTGTGCCAGGCCTCGGCGATCAGGCGGTGCAGGCGCAGCCGGATGGCGGCCAGCTCCCGCTCGGTCAGGTCGTCATGATCGCGGGCGGCCAGCTCGGCGGCGATGGCGTCGTACTTCTGGATCAGGCTGCGTCGCGCCACTTCGGTGGGATGCGCGGTGAGCACCAGCTCCACCTCCAGGCTGGCCACCTGGCGGGCCAGTTCTTCCGCATCCGCGCCAGCGGCGAGCAGGCGCGGCAGCAGCTCGTCCAGCACGCGGCGTTCGAAAGGCTCGTCCTCACCCGGCGTCAGGCGGCGTACCTGATGGTGCTGCTCGGCCATGTTGGCCAGGTTGAGAAACTGGTTGAAAGCCCGCACCACCGGCAGCAGCTCGTCCTCGCGCAGCCCGTCGAGGGTGGCGGCCAGCTGTGCGGCAGCCTCCGGCGAGCCCCGCCGCGCACCCTTGGCGCCGATGCGGATGCGTTCGATCTTGTCGAGGAACGCGTCCCCCAGCTGGACGCGAAAGGTCTCCCCCAGCAGTTCACCCAGCAGGTGAACCTCTTCCCGCAGACGTGCATCGATGGTGGTCATGGCGCATCTCCCCGAGGCGGTGCCTTCAGCCTGTACAGTTCGGGCGCCTTTGACAAGCCGGGGCTAGCCTGAAGGTAACAGGGGACGCAGCGGGAAGCCTGCCATGAGAATTCGTGATCTGATCGAACACTGGGAACAGAATGCCTCGGGCCAGACGACCCGGGAGACCTATGCCGTACACCTGGACCTGGAATCGGCGGCGCGGCTCAATGCCCTGGCCGAGATGTATCCCAAGCGCAACGTGGAGATGCTGCTCAGCGAGCTGGTGGCGGCGGCCCTGGAGGAGCTGGAGGCCGGCCTGCCCTATGTCAAGGGCAGCAAGGTGGTGGCGGTCGACGAACAGGGCGACCCCCTCTACGAGGATATCGGCCCCACCCCGCGCTTCCTGGCCCTGTCACGCCAGTACCTGCAGCGCCTCAGCGCGGGGCAGAAGCCGCACTGATCATTCGACGATGATCTGCGGGGTCTCCTGACCCATGCAGCGCACCGCGCGCTTGCGGTCGTCCACCAGCACACCGGTCAGGCCCTTCTGGCGGGTGTCGAACAGCACCAGTACGCCGTCGATACACTGAGCCTGCTGATCGGCGGGCTTGAGGGACAGCCGGTAGTCCTCGCCGGGGACGGTCTTGAGCATGGTGAACTCGGCCAGCAGCAGCGCATCCTGCGGCTTGGCGAAATGCACGTAACCGTAATAGCTGAGCACCGCAACCGTGCCGATCACGGTGCCTACGGCGGTGAGAATGTAGGGGATGAGATTGCGCTCGGCCATGTCGACTTCCGAATCCAGCGAAAAAGGGCAGCCAGCTTAGCGATCCGGGCGCGGGGCGGGAAGCCCGGCGGCCCGGCGTGGATGGTGATCCCCTGTGGGAGTGGCCCGGGCCGCGAGGAATGTGAGTTCCGATCGCGGCTGAAGTCGGTCCTGCCAGGCTGGCGGATCAGAGGATGTTGGTGTAGTCCGCCTCGACGCGATCCAGGCTCAGGTGGTTGAGGAAGTTGGAGAAGCACATCCAGGCCGACAGGGCGTTGAGGTCGCGGAACTGGGTGGGCAGGTAGCGGGGCGGCGCCACCATGCCCTCTTCCACCAGCTGGCGCAGGGTGCGCATGTCTTCCAGGGTGGTCTTGCCGCAGAACAGCAGCGGGATCTGTTCCAGCTTGCCCTGGCGCACCGCCAGCTGGATGTAGTTGTAGATGAGGATGAAGCCCTTGAGGTAGGACAGGTCCTTGGTGAACGGCAGGCCATCGGGCGATGAGCCGCGGAACACCCGGGCGGCGTTGCCGAAGCTCTCCTCCTCGCCGTAGCCCTGATCGAGGAAGAAGCGGTAGACGTCGATGAAGTCGGCGCCCTCCTCGGCCATGTGGATGGCCCGGGTGCGGTTGGTGAGCTTGCGCAGGCGCGAGGGATAGGAGGCGAAGGCGATCACCTCCATGAGGATCGCCAGGCCCTCCTGGGTCACCGTGGAGCTCGGCGGGCCCTTGGCCAGGAAGGTGCAGATGGGCTGGTTGAGACCGTTGAGGGTGGTACCCACATGCACCAGCCCCTCGTGGACCTCCAGGGCCTGCAGGTCGCGCTCGTTGAACATGGCGTCGCTGCGGATCTTGATGTAGTCGGCGCCGGCCGCCGCGTCGGCGACGATGCCGTCCGACTCGAACACCCGCACCACCCCTTCCCCTTCGCCCTCACCGAACACCCGATCCAGGCGCCACTGGAGGATTTCCACCGCCTGGGAGGCGTTGAGCATCTTCGGCTCGTCGGCCAGGTCGCCGCGGTCGGCGATGTTGTTCAGGTAGTCGGAGAGCATCAGGCCCAGGTCGGCCAGGGTCGGATCACCGGCGTGGAAGGCATCCGAAGCCGCGCCGTAGAGTTCCTGGGAAATCAGCCCGAAATCGCTGGTGCCGCGGGCTTCCAGCATGCGGATGACCATGCGGTACTCGCGACACATGCGGCGCATGATCTGCCCCACCGGGCTGAACTGGCCCAGCTGGCGGGTGATGTCCCGCTCGATCTCCTGGAACTCGCGCTTCTTGGCCTCGGCGTCGAAGGCCAGCGGGCGGGTGTGGTAGTAGCTGCGGTCCACCTGCGGCAGCTCCCGGCCACCGGCGGCCAGGAAGGCCTGGCGGATGGATTCGTCCCACTTCACCGCGTCGAGGATGCGGATGGGCGCCTGCGCCTCGACCAGGCGATCCGACAGGGCGCGTACGGTCTGCTGATAGGGATCCAGTGGCATGCTTCCTCACTGCTCGACGCGCTGCAGGCGCGCCACTTCGATGAAGACGTCGGCGTTGGCCGGATCGTCAAGGTAATCGAAGACCCGCTCCAGTGGCGAGTGCACCAGCACACCTTCGCCCTCGGGCGTGGCCACCGCCTCGCCGTCCAGGCGACCGTCCTCGATCTCGTGGAGCAGGCGCTCGATGTCCAGGTTGAACAGCACCAGCTCGCCGTTCCGGGTCAGCTCGAAGCCGAGGATGGCGAAGTTGCCGCCCAGGCGCCTGGGCAGGCCGGCCGACAGATACCAGCGGCGCCCATGGCGGGCCACGGTGAAACCGTATTCCTCGGCGCTGTCCAGATTGTCCGGGCTGCCCTCGGTGCGCACGGCCCGGTACTGATGATTGCCCACGCGACTGATACGCAGGAACAGTTCGTCCCCCCAGCCGTCCTCACCCTGCCAGGTGCCGAGCAGCGGAATGGGAGCCGCCTCGCTGGCCGGCAGCGGCTCGCGGAAGGTCACCAGGCAGCCCTGCAGCATCAGCAGCAGCGCCAGCAATGTCAGCGTACGCCAGGCACGCATGTTTCTCTCCTTGTCGAATCGACTTGCTCAAAAGCGTAGCTTGCAGCTACCCGCCACCGCATCCGTCGGTGGCGTCCAACAGGCACAAAAAACCGCCCGAAGGCGGTTTCCTGCATGATCAGTTCTGCGGCCGCATGTGCGGGAACAGGATCACGTCGCGAATCGACGGCGAGTTGGTCAGCAGCATCACCAGGCGGTCGATGCCGATGCCCTCGCCGGCGGTCGGCGGCATGCCGTATTCCAGGGCGCGCACGAAGTCCGCGTCGAAGTGCATGGCCTCGTCGTCGCCGGCGTCCTTGTCCTTGACCTGCTGCATGAAGCGCTCGGCCTGGTCCGCGGCATCATTGAGCTCCGAGTAGGCGTTGGCGATCTCGCGGCCACCGATGAACAGCTCGAAGCGGTCGGTGACGCTGGGATCGTCGTCGGAACGGCGGGCCAGCGGCGAGACTTCGAACGGGTAGCGGGTGATGAAGGTCGGCTGCTCCAGCTTGTGCTCCACCAGCTCCTCGAAAATCATCGTCTGCAGCTTGCCCAGGCCCTCGAAGCCCTTCACGTCGGCACCGGCCTTTTTGGCGATCTCGCGGCATTTGTCGATGTCCTTCAGGTCGGCCTCGGAGATGTCCGGGTTGAACTTGAGGATCGACTCGAACACCGACATGCGGGCGAACGGCTCGCCGAAGTGGAACACCTTGTCGCCGTAGGGCACGTCGGTGGTGCCGAGCACCTCCAGCGCCAGCTCGCGGAACAGCTGCTCGGTGAGGTCCATGTTGTCCTCGTAGTCCGCGTAGGCGTGGTAGAACTCCAGCATGGTGAATTCGGGGTTGTGGCGCGTGGACACACCCTCGTTGCGGAAGTTGCGGTTGATCTCGAAGACCTTCTCGAAGCCGCCGACGACCAGGCGCTTGAGGTACAGCTCCGGGGCGATGCGCAGGTACATGGGCAGGTCCAGCGCGTTGTGGTGGGTCTGGAACGGCTTGGCCGCCGCGCCGCCCGGGATCACCTGCAGCATCGGGGTCTCGACTTCCAGGAAGTCGCGCTCGGTAAGGAACTTGCGGATGTAGGCGATGACCTTCGAACGCACCCGGAAGGTGTGACGGGTTTCCTCGTTGACGATCAGGTCCACGTAGCGCTGACGGTAGCGCTGTTCGGTGTCGGTCAGGCCGTGGTGCTTGTCGGGCAGCGGACGCAGCGACTTGGTGAGCAGCTGCACCTTCTCCATGTGCACGAACAGGTCGCCCTTGTTGGAGCGCTGCACGGTGCCCTCGGCGCCGATGATGTCGCCCAGGTCCCAGGTCTTGATCTCGGCCAGGGTCTCGGCCGGCAGGGTCTTGCGGTCCACGTACACCTGGATGCGCGCGGTCATGTCCTGGATAACCATGAAGGCCCCGCGGTTGAGCATGATGCGCCCCGCCACCCTGACCGGGATGCGCTCGGCCTCCAGCTCTTCCCGGGTCTTGTCCGCGTGCGCTTTCAGGATGTCCCCGGCGTAGGTGTCGCGGCGGAAATCATTGGGGAAGGCGTTGCCCTTGGCCCGCGCGGCGGCAAGCTTTTCCTTGCGCTGGGCGATCAGGCGGTTTTCTTCCTCGTGAAGGGCGTGCGGATTCAGCGGTTGTTCGCTCATGGTGTCTGTGTTTTCCGTCAGGGCGCGGTCGATGCCGCGTCATCGCTGGGTGCGGATGCACCGGGTTGTCTCGTCTGCCCCGTGGGCAGGCATTCGTTGCCAAGGCGCACGCCGGTGCGCCTCGCGCGGGCCCTTACAGGCCCTGTTTCAGGCTGGCCTCGATGAACTCGTCCAGATCGCCGTCCAGTACCGCGTCGCAGTTGCTTTCCTCGACGCCGGTACGCAGGTCCTTGATGCGCGACTGGTCCAGCACGTAGGAGCGGATCTGGTGGCCCCAGCCGATGTCGGACTTGCTGTCCTCCAGTGCCTGGGAGGCCGCGCGGCGCTTCTGCATCTCCAGCTCGTACAACTTGGCGCGCAGCATCTTGAAGGCGCGGTCCTTGTTGGCGTGCTGGGAGCGCTCGTTCTGGCAGCTCACCACGGTGTTGGTCGGCACGTGGGTGATGCGCACCGCCGAGTCGGTGGTGTTCACGTGCTGACCGCCGGCACCCGAGGAGCGATAGGTGTCGATGCGCAGGTCGGCCGGGTTGATCTCGATCTCGATGTTGTCGTCGATTTCCGGCGACACGAACACCGCGGTGAACGAGGTGTGGCGACGGTTGCCGGAGTCGAACGGGCTCTTGCGCACCAGGCGGTGCACGCCGATCTCGGTGCGCAGCCAGCCGTAGGCGTATTCGCCGCGAATGTGCACGGTGGCACTCTTGATGCCGGCCACTTCGCCTTCGGTCAGCTCGACGATTTCCGCGTCGAAGCCGTGCTTGGCGGCCCAGCGCAGGTACATGCGCAACAGCATGTTGGCCCAGTCCTGGGCCTCGGTGCCGCCGGAACCGGCGACGATGTCCAGGAAGGCGTTGTTGGCGTCCATGTCGCCACTGAACATGCGGCGGAACTCGAGCTTCTCCAGGGATTCGCGCAGGCGGGCCAGTTCGGTGACGATGTCGCTCACCGCACCTTCGTCATCTTCCTCGACGGCCATGTCCAGCAGCTCCCGGGCATCGGCCAGGCCACTGGTGAGCTCGTCCAGGGTTTCGACGATGTCGGCCAGGGTGGAACGCTCGCGGCCCAGGTTCTGGGCGTATTCCGGATTGTTCCAGATGTTGGGGTCTTCGAGTTCGCGGTTTACTTCGACCAGGCGATCAGCTTTCTGATCGTAGTCAAAGATACCCCCGAATAGCGTGGGTCCGTTCGGTGAGGTCCTTGATGCTGTTCAGGATCGGATTGATTTCCATGGCTGGCGGCACTCGCAGATGAAGCTTTCGGAAAAGCCGGCGATTATACCCCAGCGGACCGCGCCTGGCAGCCCGCAAGACGCGTCATTCGCGCGCCGGTCCGCCACGCTTCAGCGGATCGGCGTGTCGCGGTGCGCCGCGCGCACGTACTGGGCCGGCCAGGGCACCGTGGTGTCGCCCAGGAAGCCGGCCGCATGCAGCGGCCAGTAGGGATCGCGCAGCAGCTCCCGGGCCAGCAGGATCAGGTCGGCCTGCCCCTCGGCGAGGACCCGCTCGGCCTGCAGCGCCTCGGTGATCAGGCCCACCGCACCGGTGGCGATCTGGGCCTCGCGCCGCACCCGCTCGGCAAACTGGACCTGGTAGCCGGGGCCGATGGGAATCTCCGCGCTGGCCGAGGTGCCGCCCGAGGACACGTCGATCAGGTCCACGCCCAGCGCCTTGAGGCGACGGGCCAGCTCCACCGTCTCGTCGGGATTCCAGCCGTCCTCCACCCAGTCGGTGGCCGACAGGCGCACGAACACCGGCAGCTCTTCCGGCCAGGCGGCACGCACCGCCCGGGTGACGTCCAGCAGCAGGCGGATGCGTCGGTCGAAGGTGCCGCCGTAGGCGTCCTCCCGACGGTTGGAAAGCGGCGAGAGGAACTGGTGCAACAGATAGCCGTGGGCGGCGTGCACCTCCACCACCTTGAACCCTGCCGCCAGGGCCCGTTCGGCAGCGGCCACGAAGGCGTCGATGATCGCGTCGATCCCCGCCTGGTCCAGCTCGGTCGGCACCGCATGTTCCGGGTCGAAGGCCAGGGCGGAGGGACCCACGGGAATCCAGCCGCCTTCCGCCACCGGCACGCTGCCATGCCAGCCGTCCCATGGCCGCCAGGTGCCGGCCTTGCGGCCGGCGTGAGCCAGCTGGATGCCGGCCAGCGAGCCCTGGGACTCGATGAAGGCGGTGATGCGCCGCAGCGGCTCGACCTGCTCGTCATTCCAGATGCCCAGGTCATGGGCGGAGATGCGCCCTTCGGGCAGCACCGCCTTGGCCTCGAAGATCACCAGGCCGGCACCGCCGACGGCACGACTGCCCAGGTGCACCAGGTGCCAGTCGTTGGCCAGGCCGTCCGCGCCGGCCGAGTACTGGCACATGGGCGAGACGGCGATGCGATTGGGCAGCGTCAGGCTGCGCAGCTTCAGGGGCTGGAATAGCCGGAACATGGCGCACCTCTCTTTCCGGGCTGTCTGCCTGTCAGACCCGCATCCGGGCCAAGGGTGCGACCCGATGTAGCAGCCGAGCGGCATTCAAGATGACTTTGTGGTCGGCCGATAAACCCTATGGTCATCATGGCGATCCGGCTGACCGGGCCGCTGACGATCGTCATAAAAACAACACACCAGGAAGGTGTCCTCATGCTCCGCCTGTTCGCCGATCTGAAGTTCCGCTGGAAACTCGCCCTCCCCATCCTGCTGCTGGCCATCCTGCTGATGCTGATGGGACTGCTGGCCATGCGCAGCATCGATCAGCTGGTCCAGGCATCCACACAACTGACCAAGCGCTCGCTCCCGGCGGTCAGTCTGCTCCTCAACGCCGACCGCGATCTCTACCAGGCCTTCATCGCCGAGCGCAGCCTGCTGGGCGATTTCAACGCAACCCATGTGCAGGCCCTGCTGGACAGCCACGAGGAGAACCTGCGCCAGGCCCACGAGCGGGTCAACCGCTACGCCACCCTGCAGGCCTCACCGGAGGCACGCAAGCTGGTGGAGGCATTCAACGTCGAGTTCGAGCGCTGGAAGGCCACTTCCCTGCGGGTGATCGAGATGGCCAAGGACTATCCGGCCGGCGCCACCGCGCTGAGCTTCGGGGAAAGCGAGACCCGCTTCGAGGCAGCCCGCAACGCCATCGACAAGCTCGGCGAGCTGGAGGACGCCAGGGCCGAAGCTCTGGGCGCGCAGACCATCGATCAGGGCATCGCCGACCGGGTGCAACTGGGCAGCCTGGTCCTGGTCGGCCTGCTGGTCTGCGCCCTGCTCGCCTTCGCCTTCCCGCTGCTGGTCACCCGTCCGCTGCAACGCCTGCTGGAGCGCCTGGAGCAGATTGCCGATGGAGACGGCGACCTGCGCGCCCGGCTGGAGGTCGGCTCCCGGGATGAGCTGGGCCAACTGGGCCGCGCCTTCAACCGCTTCCTCGACAAGCTGCAGCCCATGGTCGCGGAGATCGGCGGCCTCGCCGCCTCGGTGTCCAGCTCGGCCCGCGAGCTGGCCGGGCTGGCGGCACGCAACGACCGGCTGATCAGCGACGAGTTCGCCGCCGTGGACCAGGTCAGCACCGCCGCCACCGAGATGAGCGCCGCCGTGCACGAGGTGGCGCGCAGCGCGCAGCAGGCCGCCGAGACCGCCGAGCAGGCCGACGACCAGTCGCGGCACGGCGCCCAGGTGGTGGGCGCCAGCATCGCGGTGATCCGCGCCCTGGCCGACGACGTGGGCAAGGCGGCGGAAACCATCCAGACGCTGGAGGAGGAAACCGCCAGCATCGGCGCGGTGCTGGAGGTGATCCGCACCATCGCCGAACAGACCAACCTGCTGGCCCTGAACGCCGCCATCGAGGCGGCCCGGGCCGGCGAGCAGGGGCGCGGCTTCGCGGTGGTGGCCGACGAGGTGCGCGCCCTGGCGGCGCGTACCCAGGAATCCACCGTGGACATCCAGGCCCGTATCGAGCGCCTGCAGAATGGCGTGCAGCAGGCGGTGCGCGTCATGGAAAGCGGTGGCGGCCGGGCCGCCGACAGCGTGGAGCGGATCGCCGACGTGGAGCAGGTGCTGGAAGGCACCCGGCAGTCGATCCAGCGCATCAACGACATGGCCGCGCAGATCGCCACCGCCTGCGAGGAGCAGAGCAGCGTGACCGAGGAGATCGCGCGCAATATCGACGAGATCCGCACCCTGTCCAACCAGGCCACGCAGATGTCGGAGCAGAGCACCAGCGCCAGTCGCAGCCTGTCGGACCTCTCCGCGCAACTGGCCGGACTGGTGGGACGCTTCCAGGTCTGACGCGACGCCGCGCCCGGGCGTGCGGCGCTAGCGCGGCGCCAGGTGGCTGACCAGCAGCTGCACGCTCTCCTGACCGCGGAATTCGTTGACGTCGAGCTTGTAGGCCAGCTCGGCCCAGCGCACCGTCGGGTTGGGCCACTGCTCGCGATCGATATTGAAGGCGATGGCGTCCAGGCTGCGGCTGCCGCATTCGGTGCGCACCATCATCTTCAGGTGCCGTTCGCCCACCAGGCGCTGCTGCACCACCTCGAACACCCCGTGGAACAGCGGCTCGGGGAAATGCTGGCCCCAGGGGCCGGCATGGCGCAGGGCCCGGGCCAGCTCCAGATGGAACTCCTCGGCACTCAGCTGGCCGTCGGAGAGCAGCCGGCCGGTGAGATCCTCATCGCTGAGCTGGCGACGCACCTCGGCGTCGAAGGCCGCGGCAAAGGCGCCGAAGTTGGCCGCCGGCAGCGACAGGCCGGCGGCCATGGCGTGGCCGCCGAACTTGGTGATCAGCCCCGGATGACGGGCTGCCACCGCATCCAGCGCATCGCGGATATGAAAGCCGGGAATCGAGCGGGCCGAGCCCTTGAGCTCGCCGTTGCCGGCATCGGCGAAGGCGATGGTCGGGCGGTGGTAACGCTCCTTGAGACGCGAGGCGAGGATGCCGATCACCCCCTGGTGCCATTCCGGCTCGAACAGGCACAGGCCGAAGGGCAGCTCTTCCACCGGCAGGTCCCGGAGCTGGGCCAGCGCCTCGCGCTGCATGCCCTGCTCGATGGCCTTGCGGTCCTGGTTCAGCTGATCGAGCTGCATCGCCATGTCGCGGGCCAGGGCCTCGTCGTCGCACAGCAGGCATTCGATGCCCAGGCTCATGTCGTCCAGCCGCCCAGCCGCGTTCAGGCGCGGGCCGAGGATGAAGCCCAGATCCGTGGAGGTGACCCGCGCGGCCTGCTTGCCTGCCACCTCCAGCAGCGCCTTGAGCCCCGGCCGCGCCCGCCCGGCGCGGATGCGCGCCAGTCCCTGATGCACCAGGATGCGGTTGTTGGCATCCAGCGGCACCACGTCGGCGACGCTGCCCAGCGCCACCAGGTCCAGCAGCTCGGCCAGATTGGGCTCGGCCATGCCCTGGCGGGCGAACCAGCCGATTTCCCGCAGGCGCGCGCGCAGCGCCAGCAGCACGTAGAAGATCACCCCCACGCCGGCCATGGCCTTGCTGGGAAACGGGCAGCCCGGCTGGTTGGGGTTGACGATGGCGTCCGCCGCCGGCAGCTCCGGGCCCGGCAGGTGGTGATCGGTGACCAGCACCTTCAGCCCCGCCGCCTTGGCCGCGGCCACGCCGTCGACGCTGGAAATACCATTGTCCACGGTGATCAGCAGATCCGGCCGGCGCTGCAGGGCCACCGCAACGATCTCCGGGGTGAGGCCGTAGCCGTATTCGAAGCGGTTGGGCACCAGATAGTCCACGTGGGCCACGCCGAGCATGCGCAGGCCCAGCACGCCGACGCTGCTGGCAGTGGCGCCGTCGGCATCGAAGTCGCCGACGATCAGTACCCGCTGACGCCGCTCCAGGGCCTCGACCAGCAGCGCCACCGCCGCCTCGATGCCGGCCAGCTGCTGGTAGGGGATCAGCCGCGCCAGCCCCTTGTCCAGCTCCGCGGCGCTGCGCACGCCGCGGGCGGCATACAGGCGGGCCAGCAGAGGGGGAAGATCGCCCAGATCGGGCAGGGATTCAGGCAACGGGCGAAGCTCGATACGCATGGTCAACTCGGAACACAGGGCAATCGTAGGGTGGCTCGCGCTTCATCGATCCACCGTGCGGAAACGCAGGCTCAACGCTCGCCGGCCAGCCACTCCAGGGGGATTTCGTGCTGGCCGCGCGCGTCGGTGACGAACAGCTCGCCGTCGCTGATCATCAGGCTCCAGCTCAGCGAGCGCGGCAGGTCGCGGGCCAGATTCTCCAGCGCCGCCTGGTCGACGGCCACCACGCTGAGATTCTTCAGGCCGCGCACCGTATCCAGCACGCGGGTCTGCCAGACGCGCAGACTGCCATAGGCCAGCAGGCTGAAGCGCTCGGCGCGCCGCGAACACCAGGTCATGCGCTCGGCGTCGGGCTGGCCGACCTCGATCCAGTGCAGCACCCGGTCATCCAGACTCTTCTCCCACAGCGCCGGCTCGTCCACGTCGGACAGGCCGCGACCGAAGGACAGCTGCGGGTCGTACCAGAGACCATAGGCGAGCAGGCGCACCGCCAGGCGCTCCTCGGTTTCCGAGGGGTGGCGGGCGACGGTGAAGCGCAGGGTCTCGTAGACGCCGCGATCCAGGTCGGTGAGGTTGAGTTCGACTTTGTAGGGAGTGGCTTGCAGGGCCATGGGAGGGATGTACCGGCTGACAGGCGAAGGGGCGCAAGTCTACCCGAAAAAAACACCGGCTCGCTGTGGATGACTCGAATGGCGCGTTCGCGGCTCCGCTCTTCCGGCACGGGGAACCCATTCACACGCATGGAGCCTGACGGAGAGAGCAGCCTATGCGCGCAAACGCTGACGCTCCGGGTGCGAGGCGCACAACCCGAGCCAGTCCCCCGCTACCGAAACGTGGCAGCTGTCACGACGGGGCCGCGGAACAAGCATGGAATGGGCAGATCAGGCGTAGGTCCTGACCCGATTGGTGCCGCGCAGCGCGGCGAGCACGCTTTCATCGGTGCAGCCGCCGGTCACCAGCAGGTCCCGCCGTACGCTGTCCAGCAGTTCGGCGAGACCTTCGGGATGGCCCAGCAGCGCCTTGCTGACGACCCGCTGGATCAGCGGCTCACCGTTCTCGTCATGCAGGGTGATGACCCGGCCGCCATCCGGCCGCCGCGGGCCCAGGGTGACGTTGTAGGCCGCCAGGGCAGTCAGCAGGGTGTGCGTGTCCTTCATGTACAGCTCCGATAAGTCTTTGCAAAACCGGGGCTTGGAACACAAGGGCGCGCGAAGGTTCCCTGCTGGTACGTGGATCAGGCGTTGCCGGCCAGGCCCAGGCGTGCCGCCTGGGTGAAGTCCAGCATGCGCTTGAGCGGCTTGACCGCACGAGGGATCAGCGCGGGATCGACCTTGATCTCGTTGGTGCCGTGGCGCAGCGAGTCCAGGGTGCGTTCCAGCGTGTTCATGGCCATCCAGGGGCAGTGGGCGCAACTGCGGCAGGTGGCACCGCTGCCGGCGGTCGGCGCCTCGATGAACTGCTTGTCGGGGCACAGCTGCTGCATCTTGTAGAAGATGCCGCGGTCGGTGGCGACGATGAGCATCTTGTTGGGCAGCGTCTGGGCGGCCTTGATCAGCTGACTGGTGGAGCCTACCGCGTCGGCCAGCTCGATGACCGCCTCGGGGGATTCCGGATGAACCAGCACGGCGGCTTCCGGATACAGGGCCTTCATGTCGGCCAACTGCCTGGCCTTGAACTCCTCGTGGACGATGCAGGCGCCGTCCCAGAGCAGCATGTCCGCACCGGTCTCGCGCTGGATGTAACGGCCCAGGTGCTGGTCGGGAGCCCAGATCAGCTTCTCGCCGTTGTCCATCAGGCTCTCGACGATTTCCAGCGCACAGCTGGAGGTCACCACCCAGTCGGCGCGCGCCTTCACCGCGGCGGACGTGTTGGCGTAGACCACCACGGTGCGCTCGGGGTGCTGATCGCAGAAGGCGGAGAACTCTTCCACCGGGCAGCCCAGATCCAGCGAGCAGGTGGCCTCCAGTGTGGGCATCAGCACACGCTTCTCGGGATTGAGGATCTTGGCCGTCTCGC
>DATGNS010000175.1:0-18290 GCA_035306625.1 Pseudomonas sp. | reverse complement strand
GCTGGTGCACTCGGTGCTCTGGCCGCTGGCCCTGAGCACCTACGCGGGCTTCCTCGGCGTGTCCGAAACCCAGCGCATGGCCGGCCGCAACTACGGCCTCAAGGGCGTGCGCTTCGTGGCGCTGATCCTGGTGCCGGCGGCGCTGCCGGCGATCCTCTCCGGCCTCAAGGTGGGCTGGGCCTTCGCCTGGCGCACCCTGATCGCCGCCGAGCTGGTGTTCGGCGCCACCTCCAGCCAGGGCGGCCTGGGCTGGTACATCTACCAGAACCGCAACGAGCTCTACACCGACAACGTGTTCGCCGGCCTGACCGTGGTGATCATCATCGGCCTGCTGGTGGAAAACCTCATCTTCAACGGCCTCGAGCGCATCACCATCAAGCGCTGGGGCATGCAACGCTGAGCCCGCACGGGTAAGGAAATCGACATGAGCAACATCGTATTCATCACCGGCGCCACTTCCGGCTTCGGTCGCGCCGCCGCCCGCCGCTTCGCCGCCGCCGGCTGGTCGCTGGTCCTCACCGGCCGCCGCCTGGAACGCCTGCAGGCCCTGCAGGACGAACTGGGCACTAAGGTGCCGGTGCATATCGCCGCCCTGGACGTGCGCGACGAGCAGGCCGTGCGCCAGGTGGTGGCCGAGCTGCCGGAGAACTTCCGCCAGGTGAAGGCGCTGATCAACAACGCCGGCCTGGCCCTGGCCCCACAGGCCGCCCAGAACGTCGACCTGGCCGACTGGCACACCATGATCGACACCAACATCAAGGGGCTGGTCAACGTCACCCATGCCCTGCTGCCGACCCTGATCGCCACCGGCGCGGGCGCCAGCATCGTCAACCTGGGCTCGGTGGCCGGCCAGTGGCCCTACCCGGGCAGCCACGTGTACGGCGCCAGCAAGGCCTTCGTGCAGCAGTTCAGCTACAACCTGCGCTGCGACCTGCAGGGCACCGGCGTGCGCGTCACCGACATCGCCCCCGGCATGGCGGAAACCGAATTCACCCTGGTGCGCACCAAGGGCGACCAGGCGGCCTCCGACCGGCTGTACCGCGGCACCACGCCGCTGACCGCCGAGGACATCGCCGAGCAGATCTTCTACGTGGCCAGCCTGCCGAAGCACATCAACATCAACCGCCTGGAAGTCATGCCGACCCGCCAGGCCTGGTCGAACTTCGCGGTCGACCGCGATTGATACTCCCCTTCTGAAACGCCCGTGAGACCGGACCTCCGGATCATGGCTTGAACGCACTGATCCGAGGTCCTGAACATGAAACTGAAGAAACTGGCCGGTATCGGCCTGCTGTCCGGCCTGCTGCTGTCGGCGTCCGCCGTGCAGGCCGAAGGCACCCTGCGCGTGGCGCAGCAGTTCGGCATCGCCTACCTGCTGCTGGACGTGGCGCGCGAGCAGAAACTGATCGAGAAGCACGGCAAGGCCGAAGGCCTCGACATCAACGTGGAGTGGAAGCAGATCTCCGGCGCCGCCGCCATGAACGAGGCGCTGCTGGCCGGCGCCCTGGACGTGGTCACCGCCGGCACCCCGCCGATGCTCGGCCTGTGGGACCGCACCTACAAGCGCCACAACGTCAAGGGCATCGCCGCGCTGGGTTCGATCCCCAGCTACCTGCTGACCAACAACCCGGACATCAGGTCGATCGACGACTTCACCGAGAAGGACCGCATCGCCGTGCCCTCCGCCATCGTCGGCTTCCAGCCGCGCACCCTGCAGATCGCCGCCGCCGAGCGCTACGGCAACGACCAGTACAAGCGCTTCGATGCCATCACCATCAGCCTGGCCCACCCGGACGCCACCGCGGCGCTGCTGTCCGGCGGTTCGGAGATCAGCGCGCACTTCTCGGCGGCGCCCTTCCAGTACCAGGCGCTGGAAAACCCCAACGTGCGCAAGCTGCTCAGCTCCTATGACGTGCTCGGCGGCCCCGGCACCATGAACGTGCTGTACACCACCGAGAAATTCCACGACCAGAACCCGAAGACCTACCGGGCCTTCTACAAGGCGCTGGAAGAGGCCGAGGCCTTCGTGAAGGCCAACCCGGACGAGGCGGTGGACATCTACATCCGCCAGCAGAAGTCGCGTCTGGACCCGGAGCTGATCCGCAAGATCGTCAAGGACCCGGAAGTGGACTTCACCATCACCCCCCAGCGCACCTTCGTGTACGCGAAGAAGATGCACGAGCTGGGCATCCTCAAGCAGAAGCCGAACGACTGGAAGGACTACTTCTTCCCCGAAGTGCACGGGCGCTCCGGCAGCTGATCGTAGAGTGGTCAAGGCAAAGCCTTGGCCACCGTCGCGCCGGCAGGCCCGCTCGGCGGCCGGAGAAGCGCCGACCGCCCTACGAGAGCGGTGCATACCGCAACCGCAAGGCCGGGAACGGCGCCGACAACCCTCGGGACGGTGCACGCCGCAACCGTAGGGTGGTCAACGCAACGCGTTGGCCACCGAGCGTGGCTTCGGTGCAGGCCGCAATAATGGCGGCCGGAAAAAGCGCCGACCGCCCTACGAGAGCGGTGCCACCGCAACCGCAATGGCGGGAAACGGCGCCGACGACCCACGGGACGATCCACGCCGCAACCGCAGGGTGGTCAAGGCTCCGCCTTGGCCACCAACGCGCCTCTCAGGCGCGCCATGTACCCCTTTTCCCTGAAAGCTCTGGAGCCAAGCGATGAGCCTTTCACCCCGTTTCCACGAACCCCGTCTGCAAGCCCTGCTCCCCGACCTCGCCGCCAGCGCCGCGGCGCGCGACCGGGACGGCGGCCATGCGGCGGCGGAAAAGGCCCGGCTGCGCGAAGCCGGCCTGCTCAACCTGAGCATCCCCCGCGCCCAGGGTGGCGAGCAGCTGCCCTGGCCGGACCTGTACCGCGCCATCCGCCGCCTGGCCACGGTGGACAGCGCCCTGGCCCACGTACTGGCCTTCCATCATCTGCAGGTGATCACCGTGCTGATCTACGGCAGCGCCGCCCAGCACGATGCCTTCCTCATTCCGACCCGCGAACAGGGCCTCTGGTGGGGCAATGCCATGAACCCGCTGGACAAGCGCCTGATCGCCACGCCGGTGGCCGGTGGCTACCGGCTCAGCGGCATCAAGTCCTTCTGCTCCGGCACCCGGGGCTCGGACTGGCTGACCCTCTCCGCCCATGTGGAAGGTCAGCCCTACCCGCTGCTGGCCGTGGCACCGACCGCCCAGGCCAGGCAGCTGGACGACTGGAATCCCATCGGCCAGCGCCAGACCGACAGCATCTCCGTGCAGTTCGAGGATGTCTTTCTGCCCGACGCCCAGGTGCTCAAGCGCCCGAACCAGGCGCCAACGCCCGCCCAGACCCTGCGCAACTGCTTCGCCCAGCTGATCCTGGTCAACCTGTACGCCGGCATCGCCGAGGGCGCACTGGAGGCCGGCATCCGCGCCGTGCGCGAGTCCCGCGCCTGGATCAGCGCCGGGGTCGAGCAGCGGGTCGACGATCCCTTCCAGCAGAATCGCGTCGGCCTGCTGGATGCCCAGTTGGCCGGTGCCCAGACCGCGGCCGACCGCGCCGCCGAGCTGCTCGCCCTGGCCCACGCCCGGGGCGCCGCGCTGAGCGCCGAGGAACGCGGCGAGGTGTCGGTAGCCATCGCCCGGGCCAAGGTGCTGGCCCACCGGATCAGCCTGAGCGCCAGCCAGGAGCTGTTCGAGATGACCGGCGCGCGCGGCACCGGCCAGGCCGAGGCCCTGGACCGTTTCTGGCGCAACGCCCGCACCCACACCCTGCACGACCCGCTCGACTACAAGCTCAACCAGCTGGGCCGCTGGCGCCTGAAGGGCGAGTGGCCCAACCCGCAGTTCTACGCCTGATGCGACCGAAGGCCGCATGTGGCCTTCGCGTTGCCCGCAACGCGCCAGCGAAGCGGAAGGACGGGCGGTGCGGCATTGGGCAAGGCCGCTAATAAACTGGCATCATGTCGACCTTTCCGCCGCCGGCTGCGGCGCCAGTTTCAGGGAAACCGTCATGAGCAACGTCGATCGCGCCGAAATCGCCAAGTTCGAAGCCCTCGCCCACCGCTGGTGGGACATGGAAAGCGAGTTCAAGCCGCTGCACGAGATCAATCCGCTGCGGGTCAACTGGATCGACGAACGCGTCGGCCTGGCCGGCAAGAAGGTGCTGGACGTGGGCTGCGGCGGCGGCATCCTCAGCGAGGCCATGGCTCGCCGAGGCGCCACCGTTACCGGCATCGACATGGGCGAGGCGCCGCTGGGCGTGGCCCAGCTGCACCAGCTGGAATCCGGTCTGGAGGTGGAATACCGGCAGATCACCGCCGAGGCACTGGCCGAAGAGCAACCCGGCGCGTATGACGTGGTCACCTGCCTGGAGATGCTCGAGCACGTGCCGGACCCGGCCTCGGTGATCCGCGCCTGCCACACCCTGGTCAAGCCGGGTGGCCAGGTGTTCTTCTCCACCATCAACCGCAACCCCAAGTCCTACGCGTTCGCCATCATCGGCGCCGAGTACGTGCTGCGCCTGCTGCCGCGCGGCACCCACGACTTCAAGAAGTTCATTCGCCCCTCGGAACTGGGCGCCTGGTGCCGCGCCGCCGGCCTGGAAGTCAGGGACATGATCGGTCTGACCTACAACCCGCTCACCAAGCACTACAAGCTGGAGGATGACGTGGACGTCAACTACATGGTGCAGACCCTCAAGGGAGAGTCCTGATGCGTCTGCGCGCGGTTCTGTTCGACATGGACGGCACCCTGCTGGACACGGCGCCGGACTTCATCGCCGTGTGCCAGGCCATGCGTGGTGATCGCGGCCTGCCGCCGGTGGCCGACGCGGTGATTCGCGACGTGGTGTCCGGTGGCGCCCGCGCCATGGTGGCGGCCACCTTCGACATGTCGCCCCTGGACGAGGCCTTCGAGCCGCTGCGACAGGAGTTCCTCGAGCGCTACCAGGAGCACTGCGCCGTGGAAACCTGCCTGTTCGACGGCATGGCCGAGCTGCTGGCCGATCTGGAAAAATCCCGCCTGGTGTGGGGCGTGGCCACCAACAAGCCGCTGCGCTTCGCCGAGCCGATCATGGAGCGCCTGGGCCTGAGCAGCCGCTCTGCCGTGCTGCTGTGCCCGGATCACGTGAGCAGGAGCAAGCCGGACCCGGAGATGCTGCTGCTGGCCTGCCAGCAGATGGATATCGACCCCGCGCAGGTACTGTTCGTGGGCGACGATCGCCGCGACATCGAGGCCGGCCACGCCGCCGGGACCCGCACCGTGGCGGTGCGCTACGGCTACATCCATCCCGAGGACAACCCGGGCAACTGGGGAGCCGATGCGGTGATCGACCACCCGCTGGACCTGCGCAAGGTCATCGACCAGGCCCTGTGCGGCTGCTGAGTCCGTACCCCTTTTCGCTAGAGAGACCGAGTCATGTTCCAATATTCCGCCCGTCCCGACCTGCTCAAGGAGCGGATCATCCTGGTCACCGGCGCCGGTCGCGGCATCGGCGCCGCGGTGGCCAAGGCCTACGCCGCCCACGGCGCCACCGTGCTGCTGCTGGGCAAGACCGAGGACAACCTCAACCGCGTCTACGACGAGATCGTCGCCGCCGGCCATCCCGAGCCGGTGAGCATTCCGTTCAATCTGGAAACCGCGCTGCCGCACCAGTACGACGAGCTGGCCGCCACCATCGAGCGCGAGTTCGGCCGCCTGGATGGCCTGCTGCACAACGCCTCCATCCTCGGCCCGCTGACGCCCATCGAGCAGCTGTCCGGCGACAACTTCATGCGCGTGATGCAGGTGAACGTGAACGCGGTGTTCATGCTTACCAGCACCCTGCTGCCGCTGCTCAAGCTTTCCGATGACGCCTCGGTGGTGTTCACCTCCAGCAGCGTCGGTCGCAAGGGCCGCGCCTACTGGGGCGCCTACGCGGTGTCCAAGTTCGCCAACGAGGGCCTGATGCAGGTGCTGGCCGACGAGGTGGAGGGCATCAGCAACGTGCGCGCCAACAGCGTCAACCCCGGCGCGACCCGCACCGAGATGCGCGCCAAGGCCTACCCGGGCGAAGATCCCCAGACCCTGCCGACGCCCGAGGACATCCTGCCGGTGTACCTGTACCTGATGGGCCCGGACAGCAAGGGCGAGAACGGCAAGGCCTTCAAGGCCCAATAACGCGGGAGCGGTGGCTCAGCCGCACCCACCTTGAAGGCAAGAAAAAGCCCGCCATCCGGCGGGCTTTTTCATTCAGCGACCGAAGCCGGGACGCTGACCCTCACCGGCCGGCGGACCACGGCGCTTGGCCGGGGCGGCCGGGCGCTTGGCAGGCTTGGCCGGGCGCTCGGACTTCTCGACGCGCTCGGTCTTCGGCCGGGCCGGACGCTGGTCAACCGGGCGCTTGTCCGCCGGACGATCGGACTGCGAGTGCGCCGGACGCCTGTCGGGAGAACGTTCACCCTGCGGGCGCGGACGCTTGCCCTCGCCCTCGAAGGGCCGTTCGGCCTGCGGACGCGGCTTGCGCTTCACGTCGCCGGGGCGCTCGGCCACCTCGGTACGCCCCGGGCGTGCCGGCTTGCCATCCTGGCGCGGCTTGTTGCGGCCCGGGCGCTCGCTGGGGCGCAGCGGCTTGGCGGATTTCTTCTGCAGGCGCTCCAGGCGCTCGCGGAACTTCTGCTTCACTTCCGGCAGCGGCACCGGGGTCAGGCCGACTTCCTCGCTGAGGATGTCCACTTCCTGCTGAGTCATTTCGCGCCAGCGGCCCATGCTCAGTTCGGAGGTGAGGAACACCGGCCCGAAGCGCACACGCTTGAGGCGGCTGACCACCACGCCCTGGGATTCCCACAGGCGGCGCACCTCGCGGTTGCGGCCTTCCATCACCACCACATGGAACCAACGGTTCAGGCCGTCACCGCCCGGAGCTTCCTGGATGTCGGTGAACTTGGCCGGGCCGTCTTCCAGCATCACCCCGTTCTTCAGGGTTTCGATCATCTCCTCGGTGACTTCGCCACGGATGCGCACGGCGTATTCGCGGTCCATCTCGTAGGAGGGATGCATCATGCGGTTGGCCAGTTCGCCGTCGGTGGTGAACAGCAGCAGACCGGTGGTGTTCAGGTCGAGGCGACCGATGTTGATCCAGCGGCCGCTTTGCAGGCGCGGCAGGCGATCGAACACGGTGGGGCGGCCTTCCGGATCGCTGCGGGTGCAGACCTCGCCGTCGGGCTTGTTGTAGATCAGCACGCGACGCACCACCTGGGCGGCTTCCTCGACGCGCACCGGCCGGTCGTCCAGCAGAATGCTGTCGGTCGGCTCGATGCGCTGGCCCAGGGTGGCCACCTCGCCGTTGACCTTGAGGCGGCCGGCGCTGATCCAGCCTTCGATGTCACGGCGCGAGCCCAGGCCCAGGCGCGCCAGGACCTTCTGCAGCTTTTCGCCGGAAACGGGTTGGGAAAGGGATTCTTGGTCTTGATCGGTCATCTGGGCACCTCCCGGTGTGGCGATCCGATGTGAAAGGGGCGCGAATCATACACGCAAACACCGGCGGCCGCACGGTGGATCCTCGCCCCCGAGCCGAGGCACAGTGCATACCGCAACGGCGGCCGTAAATACGCCGACCGCCCTACAACCCGTGCACCTACACGATCCGTAGGGTGGACAACGCAACGCGTTGGCCACCGGAAGGAGCGTCGGTGCACACCGCGATCGGCGGCTGGGAAAAACGCCAACCGCCCTACGAATTTGCAGCACCGCAACCATGCACGCGCATCCTCACTCCGGATGCCAGTGGATCTCCAGCGGGAAATGCAGGAAGGCACGGATCGGCATCTCCCGCACATCGTTGCCGGCCAGGGCGCGGCGCAGGGTTTCCACCTTGGCCTGGCCGCTGATCACCAGCAGCTGGTGACGTGCGCCGAGCAGCATCGGGGCGGTCAGGGTCAGCCGCTCGCGAGGCTCGCTCGGCGCCAGCATGGGCAGGCAGCGGCGCGGGCATTCCGGGTCCAGGGCCTCGGCCAGGTTCGGGCTGCCGGGAAACAGCGAGGCGGTATGGCCGTCCTCGCCCATGCCCAGCACCAGCACATCGATGGGCTGCGGCAGCTCGTCCAGCGCCGCCTCGGCGGCTTCGGCCGCCACCTCCACCGACTCGGCGGGCTGGTACAGGCCGACAAAGGCCGCCGATGCGGCACGGCCCTGCAGCAGATAGTTGACCACCAGGTACTCGTTGCTCTGGGTGCTGCGCGGGTCGACCCAGCGCTCGTCGGCCAGGCCTACCACCACCCTGCTCCAGTCCAGGTCCTGCCGCGACAGGCACTGGAAGAAGGCCACCGGGCTGCGTCCCCCGGACACCACCAGGCTGGCGCGCCCATGGCTGTCGATGGCCTCGCGCAGCGCGTCGGCCACCGTTTCAGCCAGCTGATCCGCGCTGCGGGCCACGTCGCCATGACTGTGCGCCACCACATCCACGGGCAGATCCAGTTGGTAAATCACGTCGTTTCCTCTTGCCTCAACTGTTCCAGTCGCTGGGTAAATACACTGGCGCCCTGCTCCGCCGGGCTGAACGCGGCGCGCATGAAGGCGAACAATTCACGGCCGCTGCCGATGCCGCGGTCCTCGGGCGGCGCCACCGGCGCGCGGCTCTGCCAGTCGGCGTCATCCACCAGCACCTCGAGCCGGCCCTGCTCGGCGTCCAGGCGAATGAGGTCGCCATCGCGCACCCGCGCGAGCGGGCCGCCTTCGTGGGCCTCGGGATACAGGTGGATCGCCGCCGGCACCTTGCCCGAGGCCCCGGACATGCGTCCATCGGTGACCAGCGCCACCTTGAAGCCGCGGTCCTGGAGCACGCCGAGATACGGGGTGAGCTTGTGCAGCTCCGGCATGCCGTTGGCACGCGGCCCCTGGAAGCGCACCACGGCGACGAAGTCGCGCTCCAGCTCGCCCTTCTGGAAGGCGGCGGCCAGCTCGGCCTGATCGGCGAATACCCGGGCCGGCGCCTCCACTACCCGATGCTCGGGCTTCACGGCGGACACCTTGATGATGCCGCGCCCCAGGTTGCCCTGGATCAGGCGCAGCCCGCCCTCGGCGGAGAAGGGACGCGCCACCGGGCGCAGGATGTTCTCGTCGAGGCTGGCGGATACGGCCGGGCGCCAGTCCAGCTCCAGGGTCTGGCTCTTCAGGTAGGGCTCCCGGCACCAGGCATCCAGTGGCTCGCCGAGAATGGTGTTGACGTCACGGTGCAGCAGGCCCGCCTCCAGCAGGGTGGCGATCAGGAACGGCGTGCCGCCGGCGGCGTGGAAGTGGTTCACGTCGGCGCTGCCATTGGGATACAGCCTGGCCAGGGTTGGCACCACGGCGGACAGCTCGGCCATGTCCTGCCAGTCCAGCAGGATGCCGGCGGCGCGGGCGATGGCCGGAATGTGCAGCGCATGGTTGGTGGAACCGCCGGAGGCCAGCAGCGCCACCACGGCATTGACGATGCACTTCTCGTCGACGATGCGGCTCAGCGGCAGGTAGTTGCCATTGTCGCGAGCCAGGCGGGTCACCTGCCGCGCGGCCTCGGCGGTCAGCTCGTTGCGCAGTGGCGTGTAGGGCGACACGAAGGACGAGCCGGGCAACTGCAGGCCCATCACCTCCAGCATCACCTGGTTGGTGTTGGCGGTGCCGTAGAAGGTGCAGGTGCCGGGGCTGTGGTAGGACTTCATCTCCGATTCCAGCAGCTCCTCGCGGCTCACCTTGCCTTCCGCGTACAGCTGGCGGACCTGGGCCTTCTTCTCGTTGGACAGCCCCGAGGGCATCGGCCCGCCGGGCACGAACACCACCGGCAGATGGCCGAAGCGCAGCGCGCCGAGCAGCAGGCCGGGGACGATCTTGTCGCAGATGCCCAGGCACAGCGCGGCATCGAACAGGTTGTGGGACAGCGCCACGGCGGTGGACATGGCGATCACTTCGCGGCTGGCCAGGCTCAGCTCCATGCCCGCCTCGCCCTGGGTGACACCGTCGCACATGGCCGGCACCCCGCCGGCGAACTGGCCGACGGAGCCGATCTCATCCAGCGCGCCCTTGATGATGGCCGGGAAGTACTGGTACGGCTGGTGGGCCGACAGCACGTCGTTGTAGGCCGAGACGATGGCCACGCTGGTCTCGCCGGGCAGGCGCAGCTTCTGCTTCTCGGCCCGCGAACAGCCGGCCATGCCGTGGGCCTGGTTGGCGCAGGGCAGGTTGGTGCGGCGCGGCCCCCTGTCCGCCGCCTCGCTCATCTGGGCCAGGTAGGCGGCGCGGGTAGGACGGCTGCGCTCGATCAGCCGCTCGGTAATGGCCTGGATTCGGGGATGCATGGGGGGTGCTCCTGAAAAACGCGGCATGTTGCATGGCTGCCATGCAGTCAGACTAACGCAGATTCGCCAGGAAAGGACCGCCGCCCGCCTTTCCCTCGCCAAACCCATAATCGCTGTTGACTTCCCGTTTCGAATCAGTAAGATACGCGACGCTGTTCCGCGATAGCTCAGTCGGTAGAGCAAATGACTGTTAATCATTGGGTCCCTGGTTCGAGTCCAGGTCGCGGAGCCAAATTCAAAAGCCCAGACGCAAGTCGGGGCTTTTTCGTTTCACCCCCCCTGGACTCTCACCAGGGACTGCGTCCCAGGTTATTCGGCCCTGCGGGCCTCACCCCTTCGGGGCCGCGCTGAAGCGCGTTCGGCTGCGCCGTCGCGTCCAGGTCGCGGAGCCAAATTCAAAAGCCCTGACGCAAGTCGAGGCTTTTTCGTTTCTGGTTCCTTCGAATTCTGGCGGCTGAAGCCGCTCCTACCGCTCCCCCATGAAAAAGCCGGCCACCCGGGCCGGCTTTTCAGACCTCGAACCGCTTATTGCACGCTCAGCCTGTTGAGGTTCTTCTCCAGGATGGCGGTGCCGATGCCCTTCACTTCCAGCAGCTCGTCAACCGTGGCGAACGGGCCGTGGGCCTCGCGGTGGGCGACGATGGCCTGGGCCTTGCTCGCGCCGATGCCGACCAACTCGCGGGCCAGGGTGTCGGCGTCGGCGCTGTTGAGGTTCACCTTGCCGGCAACCGCCGCGCTCTGGGTGGCGGCATCCTTCTGGACGGATTCGACGGCCAAGGCGGCCACGGAGGTGGTGCCGGCCAGGAAAGCCAGGCAGAGGGTGGAAAGCAGCTTTCGCATTGCAAAGTCCTTTTTCTTCCTTTGGTTCAGCAGGCGGCATCGGCCGCCCCGGGGCCAAGGTAGCCTCCTTCGCGCGGTCCGCCAGGCCAATGGCCCGAATCACGAGCCGGGTCACGCCCCTGGCGAGACTCAGCGCAGCAGTCGGGAGTCCAGCACCCTGGAACGCCCGCCCATGACGTTCTCGCTGATGTCGATGAAGTCCTGGGTGCTGACCCGTTCCAGGCGCATCAGGCCGCGCATGACATCGTCCAGGGAACGCTGCCCGTTGCTGCGCTTGCGGATCTCGCCGTCCAGCTCCTGCAAAAGCAGCACGGCTCGAGCGGTGATCGGGCCGCTGGAGCGCTCGGTGCGCAGGCTCTTCACGTCCCTGGACCAGTTCGTCAGGTGCTTGCGCACCTGCTGGTAACGATCTTCGGTCATGCCGCCAGCGCGGCGCAGCAATTCGATGGCGTAGTATTCGGCCAGGCCTTCGCTGATCCAGTCGCTGTTGTCGTGGTCGGTGATGCGTGCGATGACATGCACCAGCTCATGCAGCAGGGAACTGGTGCCGTTCTCGCTGACCAGGGGGCGATCGGCGTGCAGGAACAGCGAATGCGGGCCCGACAGCCCGCCGCGCCACATGGGCTCGCCGGCGCCGACGATGAGCACCTTGGCGGGATCGCGCTGGAACAGCTGCTGCAGCTGGGGCCAGACGAAGGTCAGCAGAGTGATCACGTCCATGCGCCGCATGCCCTCGTTGAGCGGTGCGGCCACGGTGACCTCGGTCAGGCCCAGGCGCTCGCGGCGGGTGCCCAGCTTGCCGGCGATCAGCCAGCCGGTGGGCCGGTCGAAGCTGCGCGAGGGGTTGTCGACGCGAAAGCGCTGCGGGCCGATGCGCGTCCAGCCGGTCTCCACGCTCTTCCAGTCGGCGGGCAGGTCGAACTGGATACGGCTCACCAGCTCGACGCCGGGGCGCAGCGCGGCCCGCGCCGGCGGCACCAGGTCATCGCCGCGCATCAGTACCCAGTCCTCGGTCATGCGCGCGTCATAACTGCCGGAGCTGCGCTGGTTGCTGACCTTCACCCGGTAGCGCAGGCTGGCCTTGCCCTCCCCCGGCTGCCACTTGCCACGCCCGTTTTCCAGGGACCATTGGCCATCGGCCTGGAAGTCGCTGTAGGCGCTTTCCTCGCCCAGATTGAAGTCCAGCAGCTGAACCGCGGCGCCGTTCTCCAGGGTGAGCGAGACCTCGGCGAGGTCCTCGGCGGGCAGGAACTTCACCTGGTAGTCGAGATCGACCTTCGCCGCCCAGGCCGGCAGGGTAGTCAGCAGGGCGGACAACAACAGAGCGGAACGAGCAAGCATGAGAGGCTTCCTGCGCTGGATGGAGGGACAGTAAAGCGGATCCACCGCTTCGACCTCAACCGGCGCGGAAAATCAGGTGCTGCTCCCAGTCTTCGTCGGCGACGGCGGTTTCGCTGAGCATCTTGCCGGACATGGAGATGCCGGCGTGGTGGACGGCATCGGGATCATGGCAGACCAGCGGATGCCAGGGCAGCAGGTCCTTGCCCTCGGCCACCAGACGGTACGCGCAGGTCGGGGGCAGCCACTTGAATTCATCGGTGCGCGCGGGGGTCAGCTGGATGCAGTCCGGCACATGCGTGCGGCGCTTGGCGTAGTCGGTGCAGCGGCAGGTCTTCAGGTCCAGCAGCTTGCAGGCGATGCGGGTGTAGTAGACGCTGCCGTCATCCTCGTCCTCGAGCTTCTGCAGGCAGCACAGGCCGCAGCCGTCGCACAGGGATTCCCATTCCTCCTGGTCCATCTCGGCGAGGGTCTTGCGTTTCCAGAAGGGTCGGACTTTGTCGGCCATGGCAGCTACATCGGGCGGGGCTTGAAAACCGGGCAGTCTATGCCGCCCGCCGATGGGTGCCAAGGGCGGGCGGTCGAGAGGAAGGGCGGACAGCGGACTCGCCGAGTCGTAGGGCGGTCAACGCCACGCGTTGGCCGCCGGACATCGGTGCACACCACAATCGCCGGCCGGGAAATTCGCCGACCGCCCCACGGCATGCACCAGGCCAGGCGCCGATCGGTAGGGTGGTCAACGCGACAGCGTTGGCCACCGAACGCGGCATCGGTGCCCCCACCAAACCGGCGGCCGGGAAATACGCCGACTGCCCTACCCGAACAGATAGGCCTCGACATCCAGCCCGGCGTCGCGCATCTGCGCCAGCTTGTAGCGCAGGGTGCGCGGGCTGATGCCCAGACGCTCGGCGGTTTCCTTGCGACGGCCGCGCTCGGCGCGCAGGGTGTCGAGGATCAGCTCGAACTCCCGGCGACGCAGGTCCTCGCCGAGAGCTCCGGCCGGTTCGCCCGCCTCTTCCGCCAGCGGCGGCAGGGACGGCGCCGCGGGTGCGGCGGCCGCCGGGGCCGGAGCCGGCGTCGGCGCGGGCGCCGCCGTGGGCATCGGCCCCAGGCCGATGGGCATGTCCAGGCACAGGTCGTGGGGCTGGATCAGGTTGTTCTGCTGCAGGATCAGCGCCCGCTGGATGGCGTTGTCCAGCTCGCGCACGTTGCCCGGCCAGGGATGGCGGCGCAGGCATTCGGCCGCCTCGGGCGACAGGCGCACCGGCGGCAGGCGCATCTTGCTGGCGTGCTTGACCAGCAAGCGCTCGGCCAGCGGCAGGATGTCCGCCGGGCGCTCGCGCAGCGGCCGCCAGGCCAGCGGGAACACCGAGAGGCGGTAATAGAGGTCCTCGCGGAAACGCCCGGCCGCCACCTCGCCCTGCAGGTCGCGGTTGGTGGTGGCCAGCACGCGGATATCCAGCGGCAGCGGCTTGCGACCGCCGACCCGCTCCACCTCGCGCTCCTGGAGCACCCGCAGCAGCTTGGCCTGCAGGCCCAGGGGCATTTCCGAGATTTCGTCGAGCAGGATGGTGCCGCCATTGGCCAGCTCGAACTTGCCGGGCTGCGAGGCAATGGCGCCGGTGAAGGCGCCCTTCTCGTGGCCGAACAGGGTGGCTTCCAGCATGTTGTCCGGGATGGCCGCGCAGTTGATGGCCACGAAGGCCTTGCCGGCGCGCGGCGAGCACTGGTGGATATAGCGCGCCAGCACCTCCTTGCCGGTGCCGGATTCGCCGGAGATGAGCACGGTGGAATCGCTGCGCGCCACGCGGGCAGCCAGCTCCAGCAACTGGCGGCTGGCCGGTTCCTCGGCCACCGGACCGTCGTTCTCGCCCAGGGTCAGCACGCCGTTGGCATGGCGCGCCACCAGGTCCAGCAGGGCCTTGGGCTCAAAGGGCTTGAGCAGGTAGTCGGCCGCGCCCTGGCGCATGGCGTCCACGGCGCGCTCCACGGCGCCGAAGGCGGTCATCAGCAGTACCGGCACCTGCGGCCAGCGCTGGCGGATGGTGACCAGCAGCTGATGGCCGTTCATGCCGGGCATGTTCACGTCGCTGATCACCAGCGAGTAGCTGTCCTGTTCCAGGGCCAGCAGCGCCTCTTCGGCATTTTCCACGGCGCGGAAGGCATAGCCGCCCAGTTCCAGGGTGTCGCCCAGCGCATCGCGCAGCGCGTGGTCGTCTTCGACCAGCAGAACCTTGGCTGTCATGCGTACTCCTGAGTTCCTTCGGCCGCCAGGATCAGCGGCAATTCCAATATGGCGCAGGTGCCGCGCCCCACCCGCGAGCGCAGATGCAGATCGCCGCGGTGGGCGCGGGCCACGGCCTTGACCACCGCCAGACCCAGGCCGGTGCCGGCGGTCTTGGTGGTGAAGAAGGCTTCGCCCAGGCGCGCCAGCACCGCCGGTTCGATGCCCGGGCCGCTGTCGCTGACCACCAGGCGCAGGATGTCGCCACGCCGCAGCAGGTGGATCTTCAGTCGTACCTGCGGGCCGCCGGCCTGAACGGCGTTGTTGATCAGGTTGAGGATGGCGCCCACCAGGGTGTCGCGGCTGCACAGCAGCTCGCCGCCGCGGGCATCGCACTGCCAGCGCACCTGCAGACCCTGCACATGGGAATCGGCGGCGGCACGCAGGGCGTCGAACAGTTCCTTCGGGGTCAGGCGGTCGGACAGCGGCAGTTCGCCACGGGCGAAGACCAGCATGTCGCGGATCTGGTGTTCGAGTTCCTGCAGGCGCTCCTTGATGCGCAGGGCGAAGCGCTGCTGCTGCTCGAACGGCAGCGGACGCTCGCTGAGGTGCCCGGCATAGAGCAGCGCCGCCGACAGCGGCGTGCGAATCTGGTGGGCCAGCGAGGCCATCATGCGACCGAGGCTGGAGAGCCGTTCGTGGCGGGCCAGCTGCTCCTGCAGCAGGCGCGTCTCGGTCATGTCCTGCAGCATCACCAGCTGGCCAGGCTCGTCTTCCAGCGAACGGGTCGCCAGTGACACACGGCGGCCGTTGCGCAGGGAGATCTCGTGGCCGTCGTCCTTGCGCGGCGCGAAGCAGCGGCTGATGACGTCACGCCACAGGGCGCCGACCAGCGGCTCGCCGAGCAGCTCGCGGGCCACCGGGTTGGCCTCGCGCACCCGGCCATGACCATCGATGATCACCACGCCGCCGGGCAGCAGGTCGAGGATGTTCTGCAGGCGCCGGGCCATGCGCTCGCCTTCGGCCAGTTCCTGGATGCGCTGCAGGCTGAACTGTTCGAGGCGGCCCTGCAGCTCGTCCACACGGGCTTCCAGGCTGAACTGCTCGGCCTCGGCGGCAGGACCATCGGAAGGGTGAAGAAGCGCAGACTGCATGGGCGTACCTGGGAAAACCGTCACGAAACAGGCGGTAGTCAGGCCAGGTAGCAAAGCCCGTGCCGGGAGGCGGCGCGTCGGTCCGCGGGTGTGGTGTGCAATCCAGCTGAAGCGCGCCGTGCCGGCGCGATGGTGGCCAACGCGTTGCGTTGACCATCCTACGCCGGACGCCGCGGGCACCTTGTAGGGCGGTCGGCGCTCTTCCGGCCGCCAGCGGCTGGCCACCCTACGCTCACTACAGCGGCACGGCCCGCTGTTCGCAGAGCTGCTTCAGGGCGTCCGCCCACTGCGGGTGGTCGTTGAGACAGGGCACCAGCACCAGCTCCTCGCCGCCGGCGGCCAGGAAGACTTCGCGGCCGCGGTCGCCGATCTCTTCCAGGGTCTCGATGCAGTCGGCGACGAAGGCCGGGCACATCACCAGCAGCTTCTTCACGCCCCGGGTCGCAAGGACTTCGAGCGTGGGCTCGGTGTAGGGCTCGATCCACTTGGCCTTGCCCAGGCGTGACTGGAAGGACACGGTCCACTGCTCGTCCGTCAGCCCCGCCCGGGCGGCGAACAGCTCCGCGGTGCGCTGGCACTGGCTGCGGTAGCACAGCGCCAGGTTGGCCTCGCTGATGCCCTTGCTGTCCGGCGCCCGCAGGTCGTGGCCGGGGTCCTTGATCAGCTTGCGGATATGGGATTCGGGAATGCCGTGGAAGCTCAGCAGCAGGTGGTCGAAGCCCTGCTCCAGGTACGGCCGGGCGCTGGCCACCAGGGCCTGCTGATAGGCCTCCTCGCGGTAGAAGGGGGGCAGGTAGTCCATGGCGAACGGGAAGCGCCCGCCGGCCGCCACGCGGCGCACTTCCTGCAGCGCGGTGGTGGTGGTGCTGTCGGCGAACTGCGGATACAGCGGCACCACGGTCACCTTGCGCACGCCCTGCGCGGCCAGGCGATCCAGCGCACCCTGGATGGACGGCTCGGCATAGCGCATGGCCAGCTCTACCGGGCCATGCTTCCAGCGCTCGGCCATGGCGGCCTGCAGGCGGCGGCTGAGCACGATCAGCGGCGAACCCTCCTCCCACCAGATGGAGGCGTAGGCATGGGCGGACTCGGCGGGCCGCTTCCAGAGGATCAGCGATACCAGCAGGCGACGCAGCGGCCAGGGCAGATCGATGACGTAGGGGTCCATGAGAAACTGGTTGAGGTAACGCCGCACGTCCTCCACCTTGGTGGACTCGGGCGATCCCAGGTTGACCAGCAACAGCGCGTGATCGGTCATGCAACTTCCTATCTTTGGCGGCCAATCAGGTCGGCCAGGGCCAGATCCAGATCGACGAAGCGAAACACGAAACCCAGCTCCTGGAGGCGACGGGGCCGCAGATGCTGGCCGCCCAGCAGCAGGCTGGACAGCTCGCCCAGCCCCTTGAGGGCCAGGGCCGGCACCCGCACCAGCGTCGGGCGATGCAGCACGCGACCCAGCGCGTGGGCGAAATCGCGGTTGCGCACCATCTGCGGAGCGCAGGCATTGTACGGGCCGCGGGCGTCCGGGTGTGACACAAGAAAATCGATCAGGGAGATTTCATCGTGCAGGTGGATCCAGGGCATCCACTGCCGGCCACTACCCTGGGGCCCGCCCAGGCCCAGACGGAACAGCGGCAGCAGGCGCGGCAACATGCCGCCATCGCGGGACAGCACCGGCGCGGTCCGTACCCGCACCACCCGCATACCCAGGGGTTCGGCGCGGCAGGCCGCCTCTTCCCAGGCGCCGCACAGGCGCGCGGCGAAGCCCTGGTCGGCGGGCGGCGACTCCTCGTCCAGCCGCTGCTCGCCGCCATCGCCGTACCAGCCGGTGGCCGAGCCGGACACCAGCACCTGTGGGCGTTGCGCGCGCGAGGCCAGCCAGTCCACCAGCTTCTCGGTCAGGGTCACCCGGCTGTCCCACAGCTCCCGGCGGCGCGCCGCGGTCCAGGGCCGATCGGCAATGGGCGCGCCGGCCAGGTTGATCACCGCGTCCAGAGGCTGGTCATCCAGCTCCTCCAGTTCGGCGATACCCTGAACGCCGGGCCCGCAGAGCGCCGGCACAGCATCGGGGCGACGACTCCAGACCCACAGCTGATACCCCTGGGCATGCCAGCGGTGACAGAGATGGCGACCGATCAGGCCGGTGCCACCGGTAAGCAGGATGCGCATGAAGTGACCTCCCGGTGTGAAGGACCTACCAGGATGCCAATACCACAACCCCACCAGGTTCGGTACGAAAAGTGCCTGCGCTCGACCCTGCTGCGTTGAAAATCAGCTCGGAATGCTCATTGCCAGCCAGCAGGCTCCGTTTCCTCACCGGTTCGCCCTGCCCGGTCTTCGCTCGGCAGACCTTTTCATACAGAACCTAGAACGGCACCCGGTAGTAGAGGCTGTAGACCTCGACGCCGTCGTTGGGATTCTTGATGCCCGCGTTGGAATAGTGGATGGC
>DATGNS010000174.1:0-5704 GCA_035306625.1 Pseudomonas sp. | reverse complement strand
AGGCCAGGTTCGGCTGCAGGTTCACACCCAGGAAGGCGTTCGGGTATTCCCAGACAGCGCGCAGACGATAGCCCCAGGAGTTGGCGGTGGTGAAGCCGTCGTTTTCGCAGAAGCGGCTGAGGTTACGTTTGTCGGCGGAGGGGGCAAGAGTACCGGCATTAAGAGTTTCGCAAACCCCATTAGCCAAGGGCCCCGGGCCGAATATCGGATCACGACCATAACGAGCTTCGGAGGCATCTTCCAGACCACCCACGTGAGTCCAGCCAACTTCACCAACCAAAGTCATGCGTGAAGCGCCCATAAACTGGTCGACAAAGTGGGTGAAGGTCGTCTGGATCTGGGTGATTTCCTTACGACGATAGCCGTGCGTAGTGCCGCCAGGCACGCTATCCAAAACAGAAACCTTATACCCATTCGGCCCCACGTCAGTTAAAGGGTTCAAGGCGCTGTAAAGCACGTCCGTGGTATTCAACTGGACCGGCGCATTCGGACGGTAGCTGATTTCACCTTGCCAGGCAGTGCCTGTGGGCAATGTGGTGGAGAAGCTCAGGCCGTACAGACGAATGTCTTCCGGGTATTCGATGAAATAGTTGCCTGCGCCGGCGGCCATGGCGGAGGCGACACCGGTTCCGGCGGCCTGAGCCTGTTGGCCCTGCGGGCTGGCCAGCACCGCCTGGGCATACTGCGCTCTCAAGGCGTCGGTACCACCTGCACAGTCCGCTGGAGATGCTTGACAATGTGCCGTTACCAGAGCAGTGACGGCCGGTGTGATCAAGTTCTCGACCACCGCCGGCCCTGTGGCCCCGGCAGCGAGGTAAGCACCGAGCGGCCCCGCCTGGCCGCTGAAGATCGGCATACGGCTGTGATAGTTCATGAAGTAAGCGCCAAACTCGGTGTCCAGCGGCTCAAACATATAGCGGAAGGCGATACCCCACTGACCATCATCTTTCGGCGTGCGATCCGCGCCGCGATTTACCAACACCCCTTCGCCGTAGGGACTCATGTTATAGGGATAACCGGCCAGTGCGGCCGCTCCCATCAATTGGGGATCGTTTAGCTCGGCACTCAACACCGCCAAGTTGTTATCACACCCCGGCGCCACCACATCCGGCTGCGAGAAGAAGGTGCCGCAGTTTTCCACCACGGTGGGATCCCACTCGATCTGGTAGAAGGCCTCGACGGACAGGTTGTCGGTCAGGCTCTGGCCCACATAGAACATGTTGACCGGGATAAAGGCTTCCTTGAGCTCGGCGCCGGGACGGCGCAGGGCGGAGTCGTCGGCCGGGTTGATGGAGTTGATGCCGCCCTGGATGAAGGTGCTCTCGCCCCAGCTCACCACCTGCTTGCCCAGGCGCACGCTGCCGGGCAGATCGCCGAGGTAGTAGTTGTAGTAGACGAAGGCATCCAGCAGCTCGGCGCCGGAGGACTTGGCCAGGCGCTCGCGGCCCTTGTCGGAGATTTCCTTGAAGGGACGGTCCTCGTCCTTCAGTTCGAAGTCGTACCAGTACTTGCCACGCAGGAAGGCGCCCATGTCACCGTAGCGCAGCTCCAGGTCATGCACGCCCTTGAAGATCTTCGAGAACGTCTCCCCGCGCTTGAAGTTCAGGTGCGAATCATCGGAAGTCTGCGACAGACCACGGCCACCGTTGTTGGCACCGATCAGGTCCTGATTCGGCTTGGAGGTGGCCCAGCTGGCACCCACCGAGAGGGAGGAGTCGAACTGCGCCTCAAGCTCGCCGATATTGAAGCTCAGAGCGAATGCCGGTGCCGACAGGGTCGAGGCCAGGCTGATGGCCAGCGGCAGTCGGGCCCGACGCCAGAACGGTTTGGTTGTTGTCATCGACGCTACTCCATTGTTGTTGTTATGCCTGCGGGTGACTATAACCAGCCAACCGGCCGGCCTGATCACCCGAAAGAGTGATTTGCGCTCCTTGAAAGCGTCTGGCTCGCCGCTTTGCGACGCGCTGCAAAGCCTTTCGCCATCCCCTCGGAGCAATAACCAAGCCAACGCTTGGTTGACCGATCGGTCACTCTCGGCATCCTCGCCGTTTGCGGCCTACAGGGTGGACAGAAACTCGCTGCCGGCCGCCTGCCAGGTGGCGACATCCTGGCGGATGCGCTTCTTGTCCAGCTTCCCCACACTGGTTTTGGGAATTTCGGTAACAATCGCGATCTGGGTGGGTATGGCCCACTTGTTGACATGCCCCTGCTCAACGAACGGCTTGAGGTGATCCTTGAGGGTCCTGGCATCCAGTTGGCAGTCCGGACGCAACACCAGCAGCGCGAAGGGCCGCTCGCCCCACTGGGGATCGGGCACCCCTACCACTGCCACCTCGCGCACTGCGGGATGGCGGCTGATCAGGTCCTCCAGATCCAGTGAGGACACCCACTCGCCCCCGGTCTTGATCACGTCCTTGAGACGATCGCGGATATCGATGAAGCCCAGGTCGTCCAGGGTCGCCACGTCACCGGTGTGCATCCAGCCGCCCTCCCACAGCGCCTCGCTCTGCTCCGGCTCGCGGAAGTAACCCTGGGTCAGCCAGGGAGCGCGCAGCACCAGCTCGCCCTGGGTCTCGCCATCGGCAGGGGCAAAGCTGCCGTCCTCCTTCAGGATGGCCGCCTCCACCAGGGGTACCGGCACGCCGGCCTTGATGCGGTAGCGGGTGCGCTCGTCCTCGCTGCCGGCGCGCAGTTCGTCGTTGAGGTAGGCGCCGCTGATCAGCGGGCAGGTTTCCGACATGCCGTAGGCGGCGGTGAGCTGGATGCCGGTGGCCCTGGCCGCTTCATACAGGGAACGGTTCAGGGCGCTGCCACCGATGATGATCTTCCAGCCGCCGAAATCCACACCCTGGGCTGCTTTGGCGCCCAGCACCATCTGCAGGATGGTGGGCACGCAATGGGAGAAGGTGACCTTCTCGCGCCGCCACAGCTCCACCAGGAATTCCGGATCGTAGCGTCCCGGATAGACCTGCTTGACGCCCAGCATGGTGGCCACGTAGGGCACACCCCAGGCGTGCACATGGAACATGGGGGTGATGGGCATGTAGACGTCGTCGCTGCCCATCAGCCGCACGCTGTCCATGGAGCCGAGGGTGGCCGCCATGGCCAGGGTGTGCAGCACCAGCTGCCGGTGGGTGAAGTACACACCCTTGGGCTTGCCGGTGGTGCCGGTGGTGTAGAAGGTGGTGGCCACGGAGTTCTCATCGAAATCCGGGAACTCATGGGTGGGACTGGCCTCGGCCATCAGGGCCTCGTATTCGCCCACCAGACCGGGCAGGTCGGCCTGGGCACCGGGCTGGTCGCTGAGCAGCAGGGTCTTTTCCACCGTGGTCAGCTGCGGGGCGATGGCCTGATAGAGCGGCAGGAACTCGGCGTTGACCAGTACCACGCGATCCTCGGCGTGGTTCATGGTGTAGAGGATCTGTTCGGGCGAGAGGCGGATGTTCACGGTGTGCAGCACCGCGCCGATCATGGGGATGGCGAACATGCATTCCAGGTAGCGGTGGCTGTCCCAGTCCATCACCGCCACGGTGTCGCCGGGGCGCACGCCCGCCGCCGTCAGCACGTTGGCCAGGCGGGCGACACGTTCGTTGAAGGTGGCATAGGTGTAACGCATCTGGTCGCGATAGACGATTTCCCGGGTGCGCTCGTAACGCGCGCCGGACAGCAGCAGGCGCTTGATCAGCAGAGGACAGGCATGGGCGTTGGCCGCCGGCGGAATGATGCGGGTCTGCATATGGGTCACCTTCGCTTGTTGTTGTTGTCGGATGCAGGAACTCTAGGTGGCCCGGGGGCGACTCTCATCAGTCCAAAGGGTGATTTTTCACGTGACTCTACTTGGCGATACAGTCACGCTATAGAATCGAGACCATCGGCTGGTTCCGATATCCGCTAGAACCCGTCCGCACGTGCGCAGGAAGACCCGGGCACACGCTGCCGGACCGCAGATGCAGAGGTGTTTCGATGTCCGAGATCGTCATCGTCAGTGGTGTGCGCACCCCCATGGGCGGCTTCCAGGGCAGCCTGGCAGCAGTCAGCGCCGTCGACCTGGGCGCGGTGGCCATTCGCGAGGCCGTGAGCCGCGCGGGCCTGCAGCCGCAGGATGTGCAGGAGGTGATCATGGGCTGCGTGCTGCCCGCCGGCCTGAAGCAGGGCCCGGCACGTCAGGCGGCACTGAACGCGGGCCTGCCGGTTTCCACCGGCTGCACCACCATCAACAAGCTGTGCGGCTCCGGCATGAAGGCCGTGATGCTGGCCCATGACCTGCTCAAGGCCGGCACCAACCAGGTGATGGTGGCCGGCGGCATGGAGAGCATGTCCAACGCGCCCTATGTGCTGGAAAAGGCCCGCAGCGGCCTGCGCATGGGCCATGCGGAACTCAAGGATCACATGTTCCTGGATGGCCTGGAGGACGCCCGTACCGGTCGGCTGATGGGCTCCTTCGCCCAGGAGACGGCGGACCGCTATGGCATCAGCCGCGAGGAAATGGACGCCTACGCCATCGAGTCCCTCAAGCGCGCCCAGACGGCCATTCGCGAGGGCCTGCTGGAGGCCGAGATCGTTCCGGTCACCGTGACCACCCGCAAGGGCGAGGTGGTGGTCAAGGACGACGAGCAACCGCTGACCGCCAATCTGGAGAAGATTCCCGCCCTCAAGCCGGCCTTCAGGAAGGACGGCACCATCACCGCCGCCAACGCCAGCTCCATTTCCGATGGCGCAAGCGCCCTGGTGCTGATGACCGCCGAGGAAGCCGACCGCCGCGGCCTCAAGCCCCTGGCGAAAATCGTCGGACACGCCACCCAGAGCCAGGACCCCAGCGAATTCACCCTGGCGCCGGTGGGCGCGCTGACCAACCTGTTCCGCAAGACCGGCTGGAGCGCCGCGGATGTCGACCTGTTCGAAATCAACGAGGCCTTCGCCATGGTGACCATGCTGGCCATGCGCGAACACAACCTGGACCACGCCAGGGTGAACATCTATGGCGGCGCCTGCGCCCAGGGTCACCCGGTGGGTTCCACCGGCTCGCGCATCATCGTCACCCTGATCAACGCGCTGCGCCAGACCGGCGGCAAGCGTGGCGTCGCCTCGCTGTGCATCGGCGGCGGCGAAGCGACTGCGGTGGCGGTTGAACTGATTTGAGCGCGCACGGCATCGAGGTCACCTGACCGACCCTCGATGCCGCATCCGGGATTGGCGGCCAACGACAAATGTTGACCGCCGACTCCCCGGCAGGTGCTTTTCCGGCCACCCGCAGGCTTCGGCAAAACGCTCACCCTGGCTAGAGGTGATCCGCAACCAGTCCCGCCTCGCCCTCCGACTCCTCCCGCAACCCTTCCTGCATGCGGCGCGCATCCGCCACGAAGCAGCGCGACGCCTGGAACAGGAACACCGTGGTCAACAGCAGCGCCACGGGTATCACATACAGGGCGTCATGCAGACCGGCCGCCTTGAACGCCTCCTGCATATCGGGGGCCCCCGCCGCGAGCCGGGCCGTTTCGGCGAAACGGTCGGAGAGCAGCCCCACCACCACGGGCCCCAGTCCCCCGCCCAGCAGGTACAGCGCGGCGAAGAACAGCGCCATGGCGGTGCCGCGCAGCCGCGGCTCGACCACATCCTGAATGGCCGGATAGGCCGTGGTGTAGAAACAGTAGGAACACAGCCAGCCGACGCTGAACAGGCCCACGAACCAGGCCGCCTCGATGCG
>DATGNS010000173.1:0-5239 GCA_035306625.1 Pseudomonas sp. | reverse complement strand
GAGGCTTATCAGTAGCGGCGCCCTACACTGAGGAGACCAAGGCAACCCGCAGGCGATCCCCATGGCCCTCAGCGCGCTCGACCTGTTCAAGATCGGCATCGGCCCCTCCAGCTCCCACACGGTGGGGCCGATGCGCGCCGCGCTGCGTTTCGCCCAAGGGCTGCGTGACGAGGGCCTGCTGGACGCCACCGCCAGGTTGCAGGTGGAGCTGTACGGCTCGCTGGGCGCCACCGGCAAGGGACACGGCAGCGACAAGGCGGTGATGCTGGGCCTGGAAGGCGAACAGCCGGAACGGGTGGACACCGCCGCGATCTCCGCCCGCCTGGAGACCATCCGCGGCAGCGGCACCCTGACGCTGCTCGGCAGCCATCCCCTGCCGTTCAACGAGCGGGAACAGCTCAAGTTCATCCGCAAGCCGCTGCCCTATCACCCCAACGGCCTGGTCTTCCGCGCCTTCGATGCCAGCGGATTGCAGATCCGCAGCAGCGAGTACTACTCGGTGGGCGGCGGCTTCGTGGTGGACGAAAGCGCCATCGGCGCCGACCGCATCATCGAGGACCGCACCCCGCTGCCCTACCCCTTCCACAGCGGCCGCGAGCTGCTGGAGCTGTGCGCCCGCCACGGCCTGGCCGTCAGCGAACTGATGGTGGCCAACGAAAGCGCCTGGCGCCCGCAGGAGGAAACCCGCCGCGCCCTGCTGGAGATCTGGCAGGTGATGCAGGACTGCGTGACCGCCGGTTGCCACAACGAGGGCGTGCTGCCCGGCGGGCTGAAGGTGCGCCGCCGCGCCGCCGACCTGTACCGCACGCTCAACACCAGGCCCGACCTGCAGCTGCGCGACCCGCTCAACGCCCTGGACTGGGTGGACCTCTGGGCCCTGGCGGTGAACGAGGAAAACGCCGCCGGCGGCCGGGTGGTCACCGCGCCCACCAACGGCGCCGCCGGCATCATCCCGGCGGTGCTTCACTACTACATGCGCTTCGCCCAGCACCCCAGCGAGGACGGCGTGGTGCGCTTCCTGCTCACCGCCGCGGCCATCGGCATCCTCTACAAGGAAAACGCCTCCATTTCCGGGGCCGAGGTGGGCTGCCAGGGCGAAGTGGGCGTGGCCTGCTCCATGGCCGCCGGCGCCCTGTGCGAAGTGCTCGGCGGCACACCGCAGCAGGTGGAGAACGCCGCGGAGATCGGCATGGAGCACAACCTGGGCCTGACCTGCGACCCGGTGGGCGGGCTGGTGCAGATCCCCTGCATCGAACGCAACGCCATGGGCGCGGTCAAGGCCATCAATGCCGCCCGCATGGCCCTGCGCGGCGACGGCCGCCACAACATCTCGCTGGACAAGGTGATCGCCACCATGCGCCAGACCGGCGCCGACATGAAGGACAAGTACAAGGAAACCGCCCGTGGAGGGTTGGCCGTGAACATCATCGAGTGTTGACGCAGGGCGGTCGGTCCCTGGTCCGGCCGCCGCCACGACACCACGCCGGCAAGTCCGGTGGTCAGCGCCCGCGCTGGCCACCACACGACGCAAGGAGAACCGCATGACCCTGGCCAAAACCCCGCTGCATGCCCTGCACCAGGAACTCGGTGCCCGCCTGGTGCCCTTCGCCGGCTACGAGATGCCCCTGCACTACCCGGCCGGCATCCTCAAGGAACACCTGCACACCCGGGCCCAGGCCGGGCTGTTCGATGTCTCACACATGGGGCAGATCCTGGTGCATGGCCCGCAGGCCGCCCAGGCGCTGGAAAGCCTGATGCCGGTGGACATTCTCGACCTGCCCACAGGCCAGCAGCGCTATGCCCTGCTCACCGACGAGAACGGCGGCATCCTCGATGACCTGATGGTGGCCAACCTGGGCAACGAGCGCCTGCTGCTGGTGGTCAACGCCGCCTGCAAGCGTCACGACCTCGAGCACCTGCTGGAACACCTGGACGACCGCTGCGCCATCGAACCGCTGTTCGAGGCGCGCGCGCTGCTCGCCCTGCAGGGGCCCCGGGCCGCCGCCGTGCTGAGCCGCCTGGCACCGGAGGTGGCATCCATGACCTTCATGCAGATCGCCCAGCTCGAACTGCTGGGACAGCCCTGCTTCGTCAGCCGTTCCGGCTACACCGGCGAAGACGGTTTCGAGATCTCCCTGCCCGCCGCCGAGGCCGAGGCCCTGGCGCGCCGCCTGCTGCAGGAGGCGGAAGTGCAGCCCGTCGGCCTCGGCGCCCGCGACTCCCTGCGCCTGGAAGCCGGCCTGTGCCTGTACGGCCACGACATGGACGTGGACACCACCCCGGTGGAAGCCGGCCTGAACTGGGCCATCTCCAAGGTGCGCCGCGAGGACGGCGCGCGCGCCGGCGGCTTCCCGGGCGCCGAGCGCATCTTTGCCCAGCTGCGCGACGGGGTGGAGCGCAGGCGGGTCGGCCTGCTGGGCGCCGAGCGCGTGCCGGTGCGCGAAGGCACCCGCCTGGTGGATGACGAAGGCAACTGGGTCGGCCGGGTCAGCAGCGGCACCTTCGGCCCCACCCTGGGCGCGCCCGTGTCCATGGGCTACGTGAGCAGCCGCTTTGCCGCCCCCGAGACCCAGCTGTGGGCCGAGGTGCGTGGCAAGCGGGTCGCCATGCGCGTGAGCAGGACGCCCTTCGTGCCGCACCGCTATCACCGGGGCTGAGCACCAGGCCCGCCTTCGGCGGGCCCGTGCGGCGTGCTACCCTCGCGCACCCTTCCTGCGAGTCGTTTCCCATGAGCGTGACTCAAAGCCTCCTGCTCCTGGCGGCCATCATCCTGGCCAGCGCCTTCTTCTCCATTGCCGAGATTGCGCTGGCCGCCTCCCGCCCCCTCAAGCTGCGCCAGATGGCCGATGACGGCAGCCACAACGCCCTGCGGGTCCTGGACGCGCAGAAGCAGCCCGGCCATTACCTGACCGTGGTGCAGATCGGCATGAACGCCCTGGCGATCCTCGGCGGCATCGTCGGCCAGGGCTTCCTGACCCCGGTGTTCACCGACCTGCTGGCAGCCCACCTGCCGGCCGGCCAGGCCCTGACCGCGGGCTTCATCCTGTCCTTCGTGCTCACCACCTCGCTGTTCATCGTCTTCACCGACCTGATTCCCAAACAGGTGGCCATGGCCGTGCCCGAGCCGCTGGCCAGCTGGGTGATCGGCCCGATGCAGGTGCTCAACCTGCTGTTCCGGCCGCTGGTGCTGTTCTACGCCTGGGTCGTCAGCGGGCTTATCAAGCTGCTCAACCTGCCCCGCCAGCGGGACGAGAGCATCACCCCCGACGACATCCTGGCCCTGACCCAGGCCGGCGCGAAATCCGGCACCCTGCACGCCACCGAGCAGCAGGTCATCGAGAACGTCTTCGAGCTGGAAACCCGCACCCTGCCCAGCGCCATGACCCACCGCGACGGCATCCTGTACTTCTCGCTCGACGACACCGAAGAACACGTGCGCACCCGCATCGCCGAGGAACCCCACTCCCACTACCCGGTGTGCGACGGCGACATCGACCACATCGTCGGCTACGTGACCGTGAAGGACCTGTTCCAGCGCACCCTCAACAACCAGCCGATCGCCTTCACCGACCCGACCCTGGTGCACAAGCCGCTGGTGGTGCCGGATCGCCTGACCCTGTCGGAAATGCTCCGCCAGTTCCGCCAGACCGGGGAAACCTTCGCGCTGATCGTCAACGAATACAGCCTGGTGGTCGGACTGATTACCCTCAAGGACGTGATGAGCATCGTCATGGGCGACCTGGTGTCGCCCTGGTACGAGGAGCAGATCGTGCGCCGCGACGAGCATTCCTGGCTGATCGACGGCGTCACCGCCATCCAGGACGTCAAGCGCGCCCTGGACATCGACAGCACGCCCCAGGAGGACGAGTACGAGACCCTGGCCGGCTTCATGATGACCATGCTGCGCCGGGTGCCCAAGCGCACCGACAGCGTCACCTGGGGCGGCTACACCTTCGAGGTGGTGGACGTGGACAGCTACCGCATCGACCAGGTACTGGTCACCCGGCTCGGCGCCGGCGAACTCGCCGCCAAGCCTGTGGATAAGCCTGTGGATCCGCGTGGATAACCGTTCATCGGTTGCGCCGCAACAGGTGCCGGGCGCCCTCGAACACCAGCACCGTCACCGCCGCCCAGATGGGAATGTAGGTGAGCCACTCCTCGGGGCGGATGCGCTCGCCCAGCAGCAGTGACACCAGCACCAGCAGCACCGGCTCCACATAGCCCAGCAGGCCGAACAGCCCCAGCGGCAGCAGGCGGCTGGCCAGCAGGTAGTTGATCAGCGCCCAGGCGCTGATCATGCCCATCAGCGGCACCAGCCCGTACAGCGCCGGCGCCACCTGGAAGTTGACCAGCATCTTGCCGCCGGCCCAGGCGAAGGCGATGGCCACCGGCAGCATCAGCAGCATGTCCACCAGCATGCCGCCCAGGTTGTCGGTGCCCAGGCGCCGGCGCAGCGCGAAATAGGCCGGATAGCCCAGCGCCACCAGCCAGGTTTCCCAGGCCAGCCCGCCCACCTGGATCAACTGGTTGGCCACCCCGACCACCGCGAACAGTGTGGCCAGCTGCTGCAGGCGGCTCAGGCGCTCGTCGTACAAGAAACGACCCGCCAGGATCATGGTCAGCGGCAGCAGGAAATAACCGAGGGACACATTCAGCCCGCGCCCCTGCATCGGCGCCCAGAGAAACAGCCACAGCTGCACGCCGAACAGCGCCGAACTCAGCACCAGCATCGGCAACAACAGCGGCCGCGCACGCAGGCGTCGGGCGATATCCAGCGCCGGCGTCCAGTTGCGCCCCAGGCCGAGGAACAGCAACACGCCGGGAACGGTCAGGATCACCCGCCAGCCGAACACCTCCTGGCCCGTCAGGGGCACCAGCAGGGTCGACAGGTAATACAGCACGGCGAACAGCACCGATGCCGTGACCGACAGCAAGACTCCCCGGGACACGACTCACCTCGAAACCGAAAAAAGCGCGCCAGTGTGGCGACAGCCCACCGACAAAGCCAGCCGCCGCCTACTCCGGCCTGCCGGCCAGCGCCAGCCAGGCGCGCACCGCCTCCGGCGACAGGCGCATGTCGCTGGAATCGCTGCGCACGTAGGTGTTGTTCAGCGCACTGCCATTGATGAACACAGGCTTGAGACTCTCCGGCGCCTCAGGGATTCGCACCCGCAGCAGCGTCTTGCCGTCGATGCGCACCAGTTGCAGGTCATCCTCGCTCAGCAGATTGACGCTGACC
>DATGNS010000172.1:0-11715 GCA_035306625.1 Pseudomonas sp. | reverse complement strand
CGGCCAGTACCGCAGCACCAAGGTACGCCGCCAGCGGGTGCGCGCCGCCTGGACCTTCCTGGCGCCGATGCTGGTGACCCTGGCCCTGGTGGCCGGCTGGCCGCTGATCCGCACCTTCTACTTCAGCTTCACCGATGCCTCGCTGTCGGACCTCGGCAACGTCTTCTTCATCGGGCTGGAGAACTACCTGGTCCTGGACGATGGCCGCTGGTACGGCGTGCTCGCCGACCCCGTCTGGTGGCGCTCGGTGTGGAACACCTTCTTCTTCGCCATCGTCTCGGTGTCGCTGGAGGTGGTGTTCGGGGTGATCGTCGCGCTGATCCTCAACGCCGAGTTCAAGGGCCGCACCCTGGTGCGCGCCGCGGTACTGATCCCCTGGGCGATCCCCACCATCGTCTCGGCGCAGATGTGGGCCTGGATGCTCAACGACCAGTTCGGGATCATCAACGAGCTGCTGATGACGCTGGGCCTCATCGCCGACCCCATCGCCTGGACGGCGGATGCCAGCTACTCCATGTGGGCGGTGATCATGGTCGACGTGTGGAAGACCACGCCCTTCGTCGCCCTGCTGGCGCTGGCCGCCATGCAGATGCTCCCCAAGGACTGCTACGAGGCCGCCGAGGTGGACGGTATCCACCCGGTCAGGGTGTTCTTCCGGGTCACCCTGCCGCTGATCACCCCGGCGCTGATGGTGGCGGTGATCTTCCGCCTGCTCGACGCCCTGCGGGTGTTCGACGTCATCTACGTGCTGACCTCGAACTCCACCAGCACCATGTCCATGTCGATCTACGCCCGCCAGCAGCTCGTCGAGTTCCAGGACGTGGGCTACGGCAGCGCCGCCTCGACCCTGCTGTTCCTGATCATCGCCCTGGCGACCATCGCCTATCTCTACCTGGGCCGCAAGCAACTCAACCTGGGAGGTGACGCATGACCTCGCGCCGGTTCAACAAGCTCGCCGCACGGGTCGGCTTCTGGGGGCTGGTGGCCCTGGTGGTGGTCGTCGCCGTGTTCCCCTTCTATTACGCGGTGATCACCTCCTTCAAGCCGTCCGGCGACCTCTTCCGGGTCGAGGTGTGGCCCAGCACCTGGGATCTCGCCAACTACGTGCAGGTGTTCACCCAGCGCAGCTTCATCCAGGCGATCTTCAACTCGATCCTGGTCGCCACCAGCGTGGTGTTCATCGCCCTGCTGCTCGGCATCACCGCCTCCTACGCCCTGGGCCGGGTGCGCTTCCGCGGCCGCTCCACGGTGCTGCTGGTGATCCTGGGCGTATCGATGTTCCCCCAGGTGGCGGTGCTCTCCGGGCTCTTCGAGGTGATCCGCGCGCTCAACCTCTACAACAACCCGGGCGGCCTGATACTGAGCTACACCATCTTCACCCTGCCCTTCACCGTCTGGGTGCTGACCACCTTCATGCGCCAGCTGCCCATGGAGCTCGAGGAGGCGGCGATCATGGACGGGGCCACCCCCTGGGTCACCATCACCAAGGTGTTCCTGCCGCTGATGTGGCCGGCCATGGCGACGACAGGGTTATTAGCCTTTATCGCCGCCTGGAACGAGTTCCTGTTCGCCCTGACCTTCACCCTGACCGACAGCCAGCGCACCGTGCCGGTGGCCATCGCCCTGCTCTCCGGCGGCAGCGCCTACGAGCTGCCATGGGGCCCGATCATGGCCGCCTCGGTGATCGTCACCGTGCCCCTGGTGGTGCTGGTGATCATCTTCCAGCGGCGCATCGTCTCGGGGCTGACCGCCGGCGCCGTCAAGGGCTGAGGCCCCCATTCACCCTGTCAAATATGGAATCCCCCATGCAGGACAACACCTTCTGGTGGCGCGGTGGCGTCATCTACCAGATCTACCCGCGCAGCTTCTTGGACGCCAACGGCGACGGCATCGGCGACCTGGCGGGCATCACCGAGAAGCTCGACTACGTGGCCTCGCTCAACGTGGACGGGATCTGGCTGTCGCCCTTCTTCACCTCGCCGATGCTCGACTTCGGCTATGACGTCAGCGACTACCGCGACGTGGACCCGATGTTCGGCACCCTGGCGGACTTCAAGGCGCTGCTGGCCCGGGCCCATGCGCTGGGCCTGAAGGTGATCATCGACCAGGTGATCAGCCACACCGCGGAGGCGCACCCCTGGTTCCAGGAGAGCCGGCAGGACCGCACCAATGCCAGGGCCGACTGGTACGTGTGGGCCGACCCGAAGCCGGACGGGACACCGCCCAACAACTGGCTGTCGATCTTCGGCGGCCCGGCCTGGACCTTCGACCCGCGCCGGCGCCAGTACTACCTGCACAACTTTCTGAGCAGCCAGCCGGACCTCAACTTCCACCACCCGGAGGTGAGAGCCGCCCAGCTGGACAACATGCGCTTCTGGCTGGAGCTGGGGGTGGACGGCTTCCGCCTGGACACCGTCAACTTCTACTTCCACGACGCCGAGCTGCGTGACAACCCGCCTGTCCCCGAGGGGGAGGCCAAGACCCTGGGCGCTCCAGAGGCCAACCCTTACACCTGGCAGCGCCATGTCTACGACCTGAGCCGCCCGGAGAACCTCGATTTCCTGCGCGAGCTGCGCGCGCTGATGGACGAGTACCCCGGGACCACCACGGTGGGCGAGATCGGCGACGACAACCCGCTGGAGCGCATGGCCGAATACACCGCCGGCGGCGACAAGCTGCACATGGCCTACACCTTCGACCTGCTCAACAAGCCCCACTCGGCGGCCTATCTCCGCGAGGTGATCGAGCGCTTCCAGCGCCTGGCCGGCGATGCCTGGCCCTGCTGGGCGATCTCCAACCACGACGTGGAACGCAGCGCCAGCCGCTGGGGTGCCGGCGAGGACCCGGTGGCCTACCCCGCCGTGATGCTGGCGATGCTCTTCTCGCTGCGCGGCAGCGTCTGCCTCTACCAGGGCGAGGAGCTGGGCCTGCCCGAGGCCGAGGTGCCCTTCGAGCGCATCCAGGACCCGTACGGCAAGGTGCTGTGGCCGGCGTTCAAGGGCCGCGACGGCTGTCGTACCCCCATGCCCTGGGAGAACAGCGCGAACGGCGGCTTCACCGCCCCGGGCGTCGAGCCCTGGCTGCCCGTGGAGGCGCGCCACCTGCCCCTCTCGGTGGCGCGGCAGGAGGACGACAGCGCGTCGGTGCTCAACGCCACCCGCCGCCTGCTGGCGTTCCGCGCCAGGCACCCTGCGCTGTTCGACGGCGAGCTGCGCCTGGTCGACGTGGGCGACGCGCTGCTCGGCTTCGTCCGCGAAAGGGCGGGCGAGCGGATCCTCTGCCTCTTCAACCTGACCGCCGAGCCCCGGGAGACCCGGCTGCCGCTGGCGGTCGACCACGCCCTCGAGGGCCATGGCTTCACGGCCTCCCTCGACGGCGACACCCTGCGGCTGCCGGCCTACCAGGCCGCCTGGTTCGCGGTATCCTGAACGATCGCAGCTCACCATAACAACAGGCCGGCCCCGACGAGGACGCCAAGGGCGCGGGGCCGGCAAGGAGTCATCAGATGGCAAGCGTCACTCTCGACAAGGTCAACAAGGTCTTCGGCAGCACCCACATCATCAAGGACGTGGACCTGGATATCGGCGACGGCGAGTTCGTGGTCTTCGTCGGCCCCTCGGGCTGCGGCAAGTCGACCCTGCTGCGGCTGATCGCCGGGCTGGAGTCGATCAGCGACGGCACGCTCAGCATCGGCGAGACGGTGGTCAACGAGCTGCCGCCCCGGGAGCGCGGCGTGGGCATGGTGTTCCAGTCCTACGCCCTCTACCCGCACATGACCGTCTACGAGAACATGGCCTTCGGCCTCAAGCTGGCCAAGGCCAGCCAGGAGACGGTGGAGGATCGCGTGATGGCCACGGCGCGCATCCTGCAGCTCGAGGAGCTGCTCGACCGCAAGCCCAAGGCGCTCTCCGGCGGCCAGCGCCAGCGCGTGGCCATGGGTCGCGCCATGGCCCGCGAGCCGCGCATCCTGCTGTTCGACGAGCCGCTCTCCAACCTGGACGCCTCGCTGCGCGTGCAGATGCGCAACGAGATCGCCCGGCTGCACAACCGGCTGGGCTCGACCATGATCTATGTCACCCACGACCAGGTGGAGGCCATGACCCTGGCCGACAAGATCGTGGTGCTCAACGGCGGACGCATCGAACAGGTGGGCAGCCCCCACGAGCTCTACCAGCGGCCGGCGACCAGGTTCGTGGCGGGGTTCATCGGCTCGCCGACCATGAACTTCATGCCGGCGAGCCTGGCCGGCCAGGCCGAGGCGGGCTGCCGGGTGCAGGTCGAGGGCATCGGCGAGCTGAGCCTGCCCCAGGCGGCGGGCGAGCATGCCGCCGTCACGGCGCTGACCCTGGGCGTTCGCCCCGAGCACCTGCGCCTGGAGGCGGCCAGCGGCGACAACGCCTTCGAGATCGTCAACGTCGAGTACCTGGGCAACGAGGTCTATGTCTACCTGGAGCCCAGGGCAGGCGAGACCCTGCTGATCCATCGCAGCGAGGCGCCCAGCCGCTGGCAGGAGGGGCAGCGGGTGGCGCTGGTGCCGGATCCGCAGCACGTGCACCTGTTCGATGCGAACGATCGCGCCCTGAAGGCCAGCCGGGCCCGCGCCGTGGCCTGAAGCGGCGCATGAGCACGCGCCGGCCCTGTCCCCCGCGGGCCAGGGTCGGTATCCTTGTCAGCGGGTCGCCAACGACCAGGGAAGGCCATGACCGCACCAACGCGCCGCATCACCTTGAAGGACCTGGCCCGGGAGCTCGGGGTCTCCACCGCCACCGTCTCCAACGCCTTCAACCGGCCGGACCAGCTCTCGCCCGCCCTGCGCGAGCGCATCCTCGGCGAGGCCAGCCGGCTGGGCTACCACGGCCCCGATGCCAAGGCGCGCAGCCTGCGCACCGGGCGCTCGCGGATCATCGCGGTGATCCTCGCCGAGAGCCTCACCTACAGCCTCAATGACGCCGTGGCGAGCGAGTTCCTCTCGGGGGTGGCCGAGGTGCTCGACGCCCAGGGCCACACCCTGCTGCTGCTCTCCTCGCGCCAGACCCAGGGCCAGATCCCGGGCTCGGCGAGCATGGCCGACGGCTTCATCGTCTACGGCCTGATGCCGAGCCCCTCGCTGCTCGGCCGGCTGCCTGCCCAGGCTTCGCTGGTCTCGGTGGACTTCGACATCGCCGGCCGCCCCACCGTCCACGTCGACAACGAGGCCGCCTGCCTCGCCATCGCCCGCCACGCCCTGCGGACGCCCCCGCGGCGGCCGGCCATCGTCAACCTGCGCCTCACCGCCGAGCCCTGCAACGGCCGCATCACCCCGGCCCATGCCCTGCTGGGAGCCGAGCAGACCATCACCCGCTCGCGCCTGACCGGCTTCCACCGCGCCCTGGCAGAGCACGGGATCGACCCGGCCGGGGTGCCGATGTGGAACATCGAGGAGAACACCTTCGAGGTGTGCGCCCCGGTGATCGAGGCGATCCTCGACTCGCCAGACGACGAGCGCCCCGACCTGCTGCTCTGCATGTCCGATCGCATCGCGCTGACCGCCGTCACCCTGGCCGAGCAGCGCGGCCTGCGCATCCCCGAAGACCTGCGCATCACCAGCTTCGACGGCATCGCCGAGGGGCAGTACCGCTCGCCACGCCTGACCACGGTGCGCCAGGACAGCGTCGAGAAGGGGCGCATGGCCGCGCGCATGATCCTAGGCCTGACGCCCGCCGTCGATAGCCTGCTGTCCACCGAACTGATCATCGGCGAGAGCTGCCCCTAGCAGCCGACACCGCGCGTAACGAGACCGGCCGAGTCATTGCAACTCGGCCGGTCTCGTCTTTCCTCACCGGAGACCTAAGGGGCCTGGCGGTCGGCCCGCAGCACCAGGGCGTCGTCGGTCGGCACCTCGACCTCGGCCCGGCCCTTGTCATCGATGCTCACCCGTGTAGCACAAGCGTCCAGCAGGTTGCAGTACTCCCCCGCCGGCAGACCGGTGTCGAGGCGGGTCTCCCAGGCCTCCGCATCCCGGTTCATGGCCAGGAAGCCGCGCTCGCCCCGGGCGAAGGCGATGCGCGACGCCCCTTCCGCCTGCCAGTGGGTGACCGGGGCCTCGCCCATGGCCTTGCGGAAGTCGACCATGGCGGTGACCAGCGGCCAGCGATGCTCGCAGACCCAACCATCAGTGTCGTAGGCACCCTCGACCAGGCAGCCGAGCCCCGCCTCGCCATGCACCGGCAGGGTCCGCCAGCCATCCTCGGCCACCGCAGGGGGCCCCTGGTCGCCATTCTCGAAGATGAAGCTCGACATCAGCGACGGCGTGCCGTAGGGCCAGGCCAGCATGAAGGTGAGACCCAAGCCATAGTGATCGTCGCGGTGCATCAGCACCCCGCCGCCCACGTGCCCGCGCTGGTTGTCGTGGTTGTCGACGAACACCAGGGCCCGCTCGTCGGGCAGCCAGTCGTCGTCACGGCCGATGGTGGCCAGGCTCGCCAGGTCGCCGGCCGCGATGGCGGTGGCCAGCCGATGGGGGTAGGAGAACTCGGTCACCGCCGCATTGCCCAGGTATTCCACTGCCTTGATCGGCTCGTGGCCCGGGTCGATCACCTCCTGGAACACATAGGGCTCGCCCGCGAGGCGTGCGAGGATCGCACCGACGTCCTCGGCCGGCATGTGCTTGGCGGCATCGATGCGAAAGCCCGCCACCCCCAGGTCGAGCAGGTCCTGCAGGTAGCCGGCGATGCGCGCCTGCACGCTCTCGCTGCCGGTGGCGAGGTCGGCCAGGCTCAGCAGGTGGCAGTACTGGACCTCGTAGCGGTCCTGGTAGTCGCGGATATGGTCGTCCTCGTGGCGGCCGCAATGGTTGAACTCCGCGTCGCGGGTGTAGAGGTCGCCGTAGCGGAAGGGGGTGTAGCGGGTACCTGCGATGCCCACCCCCTCGCCGATGCCGGCCATATGGTTGATCACCGCATCGACCAGGATGCCGACGCCCGCGGACCGGCAGCGCTCGACCATGTCGATGAACGCTTCGCGGTCGCCGCTGCGCGAGGTCAGCGCATAGCTCACCGGCTGGTAGCGGGCCCACCAGGCGCCGTCGACGCCCTCCAGGGCGATGTGCTCGTTGGGCGGCGAGACCTGCACGGCGTCGATGCCGGCCGGCCCCAGGTGGGTCTCGCACTCCGTGGCGATGTCGTCCCAGCGCCACTCGAAGAGATGAACGATCACCGGTGACTCGCTGCCCAGCCGGGTCGGCTCCCCCAGGGGGGAGGCAACCGCATGGGAAGTCAGGCCGGCGGCCAGCAGGCTCAGGCCGGCCAGGGCGGAATAGCGCATCGGGCTATCACTCCTTTGTGCTTGTTGGGCCTTCGATACTAGGGGCCAGCCGTCCCTGCCACCTCCTCCTTCTCCCGCCACCTGACCACCGCGACTACGCCCCACCCATACGCCACCCCTGCGCCCCCCCCGGGGAGGAGGACGTCGAGCGGGGGATTGGCGACGCTGGACGCCTCCGTCATGACGCTCCACCCGGGGCGCCACCGCACAACAACAACCTGGAGGATCCAGTCCCATGACGCCATCACGCCGTGGTTTCCTGTTCCCGCTGCTGGCCGCCGCCCTGGGGAGCGGCCTCGCCCTGCCCGCCGTGGCCTTCGATGCCGACAAGCTGACCATCTGGATGGGCGACAACAAGGGGCCGGAGGGCATCCGCGAGGTCGGCCGCCGGTTCACCGCCGACACCGGGGTCGAGGTGGAGATCGTCCATCCCGACAACCTCACCGACCGCTTCCAGCAGGCCGCGGGCAGCGGACAGGGGCCGGATATCGTGATCTGGGCCCATGACCGCCTGGGCGAGTGGGCCCAGAGCGGGCTGCTGATGCCGCTCTCCCCGAGCGACGACTTCCGTGGCCGCTACTTCGACTTCACCTGGGACGCCACCCTGTGGAACGGCGAGACCTACGGCTACCCGATCTCCGTGGAGTCGCTGGGGCTGATCTACAACAAGGCGCTCGTCGACGAGGCCCCGGAGAGCTTCGCCGAACTGATGGCGCTGGATGCCGAGCTGGCTGAGCAGGGCAGGAAGGCGATCCTCTTCGACTACAGCGAGCCCTACTACGGCTGGACCCTGCTGGCGGCCAACGGCGGCTACCCCTTCCGCCAGACCGAGTCTGGCTTCGACGTCAGCGACATCGGGGTCAACAACGCGGGGGCCCTGCAGGGTGTTGAGCTGTTGCGCGAGCTGATCGAGCGGGACGTGGTGCCCCGCGGCACCGACTACAGCGTGATGGATACCCGCTTCAATCGCGGCGAGGTCGCCACCATGATCAGCGGGCCCTGGGCCTGGGGCAACCTGGAGCGCAGCGGGATCGACTACGGCGTGGCCCTGCTGCCCAGGGTGGGCGACGAGCGCGCCAGGCCGATGTTCGGTGTCATGACGGCGATGATCAACGCCGCCACGCCCAACGACTTCCTGGCGGTGGAGTTCCTCGAGCACTACCTGCTCGACGAGGCGGGGCTGCGCACCTTCAACGGCGACGGCACCCTGGGCGCGGTGGCCCATGAAGCCTACCAGCGGGAGCTGGCGGAGGACCCCGCTATCGCCGCCACCCTGGCCAACGCCGAGATCGGCATGCCGATGCCCAACATCCCCGAGATGGGCGCCTTCTGGGCCGCCATGGAGCCGGCGCTGCAGAACATCGGCAGCGGCCGCCAGACCCCGCAGGAGGCGCTGGACGCCGCCGCCCGCCGCATGCGCCAGTAAGCCGACTCACCACCCCGGCCGGCGGGCCTCCCGTCGGCCGCTCCCGCAGGACACTCGACATGTACACCACCAACGCCTCCCGGGGGCTGCCGCGACACCGGTCGCGCCATCTCGGGGAACGCTACGCCCGCTGGGCGGCCCGCGCCCTGGTCGCCGCCCTGGTCGTGGGCCTGATGTGGCTGGTCGTCGCCTTCCACCTCAACGGCCAATGGATGTTCGCGCTGCTCTTCCTGGTGCTGGGCGCCGCCCTGGCGGTGGTCTTCACCCGCCGCAGCCTGATGAGCCACCGCTACATCTTCCCCGCCGTGGCCGGCCTCGGCGTCTTCGTGATCTTCCCGCTGGTCTACACCTTCGGCATCAGCTTCAGCAACTACAGCTCGAGCAACCTGCTCAGCGAGGAGCGGGTCCGCGCGCAGCTCCTCTCGCGCACCTATCAGGAGGAGGGCGCCGCCTTCGGCTTCTCGCTGCACCGCGAGGGCGAGCTCGTCAGGCTCTACCTGGAAGCCGAGGGCGACCTGGCCGACCTCTCGGACGGGGCCGGGGGCGAGGCCGAGCGATACGCGAGTCCGCCGCTCAACCTGGCCAACCGGGAGGAGCGCCGGATCGGCGTCCAGCCCGCCGACCGGGCCCCGGCTGCCGAACCGCTGGCGATGCGCGAGGTGATCGCCGCCCGCGGCGCCCTGCAGGGACTGCGCCTGGTCACCCCCGAGGGCCTCGAGCTGCGCATGTCGGGGCTGCGCCATTTCGCCCCGATGCTCGACCGCTACGAGGCCCGCGACGACGGCAGCCTGTTCGACCGCCGCGACGACCGGGTGCTGACGCCGGACCAGCAGATCGGCTTCTTCGTCACCGACGACGGCGAGACCATCACCCCGGGGTGGCCGGTGGCGGTCGGCCTGGACAACTACACCCGGATCTTCGCCGACCCGGACATCCGCGGCCCCTTCCTGCAGATCTTCGTCTGGACCTTCGCCTTCGCCGGGCTGACCGTGCTGTTCACCCTGGCGGTGGGCTTCGTGCTAGCCGCCCTGCTGCAGTGGGATCAGCTGCGCGGCAAGACGATCTACCGCACGCTGCTGATCCTGCCCTACGCGGTACCCGCCTTCATCTCGATCCTGATCTTCAAGGGGATGTTCAACCAGCACTTCGGCGAGGTGAACATGATCCTCGACGGCCTGTTCGGCATTCGCCCGGAGTGGTTCACCGACCCCTGGCTGGCCCGCACGATGCTGCTGGTGGTCAACACCTGGCTCGGCTACCCCTACATGCTGCTGCTGTGCATGGGGCTGATCCAGTCGATCCCGCGGGACCTCTTCGAGGCCTCGGCGGTGGACGGCGGCGGTCCGCTCACCAACCTGTTCCGGATCACCCTGCCGCTGATCATCAGGCCACTGACGCCCCTGCTGATCGCCGCCTTCGCCTTCAACTTCAACAACTTCGTCCTGATCGCCCTGCTCACCGGCGGTAACCCGGACATCCTCGGCGCCAGCACGCCGGCGGGCACCACCGACCTGCTGGTCAGCTACACCTACCGCATCGCCTTCCAGGATGCCGGCCAGAACTTCGGCCTGGCCGCCGCCATCGCCACCCTGATCTTCCTGCTGGTGGCCGGCCTGTCGCTGCTCAACCTGCGGCTGTCCAGGGTCAAGGTCTGAAAAGGAGATACCGTCATGGCCATGGTTCAACCCCGCTCGATCCGTGCCCGGCGGCTTGCCGCCCACCTGGCGCTGCTCGGCTTCGTCTCGCTGATCGTCTTCCCGCTTCTGCTGGTGATCTCGATCTCCTTCCGCGAGGGCAACTTCGCCAGCGGCAGCCTGATTCCCGAGCGCTTCTCGCTGGAGCACTGGGCCCTGGCCTTCGGCATCCCCTGGGAGCGGGCCGACGGCAGCGTGGTCCAGCCACCCTTCCCGGTGCTGCTGTGGCTGTGGAACTCGGTGAAGGTCGCGCTGGTGTCGTCGCTGCTGATCCTGGCGCTCGCCACCACCAGCGCCTACGCCTTCGCTCGCATGCGCTTCCGCGGCAAGGCGCCGATCCTCAAGGGCATGCTGATCTTCCAGATGTTCCCGGCGGTGCTCTCGCTGGTGGCACTCTATGCGCTGTTCGATCGCCTGGGCCAGCTGGTGCCCTGGCTGGGCATCAACACCCATGGCGCCCTGATCGTCGCCTCGCTGGGGGCGGTGGCCCTGCACATCTGGACCATCAAGGGCTACTTCGAATCCATCGACGGTTCTCTGGAGGAGGCCGCCATGGTCGACGGCGCCAGCACCTGGCAGGCCTTCCGCTACATCCTGCTGCCGCTGTCGGTGCCGATCCTGATGGTGGTCTTCATCCTCGCCTTCGTGATGAGCATCATGGAGTACCCCATGGCCTCGGTGCTGCTGGTCGACGAGCACAAGCTGACGCTCGCCGTGGGGGCCCAGCAGTACCTGGCCGACCACAACCAGCGCTGGGGCAACTTCGCCGCCGCCGCGGTGCTCTCGGGCCTGCCCATCACCGTGGCCTTCCTGGTCTGCCAGCGCTGGATCATCGGCGGTCTCACCGCCGGCGGCGTGAAAGGCTAGTTTCCTCGTCCTGAGCGAAGCGCTGCTCGCCCCCGGCCAACCTGGCCGGGGTTTTCTCGTGACGAGGCGTGGGAGGCGACGACGCCCCGTGCGCTCTCGCGCCCGGGGCGTCGGGTCGAAACTGGGAGGGAGTCGCCTCAGCGCAGCAGCAGCACGGGCACCTTCGCACGGCGCAGCATCTCGGTGGTGGTGCTGCCCACCAGCAGGTGGCGGATGCGCGAGTGGCCGTAGGCGCCCATCACCAGCAGGTCGATGCCCTTCTCCTCCTGGTAGGTGCGCAGGGTCGCCTCCACCTCGCCGGCGCGAATGGCGCCCTCGGCATCGATGCCGGCATCACGCAGCGTCTCGAGGGCCCAGTCGAGCCGGGAGCGGTTGTCGCCGGTCTCGGCGCCGACGATCACCACGTGCACCGGAATGCCCGCGAAG
>DATGNS010000171.1:0-12269 GCA_035306625.1 Pseudomonas sp. | reverse complement strand
CAGCTCGGGGAAGGCGGCGGGGAAGGCCTTCAGCGCCTCGGCCAGCGAATGCCCTTCCAGCACCCGCGCCCGCACCGACAGCAGCATGGCCTGGATGCGCGCCGAGCCGGCCTGGGCCGCGGCGGCGCCCAATGCCTCCTCGATGGGCAGCGCGGCCTGCACCAGGGTCGCCAGCTGGCGGGTCAGCAGGGCCAGCTCCGCGGCCGAGATGCCCCGGCGCAACTGCCAGCGCCCGCCGCCCGCCTCCTGTTGCCGGGCAGCGGTCACCTCCAGGGGGGCGAGCTGCCGTTCGCGCAGCATCTGGCGGACCTGGCGGCTGCTGTCGGCCTCGAGGATGCCCTTGCGCTGACGGCCCTGCGGATCCAGGGCACGGTATTCGAAGGCGGCCATCCGTTATTCCTCGCGGGTGACCCGCAGGACCTCTTCGAGGGTGGTCACGCCTTCCAGCACCTTGCGCCGCCCGTCATCGCGGATGCTCGGACCGAGGCGCCGGGCATGCCGGGTCAGGTCCTGCTCGGCGGCGCCGTTGTGGATGAGGGTGCGCAGCACATCGTCGAACAGCACCAGCTCGTAGATGCCGGTCCGCCCGCAATAGCCCTGCTGGTTGCAGGCCGCGCAGCCGCGGGCGCGATACAGGGTCGGCGGCGCGGCGGCGTCGATGCCCAGCAGCGCGCAGGCGGACTCGTCGGCGACCACCGCCTCCTTGCATTCGGAACAGAGCACCCGCACCAGCCGCTGGGCCAGCACGCCGAGCAGCGACGAGGCCAGCAGGAAGGGCTCCACGCCCATGTCCACCAGGCGGCTGACGGCGCCCACGGCGCTGTTGGTGTGCAGGGTGGACAGCACCAGGTGGCCGGTCAGCGAGGCCTGCACGGCGATCTCGGCGGTTTCCCGGTCGCGGATCTCGCCGACCATCACCACGTCCGGGTCCTGGCGCAGGATGGCGCGCAGCCCGCGGGCGAAGGTCATGTCCACCTTGGGGTTCACCTGGGTCTGGCCGATGCCCTCCAGGTGGTATTCGATGGGGTCCTCGACGGTGAGGATGTTGCGGCTGCGGTCGTTCAGCGTGGTCAGGCTGGCATACAGGGTGGTGGTCTTGCCCGAGCCGGTGGGGCCGGTGACCAGCAGGATGCCGTGGGGCTTGCGCACCGCCTCCTCCATGCGCACGCGATCGTGCTCGCTCATGCCCAGATGCTGCAGGTTGAGGCGCCCGGCCTGCTTGTCCAGCAGGCGCAGCACCACCCGCTCGCCATTGGCCGACGGCAGGGTGGAGACGCGGATGTCCACCTCGCGACCGGCGATGCGCAGGGAAATGCGCCCGTCCTGGGGAATGCGCTTCTCGGCGATGTCCAGGCGCGCCATGACCTTGATGCGCGACACCAGCAGCGCCGCCAGCTCGCGTCGGGGCTCCAGCACCTCGCGCAGGATGCCGTCGACGCGAAAGCGCACCACCAGGCGCTTCTCGAAGGTTTCCAGATGGATATCCGAGGCGTTCTCGCGGATCGCCTGGCCGAGGATGGCATTGATCAGGCGGATGATCGGCGCGTCGTCCTCCTGCTCCAGCAGATCCTCGGTTTCCGGCACCTGCTCGGCCAGCGCCGCCAGGTCCAGGCTGTCGCCCAGGTCCTCGGCCAGCTGCATGGAAGTCGAATCGTTCTGGTAGGCGTTGCCCAGCGCGCGCTCGAACTCCTCGCCGGACAGCGGCCGCAGCGGCAGCCGCCGGCCCAGGAAGCGTCCGGCCTCGGCCAGGGCGGTCAGCTCCGCGTCGGGCCGGAAGCCCAGGCAGAGGCCCTGCGGGTCGTCCAGCAGCAGCACACCATGGCGGCGGGCGTAGCTGAACGGAAGTCGGCGCGGTGCTGGCGGCGCGACGGAAGAAGCCATGGTCGGTCGTTCCTTCGGATGCGGACCCCATAGGTTCTAGACGATATTTGCGCCGCCGTAGGGCCGGACATCGCCGCCTCGGCCAAAGTTCGGCTTGCCGCTTCGCCATGAGCGCCTAAGCTGAATTCGCCAACGCCATGCCTCACCGCCCATAACAAGAACACGTGCAGGGAGCTTTCGTGTCCAGATTCGGCAATGCGCACTGGTGGTCGTCGCAGGCCCCGGTTCTGCTTGGCGTCGCCCTGCTGCTGGGCACCGCCATCCACCTGGCCTGGCGCGGCGTCGCCTGGCTGGACGTGCTGCGTCACGAACCCGCTGTCACCGTGCCCGAACCCCGGGCCTCGGCGGTCAGCCTCGCCCCCCGTCAACTGGCCAACCTGTTCGGCCCGCCGCCGCGCAGCGAGCCGGCCGCCCCGCCAGCCACACGACTGCGCCTGATGCTGCACGGCAGTTTCGTGCACCCGGACCCGGCGCGTTCCAGGGCCATCATCCAGAGCGACGGCGGCCCGGCCCGGCTGCTCACCGTCAACGGCCTGCTCGAGCCCGGCGTGCGCCTGCATGCGGTCTATCCCGACCGGGTGGAGATCGAGCGCAACGGCCAGCTGGAAACCCTGGCCTTCCCCCGGCGCCGGCAGAACGCCGTCGGCAGCGGGGTGACCACCAGCGCAGCGGGTGCCGAGGGCGTGCGTCCGGAGCAGCTGGCCATGCTGCAGCAGGAACAGTTCAAGCAGTTGCGCGAGCGCATGGCCACCCTGCGCCAGCGCATCCAGGGCAACGCCACCGAGGCCGGGACACCCGAGCCTCCCCCTCTTCCCCCCACGCAAAGCGACTGACCGATGCCGCGTAATCTTCGTGCTCCCCGTCTGGCCGGCCTGCTGCTGGCCTCGTCCCTGTCCCTGGCCGTAGCGGCGCAGACGCCTCCGGCGGCCGACGGCCAGCGGCCGGAATACTGGACCATCAACCTCCGGGACGCCGACATCCGCGAGTTCATCGACCAGGTGGCGGAAATCACCGGGGAGACCTTCATCATCGACCCGCGGGTGAAGGGCCAGGTGAGCGTGGTCTCCCAGGCGCGCCTGTCCAGCAGCGAGGCCTACCAGCTGTTCCTGTCGGTCATGGCCACCCACGGCTTCACCGTCATCAACCAGGACGGTCAGGCCCGCATCATTCCCAACGCCGAGGCCAAGGCCGAGCCGGGCACGCCCCGCCCGCTGGGCGATCAGCTGGAAACCCGCGTGATCATGGTGCAGCACAACGCGGTCAGCGACCTGCTGCCGCTGATCCGGCCGCTGGTGCCCCAGTACGGGCATCTGGCCGCGGTGCCGGCCAGCAATGTCCTGATCGTCAGCGACCGGCGCGCCAACATCGCGCGTCTGGAAGCCCTGATCCGTCAGCTGGACGAGCAGAACGAGAACGACTACAGCGTGCTCAACCTGCAGTACGCCTGGGTGACCGACGCGGCCGAAACGCTCACCGCCGCGATCTCCCGGGGCCAGGGAGGCGCCACCGGCACCCAGGTGATTGCCGACACGCGCACCAACCGGCTGATCCTGCTCGGCCCGCCGGCGGCCCGCGCCAAGCTCGCCGCCATGGCCCGGGCGCTGGACAGCCCCAGCGTGCGCTCGGCCAACACCCGGGTGATCCGCCTGCGCCACAACGACGCCAAGGCCCTGGCCACCACCCTCGGCGAGCTGGCCGAGGGGCTGGCCACGCCGGAAAGCGGCAATGGCAGCACGCGCCAGCAGAACATGCTGATCCGCGCCGACGAGAGCCTGAACGCCCTGATCCTGCTGGCCGAGCCGGAAACTGTCAGCACCCTGGAGTCCATCGTGCGCCAGCTGGACATTCCCCGCGCCCAGGTGCTGGTAGAGGCGGCCATCGTCGAGGTATCCGGGGACATTTCCGATGCCCTGGGCGTGCAGTGGGCCATCGACGCGCGCGGCAGTCGCGGCGGCGTGGGCGGCGTGAACTTCGGCAACACCGGCCTGGCCATCGGCACCCTGCTGCAGAACCTGCAGGAGGAGCAGCCCCTGCCGGAAAGCCTGCCGGACGGCGCCATCATCGGCCTGGGCACCGACAGCTTCGGCGCGCTGATCACCGCGCTGTCGTCCAACAGCAAGAGCAACCTGCTGTCCACGCCCAGCCTGCTGACCCTGGACAACCAGCAGGCAGAGATCCTGGTGGGCCAGAACGTGCCCTTCCAGACCGGCTCCTACACCACCGACTCCTCTGGCGCCGGCAACCCCTTCACCACCATCGAACGCCAGGACATCGGCGTCACCCTGAAGGTCACCCCGCACATCAACGAGGGCGCCACCCTGCGCCTGGAGATCGAACAGGAAATCTCCTCCATCGCCCCCAGCGCCACCCTGACCGCCCGGGCGGTGGACCTGATCACCAACAAGCGCGCCATCAAGAGCACCATCCTGGCCGAGGACGGCCAGGTGGTGGTGCTCGGCGGACTGATCCAGGACGACGTGACCCGCAGCGAATCCAAGGTACCGCTGCTGGGCGACATCCCCCTGCTGGGCCGCCTGTTCCGCTCCACCAAGGACACTCACATCAAGCGCAACCTGATGGTCTTCCTGCGGCCCAGCGTGGTGCGCGACGCCGCCGGCCTGGCCGCGCTGTCGGGGCGCAAGTACAGCGACATCCGCATCCTCAGCAACGGCAGCCGCACCCTCCTGCTGCCGCCCAGCGAGAATCAGCTGTTCGACGGGCCGGGGGATCGTCCGGTGGACCTGCGCGAGCAATAGCAGACGCAAGCAATGGCGGTGTCAGACCAGCACGTACCGTTGGTCCGACCAGGCCAGCAAGCCACAGGGCCGCCTGCCGGGCGGCCTTGTGCTTTTCGCCGCGGGTAGCCACGCCATTGCGCTGGGCTGATCGGCGATCTGGCGTGCCGTTCCGGCACGATGGTGGACAAGGAAAACGTTGTCCAGCCTACCCGACGCCCCGCTGCCGCTTGCACGTCCCGCATCAAACCGTCGCGGTCGCGCCGGCCCTCGTAGGGCGGCCTGCGCTTTTTCCGGCCGCCGAACGCGCCACCGGCGCGCTGGCACTCACACGCATAATGGCCTGGTCCTTTCAAGTTCGCCCGCAAAACAAAAAGCCCCCGGCTTGCGCCGGGGGCCCTGGTGTTGCCTTTTGCCTTGCTTACTTGTCTTCGTGACGCTGGTGCTTGAAGAACACGCCAGTGTCGCCGAAGGCCGAGGCGATGAAGGGCGAGGTCAGCTCGATCTCGCCGATCTTGCGGGCGCTGCTGCGACGCTCGTTGGCGTACTTGGTGTTCAGCGACGGCAGGATCGAGGTCTTGATCTCGGTCGAGGTGGCGTACACGTCATACAGTTTGGTGCCTTCCTCGAGGCTCATCAGATCCTGACGGAAGTCGTGCGGAGTGCTGGCGAAGCGCGACTTCACCTCGGCGCGCGGCACGAAGTAGATCTGCGTCGGCGCCTTGGGCTTGCTGACCTTGGTGCCGTCCTGATTGACCTTGGCCATGTCGTCCACACGCAACAGGGTCGGCTTGAGGGTCACCGCCGAGAACAGGATGGTGGTGCCCAGGGTTTCGTTCGCTTCGGTGCTCACGTACTGCGAAAGCTCGTTGGCGAAGAAGTTGTGGTTGTTGCCCTGGCCGGACAGGGTGTACAGCGCCGAGACGTTCTTCGACGGCTGGCCATCCACGAAGGCCTTCCAGGCCAGGCCGGGGGCGAAGCCGCGGTCGTTCGGGTCACCGGTGACCGACAGGCGCAGCAGGCTGTGGTCGGAACCGCTGGCGAACAGACCGGTAAAGCCGGTGTTGTTGGCGGTCGGCACGAAGCGCACCTTGGCCATCACGCCGTGCGGGTGGATCGGCTTGGAGTAGCCCACCGGAGCCACGTCGCCGGTCTTCTTCACCTTGTCCCAGAGGATAGTGCCGATCAGGCCGCCGACGTCCACCGGTACCAGCGGCGGCAGTTCGCCGTCCTTGTACTGGGTGCGCAGCGCGCCGTTGACCCACAGGTTTTCCAGCTTGTTGGCCGCCGGCCAGCTCTCGTAGTCCGCCGGAATGTTCAGGCCCCACGGCTTGAACGCGTTCTCGACACCCACCAGGCTGCTGTGCAGTTGCGGATTGTGGCGCTTGAGCACGTCCACCATGGTGGTGTGCTCGACCCAGTCGATACCTTCCTGAGTGTACACCTCGGGACGGTAGTCCTGGGTGTAGAAGCGGTCGGCCATCAGACGACGCGAGGCGCTGGAGATGAAGATCTGGAAGGCGGTTTCGCCGAAGGCGAAGCCGTCCGGACGCACGGTCTCGGCCAGCTGGCCCACCAGGGTATCGATCTGCTCGATGTCGTTGTTGTAGATGCGCTTCAGGTTGGCGAGGGTTTCCGGATCGGTGGTCAGGTCCTCGAACCTGGTGATCGGATTCAGGCCGATCTGGCGGCGGAACTCGTTGTAGCGCGGCACGCCACGCTCACGGTCACGCAGCACGTCCATGGTCGCCAGGTCGATGTTGCCGACCACCGGCATGGACAGGTTGCGCAGGAAGTTCGGGTAGTTGTTGAGGGTCAGCGAACCGGGGTTGGTGATACCGAAGGAGTACCACAGGCGCTCCGGACGCTCGGCGGCCAGCAGGTCTTCCGCATCGCGATCGCGGGTGTTCTGCATCGGGATGACGCGCGACGGCACGTTCGAGCCGATGTCGTACACCTCGATGTTGTCGCGGATCAGCGGGTGCATGCGGTAGACCGAGACGAACTCCTCGGACAGGGTGAAGGGCACGCCGTAATTGTTGGGTGCCGTCGAGCCGACGATGCCGGTCAGGGCGTGGTTGATGGAACCGCTGCCCACGTCGCCGGAGAGGTTCGGGTCGAAGCCGAGGATGCGCTTGACGAAGGAATCCTTCTTCTCGAGGTCCTCGCGCAGCTTGCGCACTTCGTTCTGGAAGTCGCTGCGCGGGCCGCCCTGGCCCATCAGGCCCCACCAGTTGGAGTACATGGCGCGTTCGGTGATGGGGTTGGCGATCACCGCCGGGGTCCATTCCACGGTGTGGATCTTGGCCATCAGCGCCGAGTTGATCAGGCGGGCCTTGTCATACAGCCACTGGTCGTCCTTGTCCGGATAACGGGCCTTCAGACGGTCGGCGATGGCGTTGTGCTCCAGGGTGAACAGCTGGTGCAGCATGCTCAGGCCGACCCACCAGTTGTCGTTGAAGCCGGTCACCGGCTTGCCGCTGACATACTCGCGCGGCAGGCGGTTGTTGTTGTCCACCTTCAGCTTGCCGTCCACGAAGGAACGGATCTTGTCGTTGGTGGCCTTGTCGCTGCCGTAGATCTGCGAGCCGTCCCACCAGTGGGTGATGTGGTTGCGGAACGCCTGAGGCTTGCCGGCCTCGTCCGCGCTGCGGGTCGGGTCGGGCTGGGTGCGCTGCACGGAGATGCTGCCCGAACCCAGCGGGTCGCCGGCGGGCAGCGGCACCTGAATCGGGTTGTCGGCGGTGTTTTCGCCGTGGTTGAACCAGTCGTGGGTCATGAACTGGATCCAGGCCGCGGCGATGAAGTTCAGGCTGGGGGCCGGCTTGAACTCGCCGCGTGCCAGCAGGGTGTTACTCACCTCGCGGGGGTTGGGGCTCAGCAGGGTGTCGGTCTCCGCCCACTGGTGCTCGGGCTTCACGTTGCGCCCGAAGCGCATGTACACCGAGCCTTCGGCGGGGTTGGAGAGGATGTTGCAGGTGCCGTCTTCGGTGCGCGCCACCTGGCTGCGCGGATCGCAGGTGATGTCGGCGTTGTGGCGGGCGTAGTTTTCGGTATCGAACAGGTTGTTTTCGAACAGCGCTTCGCGTTCCATCGCGAGCGTGATCAGGCCGGCGAAGATGCCGAGCGTTCCCAGCTTGGTGAGCGCTGGCCATGTTACCCAGACGGACATGCAGTATCTCCCTTGTTTTTATTGGTGCACGGGTGCCGAAGGAACTCGGCGCCGGAGCAGCTTAGGGAGGGAGGTCGGGCCCCGCCCCCTCCCCAGGGAGGGGTGGGGCCCTGCCGGTCGTCAGGAAACCGAGCGGGGGCGCGCGCAGAGGATCGCCTCGGTGCGGTTGGCCACGTTGAGCTTCGCGTAGATGTTCTTCAGGTGCCACTTGGTGGTGGACAGGGCGATGCCGGTGCGCTCGCTGATCTCGGTGTTGGACAGGCCGCGCAGCAGACAGTCGAAGATCTCCACCTCCTTGCCGGTAAGCAGACCCGCCAGCCAGGGACGCTGCGTCGACGGCGCAGGCAGGAGGAACTCGCCGAACAGCTCGCGGTAGCGCTCGGGCACGTCCAGGCCGGTGGCGTCCAGCAGGCCGAAGGGGCCTTCACCGAAGCCGGGCGCCTCATCGAACACCGAGCGATTGATGGTCACCAGGCCGTACTCCTCGACCAGGCGCACCAGCCCCCGGCGCTGCTCCGCCTCGTCCTGCTGGCGGGCCAGCAAGGTCAGCAGGCAGGCCTCGACCACCAGCCGCCGCGCCTGCAGTTCGGTCCGTCGCAGGGACTCCAGCAGCACCCGCAGCACGCGCTCGGCCCGGCCGTGCTGCCCGCGGGTCTGCAGCCAGTACACCACCGCCAGCCCCTGGCGCTCCCAGGCCTCGTCGTGGTCGCGCGCCCGGTCCCAGATTCCTTCCGCCAGAGCGGCATCCAGGCGGTAACGGCGCACCAGGCTTTCCAGCAGCGCGGAGCGCCCGGCCAGCCAGGCCTGGCGCACCTGCTCCTGGACCAGCTGGCTGGAAAAGCGTCCATAGCGGCCCAGCTGCAGCATGCCCGCCAACTGCTCCAGCAGACGCCCCGCCCGCTCGTGGACCCGGCGCCGGAACAGCAGGCGTGACAGGGTGAGATAGACAGTGGCGATGGCCTCGGTGGCCGAGGAGTCGCCGACCCGGATCAGCAGCTGCTCGCACAGGGGCTCGGCCGCTTCCAGGCGATTCTGCTCGTACAGGGCCACCACCATGGCGGTGGCGCGATTCACCCAGGCCGGCTCGCCGGGATCGGTGCGCTGGAAGTCGAGACTGACCTCCCGGCGCACCTGGGCGACGCGCCCCGCCTGCCGGTGACACAGGGCAATGACCAGATCGGCGTAGCTTTCCAGGAACGCCAGGCCCGCCTCGGCCAGCAGCTCCTTGCCCTGCATGGCCTGGCGCAGGGCCTGGGCCAGGCGGCCGTGCAACAGATGATGGTAGCCGCCGATGACCAGCGCGCGAGCACGCAGGGCCAGCGGCTGGCGGGCCTCGCCCAGCGCCTCCCAGCCCGCCTCGGGCAGGAAATGGCAGTCCTGCTGGAACAGCTGCAGATAGAAGTCCAGGCAGCGCAGGGCGTCCGGCTCGGCACCGCCACGCGCGGCCAGAGCCAGATGGTGGGCCGCCAGATGGAAACGCCGCGAGAGGGTCAGCGCCTCGATCAGACACAGGCGCAGGTGCGGCTGCGCCTCCAGTTGCTCCTCCGGCAGCCGGCCCAGCCAGTGGACGACGGTGGCGAACTCGCCGTTGCGCAGCCAGGCCTGGCAGCAGTCGCCAAGCACCGCCAGGCGCAGGGTCGGGTCGGCGCATTCGCCGGCATGCCGCACGGCCTGGACATATTCGCCGCGTGCCAGGAAATGCCGGGCGGCACGCCCATGCAGCTCGGCGATCCGCTCGGGCTGCTCGATGGCCAGGCGATTGGCCAGGAAGCCCCGCAGCAGGGTGTGATGCCGATACCAGCCCGCCTCGGCCAGGGGCATGAGGAACAGCTGGCGCAGCGCCAGGCGCTCCAGCTGGCGGGCCGCGCCGCTGTAACCCAGCACGGCATCACAGGCCGCGCCGTCGAAGCGTTCGAACACCGCCGAGGTGATCAGCAGCTGCCAGCAGTCCTCGGGCAGGTCGCCCAGCACCTCATGATGAAAGAACTCGGCCAGACCCGGCTGACTGCCATCGAAGCGAACCATGGCGGCGTCCCCCTGGGCGCGCAGGCGCAGCGCCATCGACACCCCGGTAGCCCAGCCCTCGGTGGCCTCCAGCAGACCGGCCTGCTCGTGCTCATCCAGGTGTCCGCCGCCCAGGCACGCGTAGAGATCGCGCAGCTCCTCGGCGGAAAATCCCAGGTCCACGGCGTCGATGGCCAGCAGGCGGTCGTCCAGCCGCCAGCGTCCCAGCGGCAGCTCCGGACGAGCATGGCCGGCAATCAGCAGGCACACCCGGGCCGGCAGGCGCTCCAGCAGCGCGGCCACGCCGGCCAGGGTTTCCGGGTCCGTGAGGTGCTGGAAGTCGTCGAGGATCAGGCACAGCGGCTCGGCGCAGCGCTCCAGGCGTGCCGCCAGCCAGGCGCCGAGCGCCGGCGCCGGCAGCCGCAGCGCCCGCCGCATCGAAGGTTGCGCATCGAGCAGGCCGTGCAGCCGTTCCAGCAGGCCGCGAAAGAAGCGCTGCGGGTCGTTGTCCCGGCGCGGAACGGCGTAGTAGATCTTGCGCCGCGACCCCTGCTGCTGCAGCCAGTGCAGCAGCAGGGTGGTCTTGCCGGAGCCCGGCGGCGCCAGCATCAGGGTCAGCGGCACCTGCCCGCTCTGGTCCAGCAGCGACAGGAGACGCTCCCGAAAGATCAGCGGCCCGCCTCCCGCAGGCCGGTCAAGGCGTTCCATGCAAGCATCCTGCTAACCTGGCGCCGGGCCCGGCCGAAGCCGGGCCGGCGCGGTGCTTCAGTCCGATTTGGCGGCGACCAGCTCCTGGGTGACGCCCCAACCATCCAGCACGCCCCCCAGCGGCTCGACCAGGTCCTCCAGCCCCTGCTCGAAATCGCCAATCCCCGCCCGGGTGGCGAACATCACCTTGCTCACCTGCAGGTTCCACGACCCGTCGCTGCGGGCGCTGACCTGGGCGTTGAGGGATTCGCCCTGAAAACTGCGGGCCGCTCGACGCGCAGCCTCCTCGCTGGGAAAGATGGCGTAGAACTCGATGGGATGAACACGCGCAAAATCGAACCCGCTTTCCTTCATACGACTCAGAACCGCGTTGCTGACATCTTCGTGCAAGGTCTTGCCCATGACTGAACGCTCCTCTCGATCGATTGCATATCGAACCGCAGAGGCCCACGCGAGACAGGCTTGCACCGCGCCCGACTCCAAGGCCGGGCAGGTGCCGGCGGGCTCTGTGCCAACGGCCTGACAGAAGCAGATCGAGGCCGTCCATTGAGCCTAGCCCTCCCGGCCGGCCTGCGCCCGGCCTTCGATCCCTTGCCGAGACCGCAACAGGTGCTCGGCGGCCTCCAGGCGCAGGCGCTCGCGCTCGTCGAAGCGTTCCTCCACCAGGCGCCGGATGGCCGCCTCGCGCTCCGGCGCGCTCATGCCCGGGTGCTCCTCGATGCGCTTGCGCTCGGCCCGGTAGTCGTCCAGGCGCTGATGCCACTGCAGGCGCTGCAAGTCCAGCGCCTCCAGGCGCCGCGTCGCCTCGGCGCCCACCAGTTGCTGGCGCACCCGGCGGACCTGGGCCGGCGTGGCGTCCGGGCCCAGGCGCTCGATCTGCACCCGCAGCTCCTGCTGCAGCTGGGGCAGCACATGCGCCTGCAACTCCTCGGGCAGGGCGGCGCGCAGGCGGTCGATGGCCGCGGCCCTGACCTCGTCGTCCAGGTCGGGATTCTGACGAATGGCCAGGCGTTCCAGGGTGAATCGGTTGTAGCCCTCCTCATGGGCGAAGAACGCCTGATGGGCCTCCTGCGTGAAGATTCGCGCCCGCAGCGCCTGCACCGCGGCCTCGCGCTGGCGCAGGGCATCCAGGGAACTCAGCTGCGGCAGGTCCTGCTCCAGCTGCACCAGCTGCTCCTTGTAATCCAGGTACTGGTCCAGCAGGGCCAGCGCCTGGTCGCGGGCGGGCACCTGCAGCGTGGCGACGAGGTACTCCTGAAGCCGCTGAATGGTGCGCTCCAGCGGCTCCTCGCCGATGGCTGCCAGGAAGTAGTCGAACAGGTGGCGCACTTCCCGGCTGATGATCAGGTTGCCGGCGGCGTCCACCTCCAGCCGGCCGTCCACCTCGGTGCCGCGAAAGGACGGCGGCAGCGTGGCCAGCACCGCCTCGACCGGAGCGACCGCACGGGCCGCGGCCGCCGGCCGGGTCGGCGCCGACGCGGCCGGCGGCTCCTTCCATTCCACCCGAGGCGCTGGCGGGGTGACCTCGGTGGCCCTCTGGCCCGCGAAGTAGTGCAGGCCTGCATAGCCGACCACCACCGCCAGCGGCGCCCATATGAGTATGCGCTTCATCCGTCACCTTCCCTGGGGCTACAGGCCGTCGCCCTTGAGGCGATTGGCGTGCTGGCGGAAGACCGTCAGCGGATCGGTCTCGAACAGGCTGGTCAGCCCGAAGACCTGGTTGATCTGATCCATGTGGTTCATGCGGTAGTTGTCGCGGATCACCTTGC
>DATGNS010000170.1:0-3777 GCA_035306625.1 Pseudomonas sp. | reverse complement strand
TTGGTGGAGCCGGGGGGATTTGAACCCCCGTCCGCCAGAACTCCGCTATCGGTTCTACATGCTTAGCCATCTCTACTGGGTTAACTCCTCGCCGCCCGAGTGGCAGGGTGCTTGGAGCGAGCTGCATGAGTTTTAGCCGTTACGCCTGCAGCGAGCTTGGCGGCGATCCTGTTCTATCTGACAGACCAAATCTTCGGGTTTACAGGCATCCCCTAGGGTCTGCTGGCGCCCTTAGGCAGCCAGAGCGTAGTTGTCGTCGTTGGCAACTATTAAGTTGTGGCAGCGGATTTACGAGAACTGTCACCTACTCGGCATGCCCCTCAAGTTTTGTAACCGGCGTCGAATCCTAATCGGCCCCTGGTGTCGCTCGAAGGTCCGGCGCAGTGTACGTCAATTCAGGCGCTGCGTCGAACCTTCCGTCGCTGACTTCCAGATGGGGGCGGGCGGATGGATTTCAAGGGCCGGGGGGATCAGTCCGCTCCACCGCTGCCTGCACCACCGCTTCCGGGGCCGCCGCTTCCGGAACCCGAACCGTTGCCGTGGCGGTAGGAGTCATCAATGGCCTTGAGCGCACGTTCGCTGGCTGCCACACAGCCGTCGGTATCACCGCGCGCCTGCGCTTCGCGTGCCTGTTCCACGAACATCCTGGCTTCGGTGGCCGAGCTGTGGGCCATGGGATTGGCCGTAGCGGCCCCGCCCTGGGAAGAGGGACTGGATGTTCCGGAATCGAGTTTCTGCAGGTTGTCCATGCAGCGCTCCTCGTTGGCCAGAACGGGAGTTGCAAGGAAGCAGGCAACCAGCAACAGGGGGAGGGATTTCATGGAATTCTCCGGTGGGCTCGGCCACAGCGGCGGTTCCGTCACGCCAGGCCGATCCGGGTTCATTCCTTCATGGGGGCGGTGTTCAGCATCTGCATGGCCTGGTCGACCGTGCTGATGCAATCCGAATAGCGCTCGGAATCCTTGTATTCCTCGGCCTGGTCGCGCAGCTGGTCGATCTGGTCCTCTTCGGCATCGGTCAGTTCACGCTGATCCATGGCTTCGTCCAGCTGGTCGAGCCGGGCCTCGCACTGGTCCTCCTGGGCGAAGGCGGCGGGAGCGAACAGCAGGGCGGCGGAAATGAACAGAGCGGGGCTCTTCATGGTGGTTCCTCGCGTTGGGGTGGTACGCAAGGTTGACGTGGCGCCGGGGCAGGGGTTCCGCAGAATGGACAAGTCGCAAGGTTGCGCCTTGCCGGGGAGGTGAGAACGGCCTTCCCTGGCCGTTGCGCTCAGGCCGGCAGGGCCCTGGGGCGGGTGACCCGGTCCACCAGATAGACCAGACCGTGGTAGTCGATGCCGGAATGGCTCGACAGGCCGATCTCGCAGGTGCGGCTGGTGGAGACGCCTTCCGTGCACTGCTGCACCGCATCCTTGAGGGAACGCAGGGCGTGGGCGTTGAGCTCGGGCCGGTTGAAGCCCTTGTCGCCGGCGAAGCCGCAGCAGTGGATGCCTTCCGGAATCACCAGGTGCTCGGTGCAGCGCCGCACGATGTCGATCAGCCCCTGGGCCTCGCCCAGATGCTGGGTGCTGCAGGTGACGTGCACGGCCACCGGCTCGGGCTGGGGCGTGAACTCCAGGCGCTCGAACAGCTGCTCGCGGATGAAGCGCACCGGGTCATAGATGTTCAGCCGGCTGTCGGTCAGGTCCTGCACCAGGCGCAGGGTGCAGGGGCTGGTGTCGCAGTAGATGGGATCCAGCCCGCCGCGGCTGGCCCTGAGCAGCGCGTCCAGCGTTTCCTGTTTCTTGCGCTCGCCCTGTTCGGCGTAGCCCTTGGAGGCGAACGGCTGACCGCAGCAGAGGCTGTCCAGGGCATCGGGGAACACCACCTGGTAGCCGGCCTTCTCCAGCAGGGCGCGGGTCTTGTCGATCAGCGGCGTCTGCTCCTCGTCGCCGAAGGCCGGGCCCATGGCGCGGGACACGCAGGCGGCCAGGTACACCACGCGGGGGCGGTCATCGGCGCCGGCGGGCATGACGCCGATCGGCCTGACCGGCTGCGGCATGGCCGGGGTCCATTGCGGCAGGCGGTTGCCCGACAGGGCGCGCAATCCGGCGCTGGCGCGGCTCAGCAGGGGTGCGCCGAGCAGGCGGCGCGCGCCGTTGGCGGCGGCCAGGGTCAGGCGGGCACCCTTCAGCGCCGTGGCGAAATGCTCGGCCAGCCAGGTGGCGGCGCGCGGGTGCCGGGCCTCGGCGCCGCGCAGCTTGCGCACCAGGTCGCCGGTGTTGATGCCTACCGGGCAGCGCTGGGCGCACAGGCCGGTGGCGGCGCAGGTGTCGATGCCCTGGTAGTGGTAGGCGCGTTCCAGCTCGCTGGTGTCCACGCCGGCGCGCTTCTTCGCCTGGATGTCGCGCCAGATGACGATGCGCTGGCGCGGCGTGAGGGTCAGGCCGTTGGAGGGGCAGACCGGCTCGCAGAAGCCGCATTCGATGCACTTGTCGACGATCTCGTCGGCGGCCGGCAGCGGCTTGAGGTTCTTCAGGTGGATCTGCGGGTCTTCGGAGAGCACCACGTCCGGGTTGAGGATGCCCCGGGGGTCGAACAGGCGCTTGAGGCGCCACATCAGCTGGTACGCTTCGTGGCCCCATTCCAGTTCGACGAAGGGCGCCATGTTGCGCCCGGTGCCGTGCTCGGCCTTGAGGGCGCCGCCGTACTCGACCGCCACCAGCTGGGTGACGTCGTGCATGAAGGCTTCATAGCGCGCCACCTGGGCCGGGTCCTCGAAGCCCTGGGTGAACACGAAGTGCAGGTTGCCCTCCAGGGCATGGCCGAACAGGATGGCTTCGTCGTAGTGGTGCTTTTCGAACAGCTGGATCAGGCGGTTGACGCCTTCGGCCAGCTGCTCGATCGGGAAGGTGACGTCCTCGATGATGGCCGTGGTGCCGGTCCTGCGCACCGCGCCGACCGCCGGGAAGGTGTCCTTGCGGATGCGCCACAGCTGGTTGTAGACGGCCGGGTCCTCGCTGAAGTCGACCTTCTTCTCGACCGGAAAGTCCGCCAGGGCGGCGTTGATCTGCGCCAGCTGCTCGTGCAGCAGGCTCTGGCTGGCGGCGCGTGACTCGATCAGCAGGGCGCAGGCGGTGGCCGACAGCGCCTTCACCCACTCCGGCAGGCCGGGCATGTTCTCCACCGAGCGCAGGCTGCGGCGATCCAGCAGCTCCACCGCCGAAACCGGCTGCTGGCGCAGCACCGGCACGGCGCGGCAGCAGGTTTCCACGTCCGGGAAGACGATCAGCGCGGTGGCCTTGTGGGGATGCTCCGGCACCGTGTGGTAGGTCACCGCGCTGATGAAGGCCAGGGTGCCCTCGGAGCCGACCATCAGGTGGGTGAGGATGTCCAGCGGGTCGTCGTAGTCCACCAGGGCGTTGAGCGAGTAGCCGGTGGTGTTCTTCAGCCGGTACTTGTGGCGGATCTTCGCCGCCAGCTCGGTGTTGGCGCGGGCCTGGCGGCCCAGTTCGGCCAGTTCGTCCAGCAGGTAGCCGTGGCTCTGGCGGAAGGCCGCCACGCTGGCCGGGTCCTCGCTGTCCAGCAGGGTGCCGTCGGCCAGCACCAGGCGCAGGCCGGCCAGGGTCTGGTAGCTGTTCTGGGCGGTGCCGCAGCACATGCCGCTGGAGTTGTTGGCGACGATGCCGCCGATTTTGGCGGCGTTGATGGAGGCCGGGTCCGGGCCGATCTTGCGGCCCAGCGGCGCCAGCACGGCATTGGCGTGGGCGCCGATCACCCCGGGCTGCAGGCGGATCTG
>DATGNS010000169.1:0-3844 GCA_035306625.1 Pseudomonas sp. | reverse complement strand
GGTGGACGGAATCAGCGGCGTCCAGATGGGGCCCGGGGCCACAGCGTTCACGCGGATGCCCCTGGGCGCCAGGTTGATGCCCAGGGAGCGAGTAAAGGCGGTGATGGCGCCCTTGGTGGACGAATAGTCCAGCAGGATGGGGTTGCCCTTGTAGGCGGTAATGGAGGTGGTGTTGACGATGGCCGCCCCGCTCTTCAGGTGCGGCAGCACGGCACGGGTGAGCTGGTACATGCCGAAAATGTTGGTGCGGAAGGTGCGTTCCCACTGCTCGGGGCTGATGTCTTCCAGCGATTTCTGCGGGTGCTGTTCGCCGGCGTTGTTGACCAGGATGTCGATGCGACCCCATTCCTTGAGGGTTTCCTCCACCACGCTGCGGCAGAAGTCCTCGCCGGCAATGTCCCCGGCGAAGTCGATCACCTGGCCGCCGCGCTTTTCGATCTCCTCCTTGGTCACCTCGGCGTCCTGGTATTCATTCAGGTAGAGCAGGACGATCTTCGCGCCTTCCAGGGCGAAATGGACGGCCACGGCACGGCCGATACCGCTGTCGGCGCCGCTGATGATGGCGACGCGGTCCTTGAGCTTGCCTGCGGGCCGATAGGTGTCTGACAGGTAGATGGGTTGCGGCGTCATCTCCTCTTCGGAGCCGGGGCGCTGGTCCTGGTGCTGGGGCGGCAGGGTTTGCTTCTTGTCGGGCATGGCGCGGTTCCCCTTTGCAGGTGTGTCTGCAACAGAACCGGGTTGTGGGTGCAGGGTTCGGGGTTGGGGATGCGTGGTGGGCCGGGCGGGGTTGTCGTGCGCATGCTCCGTGCAAGCCGGATGGCGGCCAATGGAAAACGTTGGCTGCCCTACGAGGGGGTCAGGCGTGCGGGGGCCTGGCGCCGAGCTGTTTCCACATCTTCGCGGTGAGGGTCTGGCGGTTGGCGTAGCCGGTCCAGGGATTGCCCTTGAGACTGTCCAGGCGTTCTCGCAGGTTGAAGATGGTCCACTGGGCGGCGCTGTGCAGGTTGTGCAGTTCATCCCGGGCGATGGGCACCGAGACGGCCAGTCCCGGGCGGGCGCGGGCCGAGTAGGCGCACACGGTGCTGGAACCGCGGTTGTTGCGCAGGTAATCGATGAAGATCTTGCCGACGCGGTTCTTCGGGCCGGAGGTGGCGCTGAAGCGGTCCGGCAGCTGGTGGGCCATGAACTGGGCGAAGGCCTTGCTGAAAGCCTTCACCTCCTCCCAGCCGGCCTTGCGCCTGAGCGGCACGATGATGTGCAGGCCCTTGCCGCCGCTGGTCTTGAGAAACGCGTCCAGACCCAGCTCGTCCAGCACCGACAGGCACAGCTGGGCGGCTTCCAGCATGCTGCGCCAGGGCAGCGCCGGGTCGGGGTCCAGGTCGAGGACGAACAGGTCGGGGGTTTCGATGGCGTCGTGGGTGGCGCCCCAGGTGTGCAGCTCGATGGTGCCCATCTGTACCGCGCCGATCAGCGCCTTGAGGGAGTCGATTTCCATCAGGCGCGGATGGCCGGGGTCGAGGCTCGGGTCCAGGTGACGGATGTTGGGAATGGACAGCTTTTCGGCGTGCTTCTGGAAGAACTGCTCGCCCTCCACGCCATCCGGTGCGCGCACCAGGGACACCGGACGGTCGTTGAGAAACGGCAGGATCCAGTCGGCGATATCGGCGTAGTAGCGCGCCAGGTCTTGCTTCTTGCCGCCGCTTTCCGGGTCGATGACCCGCTGCGGGTTGCTGATGGCCACGCCGGCGACCACCACCTTGCCGTCGCGGCGCGGGGGGCTGAGGCTTTCCGCCGGGAGCGGGCTTTCATGGTCGATGTCCTTGGCGGGCTTGTCGCTGCGCAGGGCGATGAACGAGGCCTGGCGCACGACCCCTTCGCGGGTCCACTCGGCGAATTCCACTTCGGCCACCAGTTCCGGTTTCACCCAGTGCACGTCGCGGGCGTCGGCACCGGTAGGCGGTTCCTGCAAGGGCGGCGTCTTGCGCTCCAGTTTCTTGAGCGTGGCATGCAGCTCGCGCAGGCGGGTTTCGTTGAAGCCGGTGCCGACGCGGCCGGCGTAGCGCAGCTCGCCCTTCTCGTGCACACCGAGCAGCAGCGCGCCGAAGCCGGAGCGGCTGCCCTTGGGCTTGGTGAAGCCGATGACCACGAATTCCTGGCGCAGCCGGCACTTGAGCTTGATCCAGTCCGGTGTGCGGCGGGACACGTAGGGACTGCCCACCCGCTTGCCGATCACCCCTTCCAGCTTCAGGGCGCAGGCGCTTTCGATGATGGCGTCGGGCGGCGCGACGAAATCCTCCGAGTAGCGCAGCGCCGCGCTGCGGTTGCCCTCCATCACCGCCTTGAGGGCGGCGCGGCGCGCTTCCAGGGGCTGCTCGCGCAGGTCTTCGCCGTTCAGGAAGGGGGCGTCGAACAGGTAATAGAGAATGTCCTTCGGTCGATTGGCGTCGAAGGCGTTCTGCAGGGCCTGGAAATCCGGCAGGTCGTGGTCGCCGAGCACCACCACTTCGCCGTCCAGCCAGGCGTCGTCCGCGCCCTTCAGCACCGCGATGGCCTTGGCCTGCAGCGGCAGACGCTCGGTCCAGTCGTGGCCGTTCCGGGTATAGAGCCGCACCTCCCTGCCCTGCTTGCGGGCCAGGATGCGGTAGCCATCGAACTTGATCTCGTAGCGCCAGTCGCCGGCCGGCGGGCGGTCCACCAGGGTGGCCAGGGCCGGCTTGAGAAAGTCCGGCAGTGGCACGCTGTTTTTTTTGGCTCGGGGCTTGGCCTTGGGCTCGGCAGCCGTCTTGGCCTTGGCGGCCGCCCCGTTCTCCTTCGCCGGGATGGTCGCTTCGCTGAGCACGCTCTCCGGGCGTTCGTCGACGATGCTGTATTCCGCGGCGGAGCGCGCCACGGCGTCGCGTTCCTTGATCAGCAGCCACTGCTCCTTGTTTCCGCTGCCCGGCAGGTGGGTGCGCACCAGGGTCCAGTCGCCGGTGAGCTTCTCGCCCTGCAGGCTGAACTTGAGCTTGCCGCTCCTGTAGCCCTCGTGCGGATCACCGTGGGGCTCCCAGATGCCGCGATCCCAGACGATCACATCGCCCGCGCCGTACTGCCCGGCCGGAATGGTGCCCTCGAAGCTGGCGTAGTCCAGCGGATGGTCTTCCACGTGCACGGCCAGGCGCTTGTCCTTGGGGTCCAGGCTTGGGCCCTTGGGCACCGCCCAGCTCTTCAGGGTGCCGTCCAGTTCCAGGCGGAAGTCGTAGTGCAGACGGCGGGCGTCGTGCTTCTGGATGACGAAGCTCAGGGCGCCGCCCTTGCGGCGGCGCTTGCGTACCGGCGTTTCATCCGGCTCGGCGGTGATGCTGAAGTCGCGCTTGCGACGGTACTCGTCAAGCTGCCTGACCATGCACTACTGCGCCTTGCGCCGGCGGCGCGGTGCAGGTTTTTCCTGTTCGTCCTCGTCACCGGAAGAGGCCTTGGCCTTTGCCTTGCCCTTGGCGCCACTGTCGCCACCGCCCTTCAGGCTGCGCTTGAGCAGTTCGGTAAGGTCGATGACATCGGCGCTGCGGCGGGTTTCCGCTTCGCCGGGCACGGCTTCCACTTCGTGGATCTTGCCCTTGCTGGCCTTCTCTTCCACCAGATCCATGATCTGGTCCTGGAACTGATCGCGGTACTCGTCCGGCTCCCAGGCGCCGGACATGTCGGCGATCAGGCGTTTGGCCATTTCCAGCTCGGCCTTGGCGAGGTTGGGCTTGGTCACCGAGGGGCCGAGCTCGAGGGTGGCCAGGCCGCGCACCTCGGCGGGCCAACGCAGCTTGACCAGCACCAGGGCATCCTCCAGCGGCATCAGCGCCGTCAGGTACTG
>DATGNS010000168.1:0-2174 GCA_035306625.1 Pseudomonas sp. | reverse complement strand
GGCGAGCACCACAATGACCAGGCGCAGGGTGGTGATATGGGCATCCCGGGCGCTCAGGGCGTGACGAAAGCGACTCATGATCGTCCTCCCGGCTGGTAACGCATCCGCCGCCGCGAGTAGGGGCCGGAGCGGGTGATCAGGGCGTCGGCGCCCCACAGGCGAATGCCCTGCCGGGCCAGCCGGAACTGCAGGCTGCGATAGAGCCAGGAGGCGGGACGGCCGCGGCGCAGCCGCCGCATGACGGCCCCACCGAAGTAGAGCGCCATGCCGGCACAGGCGAAGGCCACGGTGGGCACCATGGCGATGGCCCCCAGCAGCCAGGCGCCTATCGCGCCCGGCAGCAGGCCCGCGGCCAGGCCGCCCAGGGCCATCATCCCAACCTCATGCCCGGTCATCCCCCGAAACACCACCGGCGCGGCATTGAGGCGGGTCGGCAGAAAGTCGAGACGGTTGGCCATCAGAGGATCTCCGACGCCTTGGTGGCCAGCCAGATGATGGCGATGATCAGCACCACCCCGACGACCACGACGACGCCGAACTTCGACCACTCGCCGCGCACCCGGGCCTCGTTGAAGGTGGCGATTGCGGCGATAGCGACGATCAGGAAGGCCACCGTGGCCAGGATCAGGCCACCCAGCGCGCCGAAGTCGAACAGGTAGTTCTGCAGGGTGGTAAGCAAGCCATCCCCCTCCCCTCGCGACGGCGCCTCCATGGTCGGCAGGCCCTGGGCCATGGCGTGCACTGGAACCAGCCCTGCGGCGGCCAGCGCCGCGAGGCCCCGGGTGCGGGCACGAGAGAAGAGTGAACGCACGGTAGTCATAACGAGCTCCTTGTTGAATGACGAATTGCTGACTGACAGGGGCGAGGCCGGCGGCCTCAAAGGAAAATCCAGAACATCACCACGACCAGGAAGACGGCGCGCAGGGCGGCGAAGCCGAAGTCGTCGCCGCTGACGCGCCCCTTGGCGTAGCCTCGGTAGGAGGAGATGGCGCTCCAGCTCGCCCAGAGCAGCACCACGGTGCAGCCCACCCCTGCGATCAAGATGCCCAGGGGCGGGGCCTCGAAGCCGGCACCGGCGGCGAAGGCCTCCATCAGCGCAGCTCCCGAAGGTAGTCGCCAGCGAGCGGTGCCGGCTGACGAGGCGGCAAGCGGGGTGGCGCGAGTACGTCATCGATGCCCTCGGCCACCGCCTCGAGATCATGGCGCAGACGCGGCACGTCCAGAAAGACGCGGGTGCTATGGGGGTCGAACTCCCCGATGCGGCCCTCGAGCCGGTCCACGATGCGCTGGATCTGGGCCAGCTGGTCCTGGATCAGGGCCAGGTCCTGGCGGGCAATCTCATCGCGCACGCCGTCGCGCTCGGCGGCATGCGAGGTACCGAACTGAGCGGTCAGCAGCGTCAGAAGCAGGGGCGAGAAGGCCCGAGGCAAGCGGCGAAGCGTCATGGCAAGACAGTCCATCCGTTGGCTGTGATGGCCCTCATCCTGTCGCCCGCCGGGATGCAGCGCAGCAGGAAACCATAAGCGCCGCACACGACGTTTATCTGTGTCAGCTCAACTCGATAAGCATGGAAACGCCGGAGCCCGCATCGGCTCCGGACGATAGCGGCGAGGCCGCGGAAGGCGCGCGACGTGAGGCCTCAGAGGTACTTCTTGAAGCTCCCCGTGGCGATGCTGACCAGCAGGCCAAAGAGGGCCGCGCAGGGCAGCAGGAAGGCGTTGGGATGGATGGCGAAGGGCACGCTCAGGTAGAGCAGCCAGCCCACCACGAAGACCGGCGTGATCGCCCGCTTGGCATGATGGTAGATGAAGGCGGACTCGCGTCCCGCGCCGAAGCGACGCAGGTCGCGGCGCACCAGGCCGTCGACGAAACCCACCAGGGCCGCCAGTGCGAAGAGCGGGGAGGTCAGCAGCAGGATGACCAGCCGGGTCAGGGTCATCAGCGTGACGTAGAGCGCCGCCTGAACGTAGACGTGCAGGGTGCCGAGCCAGCCGCCGTGATGGGCGCTGGTCTCGAGCCAGGCCGAGATCCCGCTTTTCACGAACAGCCAGTCGTAGGCGCGACTGACCGTTCCTGTCGCCAGGGCGACCGGGTCCGAGACCAGCAGCGAGCGGGTGAAGGTGGTATCCAGCCGAGCTACCTCCGCTTCCAGGGTCTCCAGGGCATGCTGGGCC
>DATGNS010000167.1:0-2298 GCA_035306625.1 Pseudomonas sp. | reverse complement strand
GTTTCTCTGCGCGCGCACCAACCGGCGCGACGACGCCTACGGCGGCAGCATCGCGAATCGCGTGCGCTTCGTGGTCGAGTGCCTCGAGGCCATGAGCGCCGAGATCGGCGCAGACCGGGTGGGCCTGCGCCTCAACCCCGGGAACACTTACAACGACGTGAGCGCCGTCGAGTCGGTGGAGACCCATCGCGAGCTGCTGCGTCGGGTGGCACCGCTGGGTCTGGCCTATCTGCACATGATGCGCTCCCCCCTCGAGGACCTTGACGCCTTTGCCTTGGCACGGGAGTCCTTCGAAGGCCCCTTGGTGCTCAACAACGGCTTTTCTCCCGAAAGTGCCGCCGAGGCGGTGGCCTCCGGCGAGGGGGAAGCGGTCTCCTTCGCCCGCCACTTCATCGCCAACCCCGACCTGCTCGACAAGGTGCGCCGCGGCGAGACACCGCAAGGGTTCGACAGGAAGACCCTCTACACGCCGGGCCCCGAGGGCTACGTGGAGGGCTGAAAGCCGCGACCCAGGCGGACTTAGGCATATACCTAGGTGGTATACGTTCGCGTCGCCATAGCCGCTAAGTTAACGAAAACCCTCCCATTTCCAATGACAACGAAAAGGCGGCTCCCTTTGGGTGCCGCCAAGGGGGCGCAAAGAGCATGACCACGCTGGACCTAGATACCTACGATACGCTGGTATCGAGCCTTTACGAAGCCGCCCATGAGACCGATCACTGGCGCAAGGCGCTGGATATCATCAAGGAGGTCTTTGCGGCCAACTTCGTGACCCTGATCCTGCGGGTTCCCTCTCAGGACGAGACCGGCCTGATGGTCGCCGTAGGGCGCGTCCAGGATCGCGAGCTCGGCGACGCCAGCGTCAGCTACTTCCCCTATCAGCACCAGCAGACCCCTTTCTCGAACCTGCCGGCCAACAAGGTCTTCACCGTCGAGGACGTCATGAGCGAGGGTGAGTGGCAGCAGAGCAGCTACCGGAAGCACTGGTGTGCCCCCAGCGGTGTCTACCATCTGTTGGGCGCCGATATCGAGACCCCCGACGCCGGCCGGCTGCGCTTTCGTATCACCCGCGATGAGGCCTCGCCGGCCTTCGGCGTGGAGGAGCGGGCGCTGTGCGAGCGCATCATTCCCCATCTGCGACGTGCCCTGACACTGCACAACCAGCTCGATCGCACCGCCTCGATGAGCGCGCTCTACTGCCAAGCGGTAGAGAAACTTTCCCTCGGCATGATCCTGGTCGACGAGACCGGCCTGGTCATCGATCAGAATCTGGCGGCGCGGCACCTGATCCAGAGCGAGGACGGGCTCAAGGTCGTCGGCGGGCGTCTCGAGGCCTTTTACCCCAGTGATAACAAGGAGCTGCGCCGGCTGGTTCGCCAGGCCTTCAGTCTGGCTGAGACAGAGACCGGGAGGGAGGGCTTTCCCGAGGCGATGTCGCTGACCCGTCCCTCCGGGGAGGTCAACCTTGGCGTGGTGGTGGAGCCCATCGCACGTACCGCCTGGGCCGACGGCAAGGGGCAGCCTGCCGCCGCGGTCTATATCCGCGACGCGGTGGGGCGCTCCCAGGCCAGCAGTGAGGTAGCCAAGAAGCTCTTCGGCCTTACCCCCGCCGAGACTCAGCTCTCCCTGCAGCTGGCCAACGGCCTGTCTCTGGAGGAGGCGGCCGAAGAGCTGGGCATTCGTCGCAACACGGCACGCGCTCACCTGCGCTCCATCTTTTCCAAGACCGGCGTCAGGCGCCAGACCGAGCTAGTCAGGCTTTTCCTCAACAGCGTGGCGCCGCTGGGCATTGGTGGCGAGCTGGATTCCCTGGCCAGCTAGTCCGACTGAAGGATGCCTCCCTTGGCAGCAGAGCCCATCATGGCGGTGATCACAGCCAAGGAGAGAATCTCATGAGCCGTAGGGTCGCTTTTATTTCCGGTGCTAGTCGCGGTATCGGGCGTGCCACGGCGCTGGCCTTCGCTAGGTTCGGCTTCGACCTGGTGATTACCGGACGCACCCAGGTGGAGGGCCAGGTGCATGAGCACGCCTTGACCCGTGCCGATGGCACACCGCTCCCGGGAAGTCTGGCCGAAACCGCCCGGGCGCTGGAAGAGTGTGGCGCCGAGGTGCTGGTGCTCCCCATGGACCTCCTGGACAGCGCTTCGGTAGCGGCGGCGGCGCAGCATGCGCTGGACCATTTTGGCCGTGTGGACGTTCTGATCAACAACGCTATCTACCAGGGGCGCGACCTCAACGCGCCTTTCATGTCGCTTACGGCCGACACTCTGACCCGAGTTGCCCAAGGTTATCTGATCG
>DATGNS010000166.1:0-44542 GCA_035306625.1 Pseudomonas sp. | reverse complement strand
ATCCACCACGGCCACCTTGCAGCCGGTGCGCAGGCCCGGGTCCAGGGCCAGCACGGCACGCGGGCCGGCCGGCGCGGCCAGCAGCAGGTCGTGCAGGTTGCGGGCGAACACGCTGATGGCCTCGTCCTCGGCCTGCTCGCGAAGCTCGCCGAGCAGGTCGGTTTCCAGGTGGGTGTACAGCTTGACCTTCCAGGTCCAGCGCACCACCTCGGCCAGCCACTTGTCGGCGGCGCGGCCCTGGTTGGCCAGGCCGAAATGCTCGCCGATCATCAGTTCGCAGGGATGCAGGGTGCCCGGCGCTTCCTCGCCCACCTTCAGGCTGATGCTCAGCACGCCCTCGTTGCGACCGCGGAAGATCGCCAGGGCACGGTGCGAGGGCACGCCCTTGAGGCGTTCGTCGTGCTCGAAGTAGTCGCTGAACTTGGCGCCCTCCTGCTCCTTGCCAGGCACCAGGCGGGCGCTGAGCACGGCCTCGTTCTTCAGGAAGGTGCGCAGACGGTCGAGCAGTGTGGCGTCCTCGGCGAAGCGCTCCATGAGGATGTACTTGGCGCCTTCCAGCACCGCCTTGACGTCGGCGAAGCCCTTCTCGGCGTCGATGAAACGCTCGGCCTCCTGTTCCGGGTTCAGCTCCGGGTTGCCGAACAGGGCGTCGGCCAGTTCGCCGAGGCCGGCTTCCAGGGCGATCTGGCCCTTGGTGCGGCGCTTCTGCTTGTAGGGCAGGTAGAGGTCTTCCAGGCGGGTCTTGGTCTCGGCGGCGAGGATCTCGCGCTTGAGTTCCGGGGTCAGCTTGCCCTGTTCCTCGATGCTGGACAGGATCGCGCCGCGGCGTTCCTCCAGCTCGCGCAGGTAGCGCAGGCGCTCCTCCAGCTGGCGCAGCTGGGTGTCGTCCAGGCTGCCGGTCACTTCCTTGCGGTAGCGGGCGATGAAGGGCACGGTGGAGCCCTCGTCCAGCAGGGCGACGGCGGCGGCCACCTGTTGCGGGCGGACGCCCAGTTCTTCGGCGATGCGTGCGTTGATGTCCATGTGGGTTTCCAGCGTCGATCCAGGCATGCAGGCCGAGCCTGCGCGAAAAGGGCGGCAGTATAAAGCAGCTGTACCCGCCCGTGCGGCAACGCCGTGGCCGCCTGCCGGTTCGCTGCGAGGGAAAAATCTGTTAACAATGCCCGGACCTGGCGCCCGGAGTGGCTGCGCCATAATGCGCCGCATTCATTTTGGGGAGTTCCCATGAGCAGCACGGCATCCGCCAACGAAGGCGAAAAGATTCTGGTGGTCGATGACGACGCGCGCCTGCGTCGCCTGCTGGAGCGCTTCCTCGACGAGCAGGGCTATCGGGTGCGCACGGTGGAGAACGTCGAGCAGATGGACCGCCTGCTGGCCCGCGAGATCTTTCATCTGGTGGTGCTCGACCTGATGCTGCCCGGCGAGGACGGCCTGTCGGCCTGCCGCCGTCTGCGCGAGAAGAACAACCAGGTGCCGATCATCATGCTCACCGCCAAGGGCGACGAAGCCAGCCGCATCCAGGGCCTGGAGGGCGGCGCCGACGACTACCTGGCCAAGCCCTTCAACCCGCGCGAGCTGCTGGCCCGCATCAAGGCGGTGCTGCGCCGCCAGGCGCCGCTGGTGCCCGGCGCACCGGCCAGCGAGGACGAGGTGGTCACCTTCGGCGACTACGAGCTGTCGCTGGCGACCCGCGAGCTGAAGAAGGGCGACCAGGTGCAGATGCTCACCACCGGCGAGTTCGCCGTGCTCAAGACCCTGGTGCAGCATGCCCGCGAACCGCTGACCCGCGACAAGCTGATGAACCTGGCGCGTGGCCGCGAGTGGGACGCCCTGGAGCGCTCCATCGACGTGCAGATTTCCCGTCTGCGCCGGCTGATCGAGCCGGACCCCTCCAAGCCGCGCTATATCCAGACGGTGTGGGGCGTGGGCTACGTGTTCGTGCCGGACGGCAACAAGTAAGCGGCCCGCCCCTTCGGGCGGCCCCCTCCGGAGCGTCCCTCCCCCATGAAAGCGCCCTTCTGGTTCCCGCAGAGCTTCTTTGCCCGCACACTGTGGATGGTGCTGATCGTCGTCCTGTTCTCCAAGGTGCTCACCCTGGTGTACCTGATGATGAACGAGGACGTGCTGTTCGATCGCCAGTACAGCCACGGCGCGGCGCTGACCGTGCGCGCCTACTGGGCGGCGCCCGAGGCGGACCGCCCGCGCATCGCCGAGGCCGCCGGCCTGCGGGTGGCGCCGCGCGCGCTGGTGCCGGATGGCGAGTATCACTGGCCCTACAGCGACATCTTCGCTCGGCAGATGCAGGACGAGCTGGGCGAGGACACCCAGGTGCGCCTGCGCGCCATCGGCTCGCCGGCCCTGTGGGTGCATGCCCCCAGCCTGGGTCCGGACTGGCTGCGGGTGCCCATGTACCCGTCCCCGCTGCGCGGCCAGCGCATCTGGAACGTGCTGGGCTGGTTCCTGGCCATCGGCCTGCTGTCCACGGCGGCGGCCTGGATCTTCGTGCGCATGCTCAATGCACCCCTCAAGCGCCTGGTGTTCGCCGCCCGTCAGGTGGGCCGCGGCCGCAGCGTGCGTCTGCCGATCAGCGACACGCCCAGCGAGCTCACCGAGGTGTACCGGGCGTTCAACCAGATGGCGGCCGACGTGGAGAAGGCCGCCAGCGAGCGGGAGCTGATGCTGGCCGGGGTGTCTCATGACCTGCGCACGCCACTCACCCGCCTGCGCCTGTCCCTGGAGCTCTTGGGCAACGACTCGGAGCTGACCGAGGACATGGTGCGCGATATCGAGGACATGGACGCCATCCTCGACCAGTTCCTGGCCTTCATCCGCGACGGCCGCGACGAGCCGGTGGAAGACCTCGACCTGGCCGAGCTGGTGCGCGAGACGGTGGCGCCCTACAACCAGCAGCAGGAGCAGGTCGAGCTGGCGCTGCAGGAGGACATTCCGCCGGTGCCGCTGCGGCGCATTTCCATCAAGCGCCTGCTTACCAACCTGATCGAGAACGCCCTGCGCTATGGCAGCCAGCAGGTTCGCGTGGAGGCGCGCCTGGCAGGCGAGCCGGGGGCGCCCTTCGTGCTGCTCAGTGTGCAGGACCGCGGGCCCGGCCTGGCCGAGCACGAGCTGAGCGACATCTTCAATCCCTTCATCCGTGGCGACCGCGCTCGCGGCGGCACCGGCACCGGGCTGGGCCTGGCCATCGTCAAGCGCATCGCCGCGCTGCACGGCGGGCACGTGGAACTGCGCAACCGCGAGGGCGGCGGCCTGGAGGCGCGGGTATGCCTGCCTCTGGGGCTGTTGCTGCCGCGCGAGGCGGGTTGAGATAGATCCCGCCATGGGAGCGGCTTCAGCCGCGAGTTGCGACGCGGGGTGGATCGCGGCTGAAGCCGCTCCCACAGCAGGTGCCAGGGCGCTCAGCCCTTGCCTTTGGTCCGCGTGGCGCCGTGGCAGGCATTCTTTTCCAGGTACTCGATGACCAGCGAGGCGATGTCCTTGCCGGTGGTGGACTCGATGCCCTCCAGGCCCGGCGAGGAGTTCACCTCCATTACCAGCGGACCGTGGTTGGAGCGCAGGATGTCCACCCCGGCGACGTTCAGGCCCATGGCGCGGGCCGCGCGGATGGCGGTGGAGCGTTCTTCCGGGGTGATCTTGATCAGGCTGGCGGTGCCGCCCCGGTGCAGGTTGGAGCGGAACTCGCCCGGCTTGGCCTGGCGCTTCATGGCGGCGATCACCCGGTCGCCGACTACGAAGCAGCGAATGTCGGCACCGCCGGCCTCCTGGATGTATTCCTGCACCATGATGTCCTGCTTGAGGCCCATGAAGGCCTCGATCACCGATTCGGCGGCCTTCTCGGTTTCGCACAGCACCACGCCGATGCCCTGGGTGCCTTCCAGCACCTTGATCACCAGCGGCGCGCCACCGACCATGCGGATCAGGTCGGGCACGTCGTCCGGGGAATGGGCGAAGCCGATCACCGGCAAGCCGATGCCCTTGCGCGACAGCAGCTGCAGCGAGCGCAGCTTGTCCCGAAAACGGCTGATGGCCACCGACTCGTTGAGCGGGAACACGCCCATCATCTCGAACTGGCGCAGCACGACGCAGCCGTAGAAGGTCACCGAGGCGCCGATGCGCGGGATCACCGCGTCGAACCCCTCCAGTGGCTGGCCGCGGTAGTGGATCTGCGGCTTGTGGCTGGCGATGTTCATGTAGGCGCGCAGGGTGTCGATCACCTGCACCTCGTGGCCGCGCTGGCGACCGGCCTCCACCAGGCGGCGGGTCGAATAGAGATTGGGATTGCGGGAAAGAATGGCAATCTTCATTGCGCACCGGTGAGCATGGGAAGCTGGGGTTTGTCCTGCACGTAGGTCAGGGAGGGGTTGACCACCAGTTGGCCATCGATCAGCGCCTTGGCGCCCAGCAGTACCCGGTAGCGCATGTTGCGGCGGCAGGTCAGGGTGAAGTGCACGGGCCAGGTCCGGTCACCGAGGGTCAGGCGGGTGCGGATCATGTAGCGCAACTGCGCGGCCCCGTTGGAGCTGCGCACCCGCTTGACCGCGACCAGCGGCGCCTCGCAGCGATGTTTGCGCTGTACCAGGGTGCCCAGGTGCGCCGTGAAGCGCACCCAGCGCTCGCCACCATGGGTGAAGGGCTGGATATCGCTGGCATGCAGCGCCGAGGTGCCGGCGCCGGTGTCTATCTTGGCGCGCAGGCCGACCAGGCCCAGATCCGGCAGGCAGATCCACTCGCGTAATCCGACGACGTTGAGATGATCGAACGTCTTCATGGCGGCCCCTCCGGAAATTTTCCGGCATTCTAGTGGCCTGTCGCGGGCCGCACACCTGCCAGTTTGTCGTGCGGTGCGCGTGAATCACCCAGGAGCATGCATGAACGATCGAGACGACAAGGTCCGCCTGGACAAATGGCTGTGGGCGGCGCGCTTCTTCAAGACCCGCGCGCTGGCCAAGGCGGCGATCGAGAGCGGCAAGGTGCAGCACCGGGGCGAGCGCTGCAAGCCGGGCCGCGAGCCGAAGATCGGCGAGGAGTACCGCATCCGCTGCGGCTACGACGAGCGCACCGTGCGGGTGCTGGCGCTGTCCGACGTGCGCCGTGGCGCGCCGGAGGCGCAACTGCTCTACCAGGAAACCGAGGAGAGCATTGCCAGGCGCGAGGAGGCCGCGCGGCTGCGTCGCGAAGGCGCGGTCGGCATCGAGACTGAGGGCCGTCCCACCAAGAAGCAGCGCCGGCAGATTCATCGCTTCCTCGAGGATTACTGAGCCAGCGCGCTGTAGGCGATGCGCGGCACCCCGTCCAGCCGTCGGGCCAGCACCTCTCCCAGGGACAGTTCGTCCTCCAGGTAGGCGTCGCCGAACCCCTGGCGCAACGGATAGGGATGGGCGATCACCTCCAGCACGCCATGGTCGGGCAGCAGGCCGTGGTGCAGGTCCAGGGGTGTGCACACGTGGTCGGCGCTGGCCGGCGCCAGGCGGCGCAGGCGCCCGTTCAGCCAGGCCTTGAACAGCCGCTTGGGCAGGTTGATGTTGCGTCCCAGGTTGCGGGCCAGGCGCAGCGGCACGCCCTGACGGGCGGCGAAGCGGGCCACCACCTCGCCCACCGGCAGGATGTTGTGCACATGCTGGTGCGAATCGATGTGGCTGGGGCGGACGCCGTGCTCCAGGCAGCGCTGCCACTGCGCCTGCAGTTCCGCCTCGATGGCCCGGCGCGTGGGCGCCGGCAGCCACAGCTGGTGCCTCGGCAGGTGCAGGTCGAACTCGCCGGCCGCGTTGCAGAAGCGCGGCTGGCGGCGGATGGCGGCGCTCAGCGGCCTGCCATAGGTGAGGTTGAAGTGCAGGCCGATGCGGCCCTGCAGCCCGTGCTGGCGGGCCAGCGCGCAGGCCTCCTCGAAGGCCGGCATGTTGGCCATCAGGGTGGCCGAGCTGATCAGCCCCTGCTGGAAGGCGCTGATGATGGTGCGGTTCTCGTCGCTGCTCAGGCCGAAATCGTCGGCGTTGATGATCACGCGCTGGATCATTGGCTGGCTCCCTGCAGGGCTTCGCCGCCCGGCTCCTCGCCGTTGCGGCGCTGCTTGCGCCATTCCCAGGCGCGATGGGCCAGGCCCATGAGGACGCCGGACGGGCGCCAGGAATAGAAGCTCCAGCGCAGGTGCTCGACCTGGCCGCTCATGCGCTCGTGCAGCTGATGGGTGGAGCCGCTGCGGCTGACCCGCGAGGCGTCGATCCAGCGCCAGCCCTCCTCGAAACCCCACTGGATCCACTCGTCCAGCAGCAGGCGCCCGCCGCTGAGGTCGGCGTATTCCGGCAGGAAGGCCAGGTTGTAGTCGTAGAGTCGTCCCCGCTCCAGCAGACCCAGGCGATAGCTGATGCAGCGCCCCTCATGTTCCAGCATGACGACCCGTACCAGCCCCTGGGCGGCCAGGGCGCCGAAGGCTTCGCGCATCCAGCGACCGCGGGGCTCGCAGAAGATGCCCACCTCTTCCTGGCCCTTCCAGCTGCGCTCCTCGACGGCGGCCAGGCTGTCCAGCACCTCGCCGATGGTGGCGGCATCCGGCGTTACGCGGCGGATCACCACGCCGATCTGCTCGCAGCGCCGGCGTGCCTTGCGCAGCTTGTAGCGTACGTTGCGGTGGGGCTCCTGCACCGCTTCCGCGCCGAGCCGGTGATAGGGCGCGCGGCAGCTCAGGTGGCGGTGGTGATTGGAGCTCAGGCTCGCCCAGTGCTCCATGCAGCGCAGGGTGTTGGCGTCGGTGGTGAACTCGTTGAGCTGCAGCACCGTGTGTGGCAGGCGCTGACGGATCGCCTCCAGCGCCTGGGTCAGCCCCTGCCTGTCCAGCAGGCACGGCAGGGCCAGCCGGTCGGTCAGCGGGTAGCCGAGGTGGCGCAGGGTGCGCCAGGTCAGGCCGAAGCGCGACTCCCGGAAGGTCACCAGGGGCAGGCACAGGTGCAACTGATCGCCGCTCCAGCCGAGCAGGATGTGCAGCGACTGGTCGGGCTGCAGGTGATGCTCGGCGGCCAGCAGCCAGGCGGGGTGATTGAAGGGGGTGGCGTGGGTCAGGCGATTGCACAGCTGGGTGTACGCCTGGGTGGGGAAATCGGGTGCGGACAGCGAATCACACCACTGGAAGCGGTAATCCATGACCGATCGCTCTGACGAATGAGGGGGTGGATCCAAGCCGGTGCAGCATCCCGCTGCATGGCTGCAGCAGCTGTTTATAGCAGGCTTTTCCGGAGTCAGAGTCTGGAAAGGATTGGAAACACATTTCGAATCGCGGAAAGCGGACATTTGTCGGCATTCCGCTTCGGCCCCGGCCCGATGGCCTAGAGTAGGCCCACTGCCAGCCCTCGCCTCGGTTTCGCGGGGGCGACACCCTGCAAGGACGCACACATGAGTGACCTTTCCGCACTGGTCAAGGAAACGCCGGTGGCGGCGGGCCTGAAACATCGAATCGTGGAAGTGACCGACCACGCCGAGCTGGCTCGCCATGTACAGCCCTGGGAACAGCTGATCGAGCAGATTGCCGAGCCCAACGTCTTCTATGCGCCCTGGGCGCTGCTGCCTGCCGTCCGGCATCTGCGTGGCGGCCAGGCCGTGCGGGTCCTGCTGTTCTACCAGGACGCCGAGCGCGGGCAGCTGGATGGCGTGATCCCGCTGTTCGAGCGCACCTGCGGCGGATTCCCCGCCCTGCTGCATGCGTACCAGCATCGCTACTGCTTCCTCTGCGAGCCGCTGCTGCGGCCGGGGCGCGAGGCGGAGGTGGCCGAAACCTTCGTGACCTGGCTGCACCAGCGGCGCTTCCGCTGGCCGCTGCTCCGATTGTGCGGGCTGGATGGCAACGGCCTCTGGCTGCCCCGACTCGAGGCGGCGCTGGAGGCCGGCCGAGTGCATTTCCGCCGAACCCGGACCCTGCAGCGGGCGCTGTTGCGCACCGGGGGCGATCTGCAGGCCTACCTGGCGCACATTCCCGCCAAGAAGCGCAGGGAGTACCGTCGCCTGCGCGAGCGCCTCGCCGAACAGGGGGAGCTGCGGGTGGACGTGCTGCAGCCCGGGGCGGCGGATCTGCAGGTCTGGCTGGATCAGTTCGTCACTCTGGAGGCCAGGGGCTGGAAGGGACGCGAGGGCACGGCGCTGGGCAGCCGGCCGGCGTGCCGGCAGTTCTTCGAGGAAACGGCGCACAGCTTCCACCAGCGCGGCCGGTTGATGATGCTGCGCATGACCCTGGATGGCCGCCCCCTGGCCATGTTGTGCGATTTCCTCGGCCCACCGGGCCGTTATGCGTTCAAGACCGCCTACGACGAGGACTACTCGCGCTATGCGCCAGGCGTGCTGCTGGAGCTCGAGAACGCCTGTCTGGCCTTCGAGTCCGGCCTGCAGTGGCTGGACTCCTGTGCCGCGCCGGACAACGAGATGATCAACCGGATCTATCCGGACCGGCGCACCCTCGTCGACCTCACGGTCTGCCCCCTGGGTGCGGCGCGCGGCGTTCTCTGGCTGGCGGCACGCCTGAAACAGCTGCGTCAGCGCTGGCGAGCGTCGGGCAGCCCGTAGCGGCACGGCTTTCCCGCGCTGCGCGGGGAATTCCGGAGTGTTCTAGCGGCCCGGCTTGCCGGGCAGCAGCCTGGGCGGCGTCACCGGGATGGGCGGTTGGGGGCGGGCCGGCTGCGAGGTGAGCCGCATGCTGCCGAGGAAGGTGTGCACATGCACCTTGCGGCCATCCCGGACGAACCCCAGCCGCTCCATGAGCCGCAGCATGATGCGGTTGCGGCAGTCCACCACCGCCACGGCACGCCGGTAGCCGCGGCTGGCCAGCAGTTGCCAGAGATGGTCCTGGCCGCCCAGGAACAGGGCGCTGCCCCGGTGGGTCGGGGCGATTTCCAGGGCGAACAGGTAGGCGTCCCCCGGTGCTACCGGAAACCAGCTGCGAAAGTAGTGGCTGTCGTAATAGTCACGCGGGCTGATCCACATGAAGGCACAGACATCGCCGAACGAATCGAGGGCGACATAGCCATGCAGGTCGGGCTGGGTCAGCAGGTCGGCCATCACCCCGATCTGCTCGGGGAAATGCCGCTGGAAGGCCGGCAGCAGGCGCGGGGTGATGTCCACGAAGCGCCAGGCGTGCCGCCGGGCCAGGCGCACCGGCGCCGGCGCCTGGTCCAGCTCGCGGGCGAACCAGTGCAATTCGTTGTGGGCGTAGAGAAAGCGTTCCCTGAGCGCACGCAGCATACCCATCCAGCCCTTGCGTTGTAGCTTGCGATTGAGTTCGTGAAGCGTCATGGCTGTTGCTCCCAGGTCAGTGCGAACAGGGTTTCGCCCGGAATCTCGAAGCGCCAGCCGGCATTCTCGCAGCGGGGCGACGGAACGCCGGTGTCGTCGCCGAACAGCATCAGGCGGGGGGGGGCGACGCCCGAGCAGGGGGCGTCAGCCAGGTCGAGGCGTACCTGCTGAGTACGGGCCACCTTGTTGACGCCGACCAGCCGGGTATGGACGCCGTTGCGCATGGCCAGCGCATCCACCTCGAAGGCGTCGTTGTCCAGCTGCAGGACCTGGCCGCCCCAGTGCTCCAGCAGGAAGGCCATGGCCCTGCCGACCGGGCGAAGGCTGTAGTGGTCGTTGTCCTCCAGCCGCAGCAGGCCCTTGAAGTGATGATCGTCATCGGCCAGCAGGAACCAGTTGACGGCATCGAGCAGGCCGTCGGCGGAGGACTGGATCGCCACCGAGGCCCACCAGAGGGCGGCGAAGTCGGTTTCCTGCTCGTAGGGGCTGACGGTGTTGCCGCTGGACAGGTTGGTCTGATCGATCAGCAGCGCCTTGCGCGGTCGGCCTTCGGGGGTGTAGCCCACCAGGTCGGCGGCCCGGCGCACGCTGTAGCGGTACCAGTCGGTGGCGCGCAGGTCGCGGATGAACCACTCGTGCCAGGCCAGCGCGTCGATCAGCGGTTCGTGCTCTTCCAGGAGCCTGGCGGCCCAGTCCAGTCCGCGCCGCTCGCGGGCGCCGCGCATGGTGGGACCGTTGACCAGCCGCGAGGAGGCCGGCATGGCGATGCGGATGCCGGCGTCCCGGGCGCGGGGGTCCTCGCGCACCAGCCTGGCCATCTCGCCGAAATAGCGGGAAAAGCTGGCGTAATCGGGATAGTTGAGATTGGGCTCGTCGGCGGGCGACAGGTAATGGACGCCGCCGCTGCCCAGGCTGAGGGTGCTGTCCAGCCAGGCCTTCAGCCCGGCGCGGCTGGTGCTGTCGACCTCCAGCAGGTGCACCCGACCGGTCTTGGCCATGAGGGTGATGTCGTGGGCAATGCCGTAGCGATGCCGGTAGGCGGGCCGGAAGCGCTGCTCGTGGGCCGGATTGCGGGCCATGACATTGACGAAGCTGTAGTGCCCGGCGGTCTGTGGGCGCAGCTGGCGCATCAGCTCGGCGTCCTCGGGCAGCGTGTAGGGCAGGCCGATGCCCAGCCGCGCCGGCGGGCCGACGACCCGCTGGCCGACCCGCAGATTCACCGTCCCGGCCTGCTGGCTGGGGCGATGGCGCAGGTCCTCGGGACGCAGGGCGAACAGGTTGTCGGTCTGGTCCAGCCAGAAGGCCGCCTTGCCGCTGCCGGCCAGGCGCAGGCGCCAGATCTCGTCGCGCGGGGAGGTGGGCAGCGCCAGCAGGTCGTGGCGGGGATAAAGGCCGTGGCGCTTCAGTTCCAGGGTCAGGGCCCGGCCGTCGCTGAGGCGTTCGACCCGCAGGGCGGTGACGCCGTCGTGATACTTGCCGCCCAACTGGGCCGGGATGCCGGCGGGGACGCGGAAATACAGCTCCAGTCCGCGGCCGGCCTCCATGCTGAAGTGGTGCTTGACCGGCTCGAACAGCGAAGCGGTGGTGTCGGGGTGGCGCACCTGGTAGTGGCGGAAGCTGTAGCCGGGGATCTCCAGGCGGTAGCCGTCCGCAACCGGTTGCATCCGCCAGCCGCGCTGGCCGCGCACCTCCTCGGCGGGGATGATGAAGCGCTGCAGCAGACTGCCGTTGCCGCGCTGCAGGTAGAGCCGCTCCTCGTTGGCATCGGCCTGCCAGGCCGGACTCCAGGCGATGTGCAGCTCCCCCTCCCTCTCGGGCCAGAGGTGGATGGCGCCGTCACGGATGCCGGTCCATTCCAGGGCATGGCTGAAGCTGCCGAGGGTGCTCAGCAGCAGGCCGATCAGAGTCCGGGTTCGCATGCCGACCTCCGGGGCAGCAGGTGGGAAGCCAGAAGGCCGAAGTCGCTGGGCAGGATCAGCAGGGTTCTGCCGAACGGCACGCCGCTGAGGCGGTGGTAGAGCACCAGCATGGACAGGGTCAGTACGCTGTAGGCCACCGACGAGGCGATGGCCGCGCCGAGGATGCCCAGCGTGGGGATCAGCACCGCATTCAGGAGCAGGTTGAGCGCGGCGGCGATGCCGGCCATCCAGGACAGGGTGCCGGGGCGCCCCTTGCCCACCAGATCCAGGTGCAGGATGCTGGCGTAGCAGAGGCTGAAGATGCCCGGCAGCAGGGCCAGCAGGGCCGGATAGGCCGGCCGGTACGCCTCGCCGAACAGCAACACGATCAACCATTCACCCAGCAGGCCCATGGACAGGCAGGCACCGAGCATGGCCGTGCCGGTCAGGCGCAGGGCCAGCGGCGTCAGGTCGTCGATGCCGTCGCCCTGTTGCAGCAGGCGCTTCATCAGCGGCGTGGTGACCGCCTCCGGCACGATGATCAGCAGCTCGGCCGCGGCGCTGGCCATGGCGTAGTAACCCAGCGCGGTGCTGTCCAGCATCAGGCCGATGAGCAGGTAGTCGGCACGCATCAGCAGTTGCTGGAAGAGGATGTCCGGATGGCTCTTGCCGCCGATGCTGAGCATCTCCCGGCGACTCTCCGGACTCCAGCGCAGGTGCAGGTCATGGAAGCGTGCCAGCAGGCACAGGCCGATGATCACCGCCAGGCTCAGACCGGCGATCCAGCTGATCACCGCCGCCTCCAGCGCCAGCTCGTCCCACAGCCAGAACAGGGCGAGGAACAGCGCCAGGGGCGTCAGGGACTCGATCAGGCGCAGACTGTTGAAGGCCCCGACGCGGCCGTCGGCGTTGTGCAGGTTGAACAGGGCGCTCTTGAGCACGAACAGCGGCACCACCAGCAACAGCAGCCAGGCCAGCTGGCCCAGTTCCCGGGCCAGGTCCAGCTCCTGGCCCACGCTGCGCAGCAGGGAGACGCCCACCAGCGTGGCCAGGGCGGAGAACAGGCAGCCGTATACCAGCACCAGGGCCAGCAGGGCGCCCATCGGACGCTGGCGCGCGGACTGGTAGCTCAGGGCGGTGTTCAGACCACCGCTGGTGATACCGCCGATCATCTCAGGCATGGCGCTGAGCAGGGCGAACAGGCCGCGATCGGCGGGCCCGAGGATGCGCGCCAGCAGGATGTTGCGCGCCAGCCGCAGCACCAGCATGGCCAGGCTGGTGCCCACGCTCTGCAGCATCTGGCGAATGAAGCGACGGGTACTCATGCGCGTTCACCCTGCAGCATGCGCCAGGCCAGCAGCGATGGCCGGCCGGCGTTCAGCTGGCTGACGCCGATGCGCGGCAGGGCCAGCTGATCCTGGCGGGCCCTTACCAGTCCCGGACGGGTGCTCAGCGCGTAGCGGAAGCGGTGGCTGCCCAGGCGGCGGCGCACGGCCTCGTCGTGGTTGCCGTTGGGATAGCAGTACACCGGCAGCGGGTAACGGCAGCGCTGGCGCAGCACCTCGCTGCTGTCGTGCAGTTCGCGCTCCAGCTGGCCGGCGTCCAGCTGGGTGAGGATGGTGTGGCTGGCGCCGTGGGGGCCGAAGCGCACCAGGCCGGACGCCTCCAGGGCGCGCACCTGTTCCCAGTCCAGGGCATGGGGCTCGTCGTCGGCCGGGCAGCTGTCGGCCAGGGCCTGCAGGGCGCCGCCGGGCAGACCCTTGAGCGCCTGGAGAAAGTCGGCCAGTGCCGCGCTGCGCGCCGTGGCATCGCGCGCCTCGCGCACGGCTGGCGGGGGTGCCATGCCCATCTCTCCCAGGCGCGCCCATAGTGCCTCTCGGGCCGCGGCGCCATGCCGGCCCCAGAGCGTCTCGCCGATGCTCTCCCACCAGAAGTGACGCCGCGTGCCGATGAAATCGGTGGACAGGAAGATGCTGGCGGGCATGTCGTAGCGCTGCAGCAGCGGGAAGGCCTGGCTGGCGTTGTCGCGCCAGCCGTCATCGAAGGTCAGCGCCACCCGCAGGCGGCCGGTCGGCCCGGCGTGGGGATCGAGCAGTTCCATCAGCGGCACGCAGTCGAAGTGGCGCCGCAGCCAGCGCAGCAGCCGCTCGAAGGACTGGTTGCCGATGCAGAGTTCGCGACGGTGCGGCAGCGCGGCCTGTCGATCGTCGGCAATCACGCGATGCAGCATGAGGATGACCCCGTCCGTCTGCAGGCGCCGGGACAGGGGGTTGTGCAGATAACACCAGCCGGCGCCGGCCTTTAACGCCTGTTTGAGCTTCATGAAGGGTTCTCAGCGATTCTGCTGTGGGTTCCACTGGTGAAAGCGCTGGCCGCTGACGAAATGCCAGACCCCGGCGCCGATGGCGGCCAGGGTGACCAGCACGTAGGCGGCCAGGCGAAAGGGTTTTGGCAGGTTGCGGTGCCGGCCGAGCAGCCCTACCAGGGCGGCGGTATAGCCGCTCAGCTGGAGGATCAGGGTGATTCGGTAGAAGTCGCCGCTGTTCCACAGCCAGAGGTTGGCCAGCAGCAGGGGGACGAGGAGGATGGGTACCAGCCGGCGGATCAACTTGTGGGTCAGCAGGCCGATGGCGAACAGGCCATGACGCCGGGGATCGAGCAGTTCGCGGCGCCGCACCAGGCTCTGCAGGCCCTGGGTGGTGATCCGGTGGCGACGGCGGAACTGGTTGCCGGCGCTTTCCACGCCGGTATCCACCACGCAGGCCCGTTCGGCGAAGACGATGCGCCGGCCGGCCACCGAGGCGCAGGTGGTCAGGAAGAAGTCGTCGGTCACGTCGCCTGGCACCGGCTGGAACAGCTCGCGGCGCAGCGCCTGCAGTCCGCCGTCGGCCGAGGCCATGCAGCCGGTGCGGCTTTCCAGGCGGCGCAGCCAGGATTCGTAGGCACGATAGGCGCGATCGCCCAGGGCCAGGGCCTGGCCTTCGTCGGGAATGGTCACGTGGCCGGCCACGGCGCCGACCCGCAGGTCGGCGAAGGGGGCGACCAGCTCGGCCAGGGTGTCGGGGCGCCACTGGGTGTCGGCGTCGCTGAACACCAGGATCTCGCCCTCGGCCTCGGCCACGGCGCTGTTCAGGGCCTGGGCCTTGCCGCCGCGCGGCAGGTCGAGGACGCGGATGTTCTCCTCGGGATGCGCGTCGGCGAACTGCTGCGCCAGGGCCACGGTGCCGTCGCTGGAGCCGTCGCTGGCGATGATGATCTGCCGTCGTTCGCGGGGGTAGTCGGTCTGGATCAGCGATTGCAGCTTGGCCTGCATGTGCCGCTCCTCGTTGTAGGCGGCGACGATGATGCTCACCCGTGGCGGTTCCGCGGGCGGCACCGGGGCCTCCTGTGCCTGGAAGGCGGCGCGCACGGCGAGCAGGAGGGGGTAGCCCAGATAGGCGAAAAGGGGCAGGAACAGGCAGAGCCAGAACAATGCTTCAGCCACGAGAGGGTCTCCGAGCGGTGAGGTCCATGAATCCGAGGAACAGGGCCAGGCCGGCCACGTGCATGCGCAGCCAGTGCAGCAGCAGCAGACGCAGCGCCAGGATGGGGCGTCGGCGGTTGTAGCGGTGGCGCAGGGTGAGCAGCACGGCGGGCAGCCAGCCCGCCAGGAAGAGAACCAGGGCCAGGGTCGGCTGACCTAGCAGCAGGCAGAGCAGGGCCAGGCCGCTGATCCCCCAGTGGCCGGCGGCCAGCAGCGGGAAACGCAGCAGGCGAGGGCTCAGGCGGCTGGCACGCAGCAGCTGGACCTGGCTGTTCTGCCGCCACAGCTCCTTGCCCAGCCATTCGCGCCAGCTGGTCTCGTAGCCCCAGTTGAGCACGGGCGGCGTGGGCAGGCTGAGCAGCCGCGCGCCGGCGCGTTTCAGGCGCAGGCTGAAGTCCTTGTCCTCGCCGGTGCGCAGGCGCTCGTCGAAGCCGCCGACGCGTTCGAACCAGTGGCGCTCCACACAGAGATTGGCTGTGGGCAGCCAGTCCACCAGCCCTTCCCGCTCCCGCTCGGCGGCCACCTTGTGCAGCCAGGCGCGGGCGTACCAGGGAGCCTGGGCCGGGGGACGGTGCACCAGGCCGAGCATCTCGGCCCGATCGGCCTGGCGAACCTGCCGCCAGGTCACGAGCCACTGCTCCGGTACCTGCATGTCGGCGTCCAGGAAGGCCAGCCAGTCATGGCGGGCCACTGCCGCGCCCCGGTTGCGCAGGGCCGCGATGTTCAGGCCCGGGCAGTCGAGTACCTGGGCGCCCCAATCGCGGGCCAGTTCTGGGCCCTGATCGCTGGAGCCGTTGTCCACGACGATGACTTCCCAGGCGCAGCCGGCGGCCTGGGCGGCGGTCCGCACCGCCTCCAGGGTACGGAGGATGTGGCGGGCTTCGTTGAACATGGGGATGACGACGCTGACGGCGTGACTCATGCGCGACAGGTCTCCGGCAGGGTGGTCTGAGGGACGGGCGAGGTTTCGGCTTCCAGGCGCATGCCGCTGGATACCGCCAGCAGGATCCACAGCAGCTTGCTGTTGGGGATGCTGAGGAACAGCAGGAACACGCAGAGCGCCAGGAAGGTCAGCCCCATGAAGGCCGCCAGCTGCGCCCGGTGGTCATCGCCGACCGTGAGCCAGTGCACCCGGGCATGCTGGAAGTTCTTCAGGCCCAGCAGCACCAGGCCGATGAACAGCAGGCCGCCGGGCAGGCCTACCTCGGCAAGCATGCCCATGTAGGTGTTGTGGGCGACCCGGTGCAGATTCGGGTTGTTGGGGCTGAGCGAGAAGGCCACGGCGTAGCCGGATTCCGCGTATTCCAGGGGGAAGGTGCCGGGACCGGAGCCGAGCAGGGGATGCTTGGCGATCACCCCGCTGCCCACGATCAGGTAGGAGGTGCGGCGGCCCAGCGAGGGGTCGTCGTAGGAGCGCGCGCCCTGTTTGATGAAGGCCAGGGTCTTGACCCGTTCCACGTACTTGTCCGGCAGTGCATGGAAGGCCAGCGGCGCGCCGATGATCAGGGCCAGCAGGATGAAGCCGAAATGGCGCGGACGCACCCGGTCGCGGTAGGCGCGGAAGTGCCAGAGCGTGCCGACCAGGCACAGCAGAAAGATCAGGAAGCCGGAGCGGGAGTCGGTCTTGGTCAGGCCGTAGATGAGAAACAGCATGAGGCCGAGCCAGAACAGGCGCATCAGCAGCAGGCGCGAGCGCAGGGCCAGCAGCAGGGCCGGCGGAATGGCCGTGGTCAGCAGCAGGGCGAAGTAGTTGGGGTCGGACAGCAGGCCCACCGAGCGTCCGGTGACCGTGTCGATGTTGTCCAGGGCGATGACCCCGCTGGCGCTGACGCCCAGCACCATCAGGCGGGCCAGCCAGAGCAGGTCCAGTTCCTTGTAGAGCAGCAGGGTCAGCACGAACAGCGACAGGCCGACCGACAGCTGGCGCAGGGTTTCCAGCGACAGCGGGATGTGCCGGCTGTAGAGGATGCTGAGCCCGTAGCAGAGCAGGAAGGGCAGCAGCAGCTTCCACAGGTTGCTGCGCAGCCGCTCCTCGGGCAGCTGACGCAGCAGCAGCTGCAGCGCCACCACCAGGATCAGGGTGTAACCGACCAGCTTGCCGCCGGTGATGGCGCTGCCTTCCGGAAACAGGCCTTCGATGGGAATCATGGCCACCAGGCCGAGGATTCCCCAGGCGGGCCGCCTGTACAGCACGCCCAGGGCGATCAGCGCCGGCGCCAGCAGCGGCGCGACATGGGGCAGCGGGCCGGCCAGCAGGACGGCGACGGTCAGGGCGAGCAGCAACGCCAGCGGGACTATCAATGCCATGGGCGATTACCTGCGTGACGATAGAGGCGGTGCCAGCGCTCGGCCTGGCCGGGCAGATGGAAGCGTTCCCGCTGCACCTGCCGGGCCTGCTCGGCCAGACGCCGGCGCAGGCCGGGATCGTTCAGCAGGCGCTGGGTCTGGTTGATCAGGTGGGCGAGGTCCTCGGCGGGACTGAGCAGTGCCGATTGCTCGTCGTCGAGCACGTCCGGGATGCCGCCCACCGCGAAGGCGGCGATCGGCGTGCCCAGCTGCATGGCCTCCAGCAGCACCATGGGGGTGCCCTCGGTGCGTGAGCTGATGACCAGCACGTCCAGGGCGGCCAGCCAGTCGGTCATGTTGTCCTGGTAGCCGGGCAGCAGGATGCGCTCGCGCAGGCCGGCTGCATCGATGCGCGCCTGCAGCGCTTCCCGTTCCGGGCCTTCGCCGAGCAGCACCACGGAGAGCCCGGGCTGGCGCTGACACAGCTCGATGGCCAGCTCGACGAACAGGTCCGGGCCCTTCTCCAGGCTCAGGCGGCCGACGAAACCCAGCAGTGGCGCCGCCGGCGCCAGCGCAGGACGTCTGCTCGGCTGCGTCGCGTTGCCCGGCAGGCCGTTGGGCAGCACGTGCAGCTTGGCTTCGCTGACCCCGGCCTGGCGCAGCAGGCGGGCGATGCTGTCGGCCACACAGACCACTGCCCTGACCTGCGGCAGGCGGCACAGCTGCAGGGTGATCCAGGTGTACAGGCGCTGCTTGCGGTTGCTGGGGGTGAAGCCGTGCTGGGTGGCCACCAGGGGCAGACCGAAGCGGCAGGCCGCCAGCCAGCCGAGCACCAGTCCCTTGAAGCCGTGGGCATTGACCAGCACGCCGGGTCCGGCCTGGCGCAGCGCCTGAAACAGCGCGCGCAGACCGCCGTCGCAGCGGCGGATGTTCACGCCGGCCGCGGCGAAGCGCTCCAGCAGGCTGTCCGGGCCGCTGAGCAGCCAGACCTGATGCAGGCCGGGCACGTGCAGACAGTGGTCGAGCAGCATGCGCTCCAGTCCGTAGAAGCCGCCGCTGCCCAGCAGGTGCACGATCCTCGGTGGGCTGCTCTCGGCCGCGGTCAGTCCGCAGCCCAGTGCCGAATCCATGGCAGACGTCCTGTCTTTTGCGAGTCGGGTTGATCGGGGTCGTTGGCGTCGATGGTCATCAGCACCGGCAGGCCCAGGTGCTGACTGATCTGCGCGGGGTGCTTGAAGCGGTGATCGAAGAACTCGCGGATGTAGCCCAGGGCGATGGCCAGCAGCAGCCCGGTCAGCAGCCCCAGCGGGATGACCTTGGAGGGCACCGGGAAGGAGGCTTCGGTGGGCTCGAACGGGCGGGTCAGGATGCGGGCGTTGGACAGCGAGCCCAGCACGTCGCTGGTACGGCTCTCCTCGTAGCGCTGGGTGTAGGCGAAGAATGCCTGGTGCAGCGCCTCGGTCTCGGTGTTGAGCTGCCGCAGTTGCGACTGGATGCCCTGCAGGTCGCGGATGCGCGCCTTGTATTCCTCGACCCGCTCGGTCTTCTGGGCAATCACGCCGTTGACGATTTCCTGGGACTTCTCCCGTTCCTGGATACGGTTGCGCACCACCTGCAGGAACTGCTGGCGGGCGCGCTGGATCTGCGCACGCAGGGTCTGCATGGGCACGCTGTCGGCCTGGAAGATGTCGCTCTCGGTGCCGTACTGGCTGACCAGCTCGATCAGCCGGTCGCCGAGCTGACGGATCTCCCGGTCGTCGTAGGTGGCGTTTTCGAGGGTCTGGGCGAAGGTGTAGGGAAAGCTGTAGTCATCGACCCGCGCCTCACTTGCCACGGCCAGGCTCTTCTGCAGGTACTCCAGCCAGCGTTCGCCTTCCAGCGCGCGGTCCCGGTACTGGCTGAGGTTCATCTCCTCCTGGTTGATGGCGCTCAGCAGGAAGGTGATCTCCTCGTCGGGGTTGGCGGCCTTGGCGCCTTCCAGCAGGTTCAGGCGCTGTTCCTCCAGGCCCTTCAGGCGCTCCTGGTACTGCAACTTCTTCTGCTCGTAGAAATCCAGCGGCAGGTCGTTGGAGTACAGCTCCTGGCGATGCACGAGATAGGTGTCCAGCAGCCGGTTGATCAGCAGCGTGCCGAAGGTCGGCTCGCCGGCGCTGTAAACCAGGCTGATCACGTTGGAGCCGGGCAGGGTCTGCACCTCCAGGTCCTCGAGCACCATCATCGCCAGGTTGTCGAACAGGTTGTCGCGCACGGGCTCGACTTCCATTCCCATCAGTTCGCGCAGCGGGTTGATGACGTGCTCCTTCATGGGTTCGACGACATGCCGCTTGAGGGGGCCGGTCACCCAGCGCTGCAACAGGGTGGGCTCGTCCTGGAAATGGCCTTCGGCGTAGAGCTGTTCGACGGTACGGCGGGCCAGGGCCGGCGAGCGCAGGATGCTGCTCTCGGTCTCCATGTCGATCAGGGTCGGCGGCACGAACACGTCGCTGAGCCGGTTGATGGCGCCGCCGCTGGGATCCAGCTGCGGCAGCTTCTTGGACTGCACCAGTACCTCGGCGGAGATGTCGTAGGTGGGCTTGGCCAGCACGGGAATGAGCAGCGTGATCACCGCGAAGAACAGGAACACCCGCTTGATCAGGCGCCGATTGGCAAAGAAGATCCGCAGGAATTCATGCAGGTAGTTTTCGGTCTGGTTCATGACGGCTAGTCGTTCCCGTTGTTGACGTCGTAGTTGAAGCCGAAGTTGAAGCCACCGAACAGGATCACGTCGGACAGCTGGCGCATGGTGTCGCCGGCGGCGGCCAGGCCGGTTCTGGGAATGAACAGCAGGTCGTCGGGCTGCAGGTAGGCCATGGTGTCGGCCCTCTCCTTGAGCAGCGCCTTGATGTCGTAGGTGCGCGTGATGACCTGATCGCCCTGGCGGTTCACCACCATGACCTCGCTGAGGTTCGAGCGCGGGGTGTAGCCGCGGGCCAGGGTGAGGGCCTCGAGCACCGAGATCGGCCGGCGCACCGGATAGGCGCCCGGCTGCCCCACCTCACCGAGGATGAAGACCTCGTTCGCCGCGCTGCTCTTGAGCAGCACGTCCACCTTCAGGGGACCCACTTCCCTGGCGTAGCGGCGGCTCAGGGTCTCCTGCAGCTCGTCGAGGGTGATGCCGGTCAGGGACATGCTGCCCAGCATCGGGAAGGTGGCGCGGCCGTCCGGGCCGATGGTGATGTCGCGGCTCATGCCGCTGCCCGGGCTGAACAGGGTGTCGCGCAGGTTCTGCAGGTTGCTCTGGGCGCGGGGCACCGAGGCGGAGATGATGGGGTTGCGCAGGGTCTGGGAGTAGAGCTCGGTCAGTTTCGCTTCCACTTCCCTGACGGTCATCCCGGTGACCTTCACCGAGCCGATGTATTCCAGGCTTACGGTGCCGTCCGGCATGACCGTCTTGGAGCCGCTCAGGCCCCGTGCCGAGACGAAGTTGAGATCCAGCTGGTCGCCGCTCTGGATGCGGTAGGCGGCATTGGAGTCGAGAGCGATGTGGTAGATCACTTCCAGCACGTCGTGGGGGCGCAGCACCTGCCGGATGGGCAGGACTTCGGTGCGGGTGGCGAGCTCCGCAGGCGCCGAGAGAATCTCGGCCTGCATGATGCGTTCCTGGCTGCTGCAGCCGACCAGGGCGCCCAGCATCAGGGTCAAAGCGAGTCCTTTGGTATTCATCCTGTCGTCCCTCACAGATAGCGGTACAGCCACTTGGGCGTGTAGTAGCGGCGTGCGTTGAAGATGCTGCCCAGCAGGTTGGCGTTGGCCTGGCGCAGTCGCTGCACCGCCGCCTGGGCCACCTCCCAGCGGGTCTCCTCGCTGCGCACCACCAGGATCACGCCGTCCACCCGTGCGGCCAGGCCCAGGCTGTAGCTGCTGGAATAGATGGCTTCGCCGTCGATCAGCACGAAGCGGTAATCGGCGGACAGCAGGGCGAACAGCTGCGGCAGATGCTGGTGCATCAGATGCCGGCGCCCCTGGGCCAGACCGAGGGGCAGCAGGTCGAAGGGCAGGTCCGGGTGGGGGTGCACGCACTGGGGCAGAAGGGCGGGCATGTCATCGCTGGACAGCAGGTCGAGCAGGCCCGGCGAGGCGTTGAGCTGGAACCGGGAGGTCAGCCCGCGCGGCGATGGGCTGGCGTCCATCAGCAGGACTCGCCCGCCGCTGGACAGGGCCAGCTGCTGGGCCAGGGTCAGGGCACTGGTGGTGCCGCCACAGCCGGTGTTGGGTGCGGTGATCAGCAGCGTCCGGCAGGCCGGGTCCAGGACCGTGGCGACCAGATTGCTTTCGCTGGCTTCGAGGATGGTGCTGTCACGCTCCACGGGGAGCCCGACTTCCTTGGCGGTGAGCATGTTCATGTACGGCTGCTCCATGAGAGAGAAAAGGCTTCGGGTGGATCCGGTCCGCGCCTAGCCGGCGCCCTGACCGGACAGCACCTTGGCGGGGGTCTTGAGCAGGATCTGCAGATCCTGGAGGGGGCCCTGCTGGCGGATGTACTGCATGTCCAGGGTCACGCGGTCGTCGAAGTCCACGTCGCTGCGCCCGGAGATCTGCCAGAGGCCGGTCATGCCCGGGTAGGTGCTCAGGCGGCCCAGGTGATGCCTGTGGTAGCGGGAGGCGTTGAACGAGGTGGGGCGCGGGCCCACCAGGCGCATGTCGCCGAGCACCACATTGATCAGGTTGGGCAGCTCGTCGAGGCTGGTCTGGCGCAGCCAGCGGCCGATGGGCGTGACGCGGGGATCGTTGTCGATCTTGAAGTCCACCGAATTCGCGCCGTGCTTGTTGAGATGGCGCAGCGACTCCTTGAGGGCCTCGGCGTTGGCCACCATGGTGCGGAACTTGATCATGCCGAAGCGCCGCCCGCGGTAGCCGGTGCGCTGTTGCACGAAGAACACCGGCCCGGGGCTGTGCCACTTGATCAGCAGGGCGATGGCCAGCAGCACGGGGGCGAGCAGCAAAAGCAGGATCAGGGCGCCTGCGGCGTCCACCCAGCGCTTGGTGCGCGACAGGTTCCAGGGGCGCCCGCCCGCTCGCCCGGTGATCCAGCCCCGGTCCTGGATGTACAGGCTTTCCTCGATCGTCTTGCGCAACATCGGGTCGAGGCGCTTTTCGCGGGTTCCCTGCAGCGGTTTGCTATGCGAAGCGGTCATGCCGGTGGTCTCCTCAACGAGTCAGGGCAATCTGCGCGGGCGAAGCGGCGCCGGGCCGGGCAGATGCAGCCGGGTGGTAGTAGGCGCGAAACCACTCCACGAACCGGCCAATTCCCTCGTCGAGGCCGATCCGTGGCGTGAAACCGGTGATTCGCTGCAGATCGGCGGCATCCGCGCAGGTGCTCAGTACGTCGCCGGGCTGCAGGGGCTTGAGTTCGACCCGGGCCTTGCGGCCCAGATGGCGTTCCAGGGTGGCGACATACTCCAGCAGCTCCACCGGTGACTGGCCGCCGATGTTGAACAGGCGCCAGGGCGCCATGCTGCTGGCGGGATCCGGATGGTCGCGATCCCAGGCGGGATCCGGACTCGGCGGATGGTCGATCAGGCGTACCAGCCCCTCGACGATGTCGTCGATGTAGGTGAAGTCGCGCTGGTGCTGGCCATGGTTGAACAGCTGCAGGGGTTGTCCCGTGCTGATGGCACGGGCGAACTGGATCGGCGACATGTCCGGTCGCCCCCAGGGCCCGTAGACGGTGAAGAAGCGCAGGCCGGTGCAGGGAATGCCGAACAGGTGACTGTAGGCGTGGGCCATCAGCTCGTTGGCCTTCTTGGTGGCGGCGTAGAGGGACAGCGGGTGGTCGACGTTGTCGTGCACCGAATAGGGCACCTGCTGGTTGGCGCCGTACACCGAGCTGGACGAGGCGTACAGCAGGTGCTGCACGGGATGGGCGCGGCAGCCTTCCAGGATGTTCAGGAAGCCGTCCAGGTTGCTGCTTGCGTAGGCGCGCGGGTTGCTGAGCGAGTAGCGCACACCGGCCTGGGCGGCCAGATGGATGACCACGTCCGGCTGCACTTCGGCAAAGGCCTCGGCGGTGGCCGCGGCATCCGCCAGGTCGAAGCGCAGCAGGGGGAAGTCTCCGGCCTGCTCGCGCACCCAGTCGACCCGCGCTTCCTTGAGCGCGGGGTCGTAGTAGTCGTTGAAGTTGTCCACCCCGACCACGCGCTGCCCGTCGCGCAGCAGGCGCAATGCGCAGTGCGCGCCGATGAATCCGGCGGCTCCGGTCAACAGGATCTTCATTGTGCGTGCGCCTGGCTGACGGGGGGGATGTGTGGCAGGCCGATGCCCCGGTAGTGCAGGCCGGCGGCGGCCACCTGGGCGGGGGTGTAGAGGTTGCGTCCGTCGATGATCAGGCGGGCGCGCAACTGGCTGGCCAGCCAGTCGAAGTCCACCACGCGGAAGGCCTTCCACTCGGTGCAGATCACCAGGGCGTCGGCGTCGAGCAGGGTGTCGTCGCGGGTCGGGCACAGCACCAGGTCGTTGCGGTAGCCGTAGATCCGCCGACACTCGGCCATGGCCTCCGGGTCGTAGGCGCGCACGGTGGCGCCTTCGCGCCACAGGGCCTCCATCAGGTAGCGGCTGGGCGCCTCGCGCATGTCATCGGTGTTGGGCTTGAACGCCAGGCCCCAGACGGCGATGGCCTTGCCGGCCAGCCCCTCGGGAAAGTGCTCGCGCAGCTTGGCCAGCAGGATGTGGCGCTGCTGGTCGTTGATGTCGCTGACCGTCTGCAGGAGGCGCAGGGGCATGCCGCTGCGCTCGGCGGTATGCAGCAGGGCGCGGATGTCCTTGGGGAAGCAGGAGCCGCCGAAGCCGCAGCCGGGATAGATGAAATGGTAGCCGATGCGCGGATCGGAGCCGATGCCCTTGCGCACCGCCTCGATGTCGGCGCCCAGGCGCTCGGCCAGGTTGGCCAGCTCGTTCATGAAGCTGATGCGGGTGGCCAGCATGGCGTTGGCCGCGTACTTGGTGAGCTCGGCGCTGCGATTGTCCATCCACATCAGCTTGTCGTGGTTGCGACAGAACGGCGCGTAGAGCTCGGCCATCTGGGTGCGGGCCAGCTCGTCCTCGGTGCCGACGATGATGCGGTCGGGGCGCATGCAGTCGTTGACCGCGCTGCCCTCCTTGAGGAACTCGGGATTGGAGACCACGCGCACCTGCAGGTGCTGCTTGCCCAGGCGTTCCAGCTCGGTGAGCGCGGTCCGCTCCACCTCATGGGCTGTACCGACCGGCACCGTGGACTTGATGACCAGCGTGCGGTCGCAGGTCATCTGCGCGACGATGTCGCGCGTGACCGTCAGTACGTGGCTGAGATCGGCTGAGCCATCCTCGTCCGGCGGCGTGCCGACGGCGATGAAGATCACCTCGCCATGGTTCACCGCATCGCTGGGTTGGGTGGAGAAGGCGAGGCGGCCAGCCTTGAGGTTGTCCTCGAGCAGGGTCGAGAGCCCCGGCTCGTGAATCGTGGGCACCCCACGCTGCAACTGCTTGATCTTGTTGGCGTCGATGTCGACGCAAACCACGCGGTGGCCGACATCGGCCATGGTAGCGGCTTGGACTAATCCCACGTAGCCGGTACCGAAAACGCTTACATCCATGTCTAGCGCCCCTTCGGCAGGTATTGTGTTGCGCCTACAGGTATAGGTGATGGGTCCGGGAAACTGTCAAGGAAGGGACAGACCCCCTGTCGGCGGAGCTGGGAGCGTAGATCAGGGGATGGATTCCGCTAGGTGCTGTGCGAAAAGTGTGTGGGCCGTCTCTCTTGGCTTGGAGGCGGCGGCGATTGCACCTAGAATTCATCTTTTACCCAAAACGGTGGTGCCGTCGTCCGGCGGACCCGCAAGGCCTTGTTGATGTCCGATTTCGATTTTTCCCAGCGCTTTCTCTTCGATGACCATGACGTGCGGGGCGAGCTGGTGGCTCTGCAGGAGAGCTACCGGCAGGTGCTGAGCAAGCATGCCTACCCGGCACCGGTGGCCCGTCTGCTCGGGGAGATGCTGGCGGCTGCCGCGCTGCTGGCCGGCAACCTGAAGTTCGAGGGGTTGCTGGTGCTGCAGGCGCGCTCCTCCGGCCCGGTGCCCCTGCTGATGGTGGAATGTTCCAGTGAGCGCGAGCTGCGCGGCATTGCTCGCTATCATGCCGAGCAGGTGGGCGAGGAAGCGGGCCTGCGCGAGCTGATGCCGGAAGGGGTGCTGGCGATGACCATCGATCCGAAGATCGGCCAGCGCTACCAGGGCATCGTGGCCCTGGAGGGCGCCACCCTGGCCGACTGCCTGAGCGCCTACTTCGAAACCTCCGAGCAACTGCCCACCCGCTTCTGGCTGGAAGCGGACGGCAGCCGGGCGCGAGGCCTGCTGCTGCAGGCGCTGCCGGCCGATCGCCAGCGCGACCCCGAGGAGCGTCAGGCCACCTGGGAGCACCTCGCCACCCTGGCCGATACCCTGCGCACCGAGGAGCTCCTGGGATTGGGCAACGAGGTGCTGCTGCACCGGCTGTACCATGAGGAGCAGGTCCGTCTGTTCGATCCCCAGGCGCTGCAGTTCCGCTGCAGCTGCTCGCGCGAGCGCTCGGCGCGGGCACTGGTCAGCCTCGGCGAGGCCGATGCCCTGCAATTGCTGCAGGAGCAGGGCGGTGTGCTGAGCATCGATTGCCAGTTCTGCAATCATCATTACGAGTTCGATGCCGCGGATGTCATCCAGCTGTTCGCGGGCGGCGGCAGTCAGGAACCATCGCAGACCCGTCACTGACGGGGTGAATCGGGGCGATAGTCAGTCTTTATTGCCAGCGCTCCCTCAAGCGCTGTGTTTCTGGCATAATCCCCGGCACTTTTTTTCCTGTAGTGGCCTTCCGGGGGCACTACACGCAACAGAGGGCTCGGCAGCTGCCGACGAGGACGCACATGACGCAAGGTAACACGACTGTTTACACCGATATCAGCACTGCCCAGCTGGTCGAGGAAGCGCTGCGCCGCGGCGAGGGTGAACTGGCTGCCAATGGCGCGCTGGTGGTTCGCACCGGTCATCGCACCGGACGTTCGCCGGCCGACCGTTTCATCGTCGACGAACCGAGCACCAGCGCCCAGATCGCCTGGGGTGCCATCAACCGTCCGTTCCCGGCCGACAAGTTCGATGCGCTCTGGGACCGCGTGGTGGCCTTCAACAATGCCCAGGATCATTTCGTCTCCCACGTGCATGTGGGGTCCGCCGGCGAGCACTACCTGCCGGTGAAGATGACCACCCAGACCGCCTGGCAGAACCTGTTCGGCCGTCAGCTGTTCATCAATCCGCACACCTACAACCCGGCCGGCAAGGACGAGTGGCAGGTGCTCAACGTGGCCAACTTCGAGTGCGTGCCCGAGCGTGACGGCACCAACTCCGACGGTTGCGTGATCATCAACTTCGCCCAGAAGAAGGTGCTGATCGCCGGCATGCGCTACGCCGGCGAGATGAAGAAGGCCATGTTCTCGGTGCAGAACTTCCTGCTGCCGGAGAAGGACGTGCTGCCGATGCACTGCGCCGCCAACATCGGTGAAGACGGTGACGTCACCCTGTTCTTCGGCCTGTCCGGCACCGGCAAGACCACCCTGTCCGCCGACCCGAGTCGCTACCTGATCGGCGACGACGAGCACGGCTGGGGCGAAGGCGTGGTGTTCAACATCGAAGGCGGTTGCTATGCCAAGTGCATCGACCTGTCCGAAAAGAACGAGCCGGTGATCTGGAACGCCATCCGCTTCGGCACCGTGCTGGAAAACGTGGTGCTGGACGACAAGCGCGTGCCGGACTACAGCGATGACAGCCTGACCCAGAACAGCCGCGCCGCCTACCCGCTGGAATACGTGGAGAAGCGCAGCGAGAAGAACCTGGGTGGCGAGCCCAAGGCCGTCATCTTCCTGACCTGCGACCTGACCGGCGTGCTGCCGCCCGTGTCGATCCTCAACAACGAGCAGGCCGCCTACCACTTCCTGTCCGGCTACACCGCCCTGGTCGGCTCCACCGAGATGGGCTCCGGCGCCGGCATCAAGTCGACCTTCTCCACCTGCTTCGGTGCACCCTTCTTCCCGCGTCCGGCCGGCGTGTACGCCGAGCTGCTGATCAAGCGCATCCAGGCGTTCGGCTCCAAGGTCTACCTGGTCAACACCGGCTGGACCGGCGGTGGCTACGGCGTGGGCAAGCGCTTCAGCATCCCGACCACCCGTGCGGTGATCGCGGCGATCCAGAACGGTTCGCTGGTGGGCGCGGAAACCGAGCACCTGCCGATTATCAACCTGGACGTGCCGAAGGCCGTTCCGGGTGTGGACGCCGAGCTGCTCAACCCGCGCAACACCTGGGCCGACAAGGACGCCTACGACGCCGCCGCCCGCGAGCTGGCCGCCAAGTTCATCGAGAACTTCAAGAAGTTCGAGGTGAGCGACGCCATCCGCAACGCCGGTCCGCAGCTGTAAGCGTTGCCTGGCTGAATGAAAGAGCCGCCTTCGGGCGGCTTTTTCGTTTGCCGCCCGCGGGCCTTCCGCGGCGAATGCGTCCGGGAGCGGCAGGCCTGGTCAAGCCGGTTGCGTGGCCTAGAGCTGGCGCCGCCCGTTGGAGCTTGCCGCCTCGACCTGGCGTAATGGGCACCGCCAGGAACGCCGGATGTGGTAACCGGCGGCACCCGATGCCGACCGACGATGCGAATATGCACCGGGGCTTGCGGTCACAGGAGCATCTGTCGGGAGGATCTGCCATGTCCAGCCGCCGCCGCTTTCTCCAGCAGGCCGCCCTGCTGGCTGCCCTGACCCAGCTGCCACACGCTGCGCTGTGGGCGCAGGCCCGCCTGCAGCAGCGTGCGATTCCCTCCTCAGGCGAGCTGCTGCCGGTGATCGGCCTGGGCACCTCGCGCACCCATGACGTGCCCCTTGAGGAGGCCGCCCTGCAGCCGCTGCTGGAAGTCCTGCAGAACCTGGTCAACGGCGGCGGCCGCCTGATCGACACCGCGCCCAGCTATGGCAATGCCGAGCGGGTCTGCGGTCGGCTGGTCGAGCAGCTGGCGGTGCGTGACAGGGTGTTCCTGGCCACCAAGGTCTCGGCGAGCGGCGAGCAGGCCGGGCGCCGCCAGCTGGAGGCCAGCTTCCAGGCGCTGCGCACCCCGCGAATCGATCTGGTGCAGGTGCACAACCTGCAGGACACCCACGCCCAGCTGAAGCTGCTGCGTGGAGAGAAGGAACGGGGGCGCGTCCGCTACATCGGCATCACCCATTACCGCGAGGCCGCCCAGCGGGACCTGCTGGAGGTGCTGAGCAGGGAGGCCGGCATCGACTTCGTGCAGATCAACTATTCCGTGGGCGAGCGCGAGGCCGAGAAGCACCTGCTGCCCTGGTGCCGGGACAACGGCATCGCCGTGCTGATCAACCGGCCGTTCGCGCGAGGCCAGCTACTGGCCCGGGTCCGCAACAAGCCCCTGCCGGACTGGGCCATGGAGGTGGATGCCACGTCCTGGGCCCAGCTGCTGCTCAAGTTCATCCTGGCTCAGCCGGCGGTGACCGCTGTGATTCCTGCCACCTCCAACCCGCGCTACATGACCGACAACCTGCTGGCCGGCCAGGGACGCCTGCCCGATGCGAAGATGTGCGGACGAATCGCGGCGGCCTTCGCCTGAGCCCATGGCTTCCATCGCGCGCCTGATCGACGCGCGGCCGGGGGAGCTGCCGGCGGCGCTGACCGGCTTCGCCCTGTTCCTGTGCCTGTTCGCCGGTTACTTCATGCTGCGGCCGCTGCGCGAGGCCATGGGCATCCAGGGCGGCATCGAGCATCTGCAATGGCTGTTCACCGCCACCTTCCTGGGCATGCTGCTGGCCGTGCCGCTGTTTGCCTGGATCAGCGGCCGGGTGCCGCGGGTGCGCTATCTCGATTGGGTCTATGGCCTGTTTGCCCTCCAGCTGGCGGGCTTTGCCCTGCTGTTCGGACTGTGGCCGGAGGATGTCTGGCTGGCGCGCGGCTTCTTCGTGTGGCTGTCGGTGTACAACCTGTTCGTGGTGTCGGTGGCCTGGAGTCTGATGGCGGATGTGTTCGATGGCCGACAGGCCAAGCGCCTGTTCGCCTTCATTGCTGCCGGCGCCAGCGTGGGCGGCCTGCTGGGGCCCTTGATCAGCGGTGTGCTGGTGGGCCACCTGGGTGCGCATGGGTTGCTGGCCCTGGCGGCCTTCCTGCTGTTGGTGGCGCTGGCCTGCAAGCAGTACCTGATGGGCTGGCGCGAACGAGGCGGCGCCGGGCGGCCCGGTGCGCCGTCGAGCGAGAGCAGTCGGCGGCCGATCCCCGGCAATCCCTTCAGCGGCCTTGCCCTGCTGCTGCGTTCCCGCTACCTGGCGGGCATCGCCCTGTTCGTGGTGCTGCTGTCGGCCACCACCACCTTCCTGTATTTCGAACAGGCGCGACTGGTGGATGCGCTGTTTTCCGACCGCGCTAGCCAGGTGCGAGTGTTCGCCCTGCTCGACCTGCTGGTGCAGGTGGGCTCGCTGGCTTCCCAGCTGTTCATCACCGGCCGGGTCGCCAGGCGTCTGGGCGTGCGGGTGCTGCTCTCGGCGGTGCCGCTGCTGGTCTGCGTGGGCTTTCTGGGGCTGGCGCTGGCACCGGTGTTCCTGCTGCTGGCGGCGCTCATGGTGGTGCGGCGCATCGGCGAGTACGCCTTCGTGCGTCCGGGGCGCGAGATGCTGTTCGCGCCTCTGGACGCCGAGAGCAAGTACAAGGCCAAGAACGTCATCGACACCCTGGTGTACCGGGGCGGCGACGCGGCGAGTGCCTGGCTGAAGAGCGGACTGGATGCCCTGGGGCACGGTGCCTTGGCGGTGGCCCTGGCGGGTGCCGCCTGCGCGGCGTTGTGGGGCGGCCTGGGCTGGCGTCTGGGGCGGCGGGCCGATGCGCTGAGTGCCGCGCCTCAGCAATAGGCCTTGCGGGGGCCGGCTTCCGGCTCGGGCATGCCGTCCGGCATGGAGCGGATCTGGTCGCGTCCGCCGGTCTTGGCACGGTACATGCGATGGTCCGCCAGCTCCAGCAGCTCGTTCGGCGAACTGACCCGGTCGGCGCAGCGTTCGGCCAGGCCGATGCTGGCGGTCAGTCGGGTGCCGTCCGGACGCACGCCCAGCCCCGATTCGGTGAGGCGCCGCAGGGCACGCCTGGCCTGGTGCATGTCGGTGTTGGGCATCACCAGCAGGAACTCCTCGCCGCCCCAGCGCAGCAGGGTGTCGGAACCGCGCATGCGGGCCTGCAGGTTGCCGGTGAACTCCTGGAGCACACGGTCGCCGGCTTCGTGACCGTAGGTGTCGTTGATGCTCTTGAAATGGTCGATATCGAAAAAGGCCAGTGCCAGGCAGCTGTTGTTCTGTTCGGCGTTGCTCCACAGCAGGTGGAGGATCTCGGTGCCGCTGCCCCGGGACAGGATGCCGGTCAGCGGATCACGGATCGCCTGGCGTACCAGGGCGATCATGAAGGCCAGCTGGCTCATGCAGGCCAGGGCGGTGACGCCGGCAATCAGCACCAGTAGCCAATAGCCGCCGGCATAGGAGGGCCAGTTGAGCAGCGGCCAGTTCAGGTAGCCGGCCAGGCCCTGGGCCAGCAGCAGGGTGCCGGCCAGCACCATGTTCTCCAGCAGCGTCAGGGGGAAGATGGCCAGGCCGGCCATCAGCACGAAGGGCAGAAAGGCGTAACCGGTGGCCACCGCCGCCGAGAAGGGGTCCAGCTGCTGGCCGGTGATCAGGGTGTGGGACACCACGTAGAACACCGTGGGAATGAAGAACAGGATGGCGATGGCGCGGTAGGCATCCAGCAGATCGCCGTTGGGGCGATAGAACACCAGCAGGCTGGCGAAGGCGATGGCGGCCAGCAGACGGGAGACCGCCAGGCTGGACCACAGCGGGTAATCGAAGACGATCAGGTCGATCACGCTCCACAGGGGCGTGAGCAGGGCGAACAGGAAGGCGAACAGACGCACACGGTTGACGATCATGGTGGCCCGGCGCTGGCTGAGCAGCAGGGAGTGGCGGCTGGGCAGCAGCAACTGCGGGAGCTCAACTGCCTTCAATTCGTTGGGCAGCAGCGAAGCGAGGCGCTGAGCGAGCAGCTCGAAGGGCTTGGGCATTTATTGTTCTACCTTCATGTGTAGGGGCTGTGCCCGAGCAACCCTGTCGCAGCCACCAGGGATAACTCCATGTCATTCCTTTTCCTGGTCCGTACTGCCTGGACAGGCGGTCGACCTCACAGAGCTGCGCTTGCCTGGCGGGCACGCGCCAACCCTGCGTGCCGAATGCCGTAGCGGTGTAACTTGTCACAGCAGAATGATCGGAATTCTGAGCTGGATCAATAAACGAGCTGGGTGACATCGGGTCGCAGTTCGGGTGTTGCAGGCCTGAAGCAGCCTTGCTTCAACGGTGAGGCGCTGGTGGCGATAGCTCCCGGCGAACGCCGGCATTCTGGTACAGGTCACAACTGTCTGATTTTTCTGCACTTTTTGCAAACGCCCGATCCAGACGGGCTGACGAACGGCTGTCGACAGCTTATCCACAGAGTGATCCCCGCAAGCGGTGCACAAGTCACGGGGGCACTGTGCAGAAACTGATCGTCGACCACTGAGCCAGGGCAGTCGGGGGCCCCCTGAACCGGCCAACAACTTGTCCACAGGCTGATCCACAGAAGCTGGGCATAACTCACAGCTCCAGCCGGACATCCCCCAGCTGCGCCCCCTCGGGACCGAAACTGCGCTCGAAGAACTCGCGCCTGCCGTCGGCATGCACCAGCAGGACGCTGCTGGCACGGGTGCCGTAGTGGCCACCGCGGATGAAGATGCTGGACAGCAGTCGCTCGGTGGCCAGGCCGACGCCGGTGTCGGGCAACTGGGTATCGGGCGCCGGGGTGGGATCGGTCAGCACCTCCAGGAGCCGGTGCGGCTGCGGATCGTCCAGCCGTTCCGCCAGCCCCTGGCGGGCACGCAACAGCTTCGGCCAGGGGGTGTCCAGAGCCGCATTGCTCAGGCCGTACACGCCGGGTTCGAGAACCCTGGGCGTCGCGTGACGGGAATGCAGGTAATACAGGTAGCGCCCGTCGCCGGCCAGCAGGTTGAAGCCGCTGTAATCCTCAACGCGTCGTGCCACCTCCGCCAGGTACTCCTCGGGCGGGCACTCGCCGCGCAGGAAGCCCGCCACGAGCTCGCCCCGGGAGCGCGGGCCGAGCTTCTGGGCGGGGTCGCGGATATTGGTCAGCGCGGCGAAGCGTCCTTCGGGGCCGATGCCCATCCAGGTGCCGCCGGCTTCCAGGTCGCGTCCGGCGTACACGCCCGGCGCCTCCTCCCAGTGCCCCAGCGGAAGGCTCGGGCGGGCATGGAACTCGTCACGATTGGCAGCCACCACCAGCGGCAATGCATGGTCGGGGCGCCAGGCAAACAGGATCAGGCACATGGAATTGTCCACAGCAGAACATGCCGGCAGCTTGCCGATGGTTTGCGGTAGCAGCAAGCCATCCGGGCCGCTGGCTGGCCGCGTGCGCTTGCTCTACCATGCCCGCTTCCGTTGTGGGAGCTGGTATGGAATTTCTCATCTATCTCGTCCTGGGGGCCTGCGCCGGCGTGCTGGCCGGACTGTTCGGCGTTGGCGGCGGCCTGATCATAGTGCCGGTGCTGGTTTTCAGCTTCACCGCCCAGGGCTTCTCGCCCGAGGTGCTGACCCATCTGGCGGTCGGGACATCGCTGGCGACCATCGTGTTCACCTCCATCAATTCCATCCGCGCCCATCACCAGAAGGGTGCCGTGCTCTGGCCGCTGGTGGGCTGGATGACCGGGGGCATCGTGGTCGGCGCCGCGCTGGGCAGCCTGACCGCCGACTGGCTGCAGGGTGAAGTGCTGCAGAAGATCATCGGCGTGTTCGCCATCTGCATGGCCATCCAGATGGGCTTCAACCTGCAGCCCAGGGCTGCCGGCCAGGTACCGGGCAGGGTGGGCCTGAGCGTGGCCGGCACGGTGATCGGCTGGGCCTCGGCCATCTTCGGCATCGGCGGCGGCTCGCTGACCGTGCCCTTCCTCAACTGGCGCAGCGTGCCCATGCAGAAGGCGGTGGCCACCTCCGCCGCCTGCGGCCTGCCCATCGCCCTCGCCGGCGCGATCAGCTTCATGGTGGTGGGCATGGACGCTGAACACCTGCCGTCCTGGAGCGTGGGCTATGTCTATGTTCCGGCGCTGGTGGGTATTTCGCTGACCAGCATGTTCTTCGCCCGCTTCGGTGCCGCCCTGGCGCATCGACTGTCGCCGCTGATGCTCAAGCGCCTGTTCGCCGTGCTGTTGGTGTGCGTGGGCACCAATTTCCTGATCTGAGGAGTGTCGGATGCTGCCTTACCCGCAGATTGACCCGGTGGCCATCGCTATCGGCCCGCTGAAGATCCACTGGTACGGACTGATGTACCTGATCGGCATCGGCGGCGCCTGGTGGCTGGCCTCGCGGCGCATGGCCCGCTTCGCCCCGGAGTGGAACAGGGACAAGCTGTCCGACCTGGTGTTCTGGGTAGCCCTGGGGGTGATCCTCGGCGGCCGGCTGGGCTATGTGCTGTTCTACGACCTGGCCGCCTATCTGGCCGAGCCGGTCAAGATCCTGCGGGTCTGGGAGGGTGGCATGTCCTTCCACGGCGGCCTGCTCGGCGTGCTGCTGGCCACCTGGCTGTTTGCCCGGCGCAACGGCAAGCCCTTCTTCGCCCTGATGGACTTCATTGCGCCGCTGGTGCCCATCGGCCTGGGCGCCGGGCGCATCGGCAACTTCATCAACGCCGAGCTGTGGGGCAAGGCCACCGACCTGCCCTGGGCGATGATCTTCCCCACCGATCCGGCGCAACTGCCACGTCATCCGTCGCAGCTGTACCAGTTCGCCCTGGAGGGCGTGACGCTGTTCATCATCCTCTGGCTGTACACTCGCAAGCCGCGCCCGACGATGGCGGTGTCCGGACTGTTCGCGGTGTGCTACGGCATCTTCCGCTTCATCGTCGAGTTCGTGCGCGTGCCGGATGCCCAGCTGGGCTATCTGGCCTTCGGCTGGCTGACCATGGGCCAGTTGCTGTGCATCCCCATGATCCTCATCGGCGCCGGGCTGATGCTCTGGGCGTACCGGCGCGAGGCGCGTACCGCCTGATCGGTTAGCGACTCAGCTCGCAAGCCGCGAATGGGGCACATGGGATACCATGCGCCCCATTCGCGTTCTTACCGGGCCCACCATGAAACAGTACCTCGACCTGATGCGCCACGTGCGCGAGCACGGCACCTTCAAGAGCGACCGCACCGGTACCGGCACCTACAGCGTGTTCGGTCACCAGATGCGCTTCGATCTGGCGGACGGCTTTCCGCTGGTGACCACCAAGAAGTGCCACCTCAAGTCCATCATCCATGAGCTGCTGTGGTTCCTGAAGGGCGAGACCAATATCCGCTACCTGAAGGAAAACGGCGTCTCCATCTGGGACGAGTGGGCCGACGAGAACGGCAAGCTGGGCCCGGTGTACGGCTACCAGTGGCGCAGTTGGCCGGGTCCGAACGGCGAGTCCATCGACCAGATCTCCAACGTGGTGGAAATGATCAGGAAGAGCCCGGATTCGCGGCGGCTGATCGTCTCGGCCTGGAATCCGGCCCTGGTCGACCAGATGGCCCTGCCGCCCTGCCATGCGCTGTTCCAGTTCTACGTGGCCGACGGCAGGCTGAGCTGCCAGCTGTACCAGCGCTCGGCGGACATTTTTCTTGGCGTGCCCTTCAACATCGCCAGCTACGCGCTGCTGACCCTGATGATCGCCCAGGTCTGCGACCTCGAACCGGGCGAGTTCATCTGGAGCGGCGGCGACTGCCATCTGTACGCCAACCACCTGGAGCAGGCCGACCTGCAGCTGTCGCGCGAGCCGCTGCCGTTGCCGCAGATGAAGCTCAACCCCGAGGTGAAGGATCTGTTCGCCTTCCGCTTCGAGGACTTCGAGCTGGTCGGCTACCAGAGCCATCCGCATATCAAGGCGCCGGTGGCCGTGTGATCCCGGCCGCGGGTTGACCGATCAGGTGCTGGCCAGTCGGGCGGTCAGCGACCTGTCAGAGCTCGGTCGGCGGGTGCGGGCTGAGGGCATGAGACAGCCTGGCCCGTCAGCCCCCGCCGAACCCGAACCGGGCTCGAATGTCAGGATCCACATGCGCCCAGTCGTCCGGGTAACGAAGCAGGTGATGGTAGTTCCGCGCCCGCAGCCAGCGCGACAGCGGCCTGGCCAGATAGCGCAGGTCGGCAATGTCGATCAGCCCGAAGCGGCTGTCGGGGGTCAGGATGATGTTGCCCATGTGGAGGGAGCGGAAGTACACGCCATTGTCGTGCAGCCAGGCGATGAAGTCCGACAGTCTGGCAAACAGCTCCAGCTGTCTGTTCCTGTCGATCATGGGCACCAGCTCCCGCAGCGACTGGCCGGGTACGGGAAGGTAGTGCACCAGGTGGCGCGGGGGCTCGCCCAGCCAGTACAGCGCGAGCACGCGAGGGCAGGGAATGCCCAGCGAGGCGAGTGTCCGCGCATTGCGCACGAAGCGCATGGCGGGGGGATGGAAGGTGGCTCTGGAAAGCCGGCGGCGCTTGCGAAACAGCTTGAGCATGCTGCCGTCCTGCAGAAGCAGGACCTTTTCACCATGGCCATCCGCTTCCAGGACCCGGGCGTGCCGGCGCCAGTGCTGATACTGCCTGGTGTCGAGAGGTTTCATGGCCCGGTTCCGAAGGGCCGGAAGCAGGGACTGGGGCACAATCCATCCATAACGATCACCATCGATAGCCAGGGCAAGCGTTTGACCGCTGGTTGCGGGCAAGTACTGCCTTTCGGGTTGCCTGCCGGTGCTAAAGCGAGCTGTCCGCCAGGGCCGCGATGAGCGTCTGTCGATCGTCCGTACCGCGCACCCGGCCGTTGAGCGATGACCATTCCGGATGTGCCCGTGCCTTGCTCAGCGCGCCGGGCAGCCTGCCTTCCCGCCATGCCTGGTCCTGGGGTGCATCCAGGCGCAGCTGCCCCTGCGCGGCGTGGCCGCGGGCCGCCAGTGCGGTGAGCAGCTGGCGTTGCCGCAGGGCCAGCAGGCGCAGCACGGCATCGTCCACGGTCAGTTCCCGTTCGCCCTTGAGCTTGCCCAGCAGGCGGTTGCCGTAGTGCCGTGCGGTCTGCGCGCCGCCACCGGCCAGGGCGCCGAGCAGCGCGGCGGCGCCCAGGGTGATGCCGCCCACCATCAGGTCGATGCCGGCCCCCGCCGCGGCGCCGGCGGCCATGCCGGTGCCGATGTTCACGCCCATCTGCTTCAGGGTTTCCGGGTTGAACAGATCATCGCTCCAGCGCCCGTCCAGCAGCGGCAGGTCGCCGGCCTCGGCATCGTCCGGGCGGAAGGCATACAGGCGCAGCAGGGCTTCCACGCATTGCTGCTCGCGCTGGCGCACGGCCTGGTGCAGCGCCCGGGTGGCGGCCTGGATCTGTTCGGCGTCATCCGCCACGCGGCGCCGGCAGGCGGCCACGTCGATCAGCAGTTCGGCGATGAGCAGGCGACCGGCCTGCAGGCGCTCCGCCGCCTGCCGCTCATGGTCGCGGATCAGTCGCTCCATGCGCGGGCGGGCCGCTTCGATCAGCAGGGCCAGGCTCTCGTACAGGCGCCGCTCGCCATCCTCGGGCGGCGCCACCGTGTCGAAGCGCACCAGGGCGTGCAGGCCCAAGCGCGCCAGCGCCGTGCGCCATTCCTCCTCGCGCTGTCGCGGGTCGCGCACGAAGTTCAGCACCGGCAGCAGCGGCTTGCCGCAGTCGGCCAGCACCGCCAGCTCGTCGCGGTACTTGGCCAGCACCGGCTCGCGGGCATCGATCACATAGAGCCCGGCGTCGGAGGCCAGCAGCTGGCGCAGCACCTTGGCCTCCTGCTCGAAGCGCTGGCGCGCCTCGGGGCCGGCCAGGAAGCGTTCGATGCGTGCCGGGCCATCCAGACGTTCGCCCGGCGGCGCCAGGCGCTCCAGGTAGTCCAGCAGCTCGATGGCGTCCTCCAGGCCCGGGGTGTCATACAGCTCCAGCAGGGCTTCGCCGTCCACCGACAGGCGCGCGCCCTCCACGTGGCGGGTGGTACTGGGGCGGTGGGACACCTCGCCGAATTCCACGTCCCGGGTCAGGGTACGCAGCAGGGAGGTCTTGCCGACGTTGGTGTGTCCGACCACGGCCAGTTTCAGCGGCTCAGTCATGGCCTGTCTCCAGCCAGTCCAGGGTGGCCTCGGTCAGGCCGAGGCGTTGCAGGGCGGCGCGCCAGTCCTCCAGGCGCGTGGCCTCGGTGTCCACCGGCAGCAGCCAGACCCGGGTCTGCATCGCGCTGCGCGACAGCTCGCCGAGCAGCGCCAGGGTGCCTCGATCCGGCGAGCGGCGCGGGTCGCAGGCCAGCAACAGGCGTGCGGCCGGGCGCCGGGCCAGGCGCTCCAGCAGCTGGCGGCGCTGTTCGCGATTGTCCAGCACGCCGGCGTTGCCCACGCCCGGTGGCAGGGCCGGCGGCCAGGGGTGGGCGGGGTCCAGCTCGATGCCGGCCAGCAGATGGCCTTCGGCCGTGGCGTCGAAGGCGCCGGCCCGGGGTTGGGGCAGGGTATCCGGGGCGGCGTCCTGGACGCCGAGCCGCTCGCTGGCCGGCTGCAGGCGCTCGCGCAGCAGCAGGTAGCCGGGGGCATCCAGGGGCAGGCGCAGCCGACCCAGGCCGGCCCGCCAGCGCCACAGGCACAGGAGCCCGAGCAGCAGGCGCGGCAGGATGCCGTACACCAGCAGCACGCCCAGCAGCCAGCCGGCCCAGGCCTGGCGGGCGGACTCGTCGGCCAGCGCGGTGTCGCCGCTGGCGCGGATCTGGGCGATGTCCGGCAGGCTGAAACCGAGCAGGGCGGGCAGCGCGCCGAGGCCCTGGGTCAGGGCCACGAAGCTGTCGGCGCTGAGCAGGGTGGTTTCCCAGACGAAGCCGTAGCGGCGGGTGGACAGCATGGCCAGCAACAGGGCCAGCGCGCCGAGCAGCGCCAGCAGCCACAGGCCGTGGATCAGCGCGCCCAGTCCCCAGCGCGCCAGGCGCTCGCGGTGCAGCAGGAGCAGCAGCGCCGGCCCCAGTTGCGCGGCCTGGGCGTCGCGGGCCAGCTTCTCGCTCAGCCACCACCACAGGCGGCCCAGGGCGCTGCCGGCGTCACGGGTGAACAAGAGGCCGCCCAGCCAGCCCAGCAGGGTGAGCAGGTGCAGGCCGAGCAGGCTGCCCAGCGCCCAGAACACGTTGACCGGGCGCTGGCCGTCGCCGAGGGCGGCGAAGGCCAGGCCGGCGCCGCTGAGCAGGGCCAGCAGGAGCAGCGCCAGCAGGGCCAGGCGCGCGCCCTGCCGCCAGTGACGCAGGGCAGTCAGTTGACCGTCCCGTTCGGCGAGCAGCAGGGCGCGCTGCTCGATGCGCTGCTCCAGTCGCGGCCCGGCCTGGCGGGCGCGGCGGTTGGCCTCGCCATCCTCCAGCAGGCCGGCCTGCTCTTCGCGCAGACGGATGGCTTCGCACAGCCAGAGGCGGTCAAGACGCGACAGGGGGAATGAACTCACGGCGGCACTCATGACAGGAAATGGGCTGAGGATAACCGCTCGTGGCGGCACGGGAGTAGGCAGTGGGCGGTGCCGGACGCTATTCTCGCGCCCCATGAACAGCACTCGCCTTCCTCTCGCCATGATCGCCGCCCTGGCCCGCAACCGGGTGATCGGTCTCGACAACCGCATGCCCTGGCATCTGCCGGCGGATCTCCGGCATTTCAAGGCCATGACCCTGGGCCAGCCGATCATCATGGGCCGCAAGACCTGGGATTCCCTGGGGCGGCCGCTGCCGGGTCGGCTGAATCTGGTGGTCAGCCGCCAGGCAGGCTTGCATCTGCAGGGCGCCGAGGTGTTCGCCTCCCTGGATGAGGCCTTTGCCCGGGCCGATGCCTGGGCCCGCGAGCAGGGCGTCGACGAACTGATGCTGATCGGCGGTGCCCAGCTGTACGCCCAGGCGCTGCCGCTGGCCGAGCGCCTGTACCTGACCCGCATCGAACTGGAGCCGCGGGGTGACGCCCATTTCCCCGAGTGGCCGGCCGAGCAGTGGCGGTGCGTCAGCCACGAGGCCCATGCCGCCGAGGGTGACGCCCCGGCCTACGCATTCGAGACCTGGGTGCGTCGCGCGCATGAGTGAGACTGCCCGTCCCGTGGTGCGTCATGCCTGGTGGGAGGACATCCAGGCCGTGCCCCTGGGCTGCGCGCTGATCGCCCTGGGCATCAGTTTCTTCGCCCAGGCCGGGCTGCTCAGCGGTGGCACGGTGGGGCTGGCCTTCCTGTTCAACTACTGGGGCGGCTGGTCCCTGGGCGGCATGTTCTTCCTGATCAACCTGCCCTTCTACGCCCTGGCCCTGTGGCGCATGGGCTGGAAGTTCACCCTGCGCACCTTCTGCGCGGTGGCGCTGGTCTCGCTGTTCGTCGAGCTGACCCCGGGCTGGGTCGGCCTGTCGCACATCCACCCGCTGTACGCCGCGCTGTTCGGCGGCTTCATGATCGGCGTCGGCCTGCTCATGCTGTTCCGCCACCGGGCCAGCCTGGGCGGAGTGAACATCCTGGCGCTGTTTCTGCAGGAGCGCTTCGGCCTGCGCGCCGGCCATGTGCAGATGGCGGTGGATGCGCTGATCGTGCTGGCGGCCATCAGCATCGTGCCGGCGGAGCGGGTGCTGCTCTCGGTGGTCGGGGCGGTGTCGCTGAATCTGGTGCTGGCGCTCAATCACCGTGACGGGCGCTACATGGGCGCCAGCTAAGGCGCCGATTTCGCGGCCGAATCGCTCCAGCGCAGGGTGGTCAACGCTACGCGTACATCGGTGCGCAACGGCGTCCGGAAGGAAAAAGCGCCGACCGCTCTACCCGTACAGGCGCAACGGCTCCTCGTCCAGTGCCGCCAGCTGCTCGCGCAGCAGGCCGATCTGCTGGCGCCAGTAGTGTTCGGTGCCGAACCAGGGGAAGGCCGGCGGAAAGGCCGGGTCGTCCCAGCGGCGCGCCAGCCAGGCGCTGTGATGCAGCAGGCGCAGGCTGCGCAGCCCTTCCAGCAGCGGCAGCTCATGGCTCGGGAAGTCGTGGAATTCCTGGTAGCCGTCGGCCAGCTCGGCAAGCTGGCGCAGGCGCTCCTGGCGCTCGCCGGCGAGCAGCATCCACAGGTCCTGCAGCGCCGGCCCCATGCGACAGTCGTCCAGATCCACCAGGTGAAAGCTGCCGTCGCGCTCCAGCAGGTTGCCCGGATGGCAGTCGCCGTGCAGGCGGATGGCGGTATGGCGGGCAGCGGCGAACAGCGCTTCCAGGCGGGCCAGCAGGCGCTCGGCGATGGCCAGGTAGTCGGCGCGCAGGTGCGTGGGCAGCAGCGGGCTGTCGCCCAGGGTGGCCAGCGAGGCATGGCCGAAGCTGGCCACGGTCAGCGCCTCGCGCTCGCGAAACGGGCGGCTGGCGCCGATGGCGTGCAGGCGGCCGAGCAACTGGCCGAGGCGATACAGCTGGTCCAGATCCCCGGGCTCCGGCGCGCGACCGCCCCGGCGCGGGAACAGGGCGAAGCGGAAGCCGCCGTGCTCGAACAGGCTCTCGCCGTCGAGCCGCAGGGGCGCGACCACCGGCACCTCGGCCTCGGCCAGCTCGAAGGTAAAGGCGTGCTCCTCGCGGATCGCCGCATCGCTCCAGCGCTGCGGCCGATAGAACTTGGCGATCAGCGGTTCGCCATCCTCGATGCCCACCTGGTAGACGCGGTTCTCGTAGCTGTTGAGGGCCAGCACGCGGGCATCGCTGACGAAGCCCAGACTCTCCACCGCATCCAGCACCTGGTCGGGGCCGAGGGTGGCGTAGGGGTGCCTGTTCACAGCGACCTCAGGGGCAGCACCAGGTGGGTGCTCAGCTGCTGGGCGATCTCCCGGGTCGGGTCCGCGGCCAGCACCAGCAGCAGGTCCGTTTCCTCCGCCTCGCGGTGCGCCTCCTCGAAGATGCGTCGGGCCACGCCGCGCTCGCGGGTCAGGGCACGCACGCAGATGTGGGACAGGCGCAGCTCCTCGCCCTGGGGCCGCAGGCGGGCGGCGCCCAGCAGCCGGCCATTGAAGCGGGCCACCCGCAGGCTGCCGTCGGCCAGGCTCCGTTCGATCAGCGCGGCGCCGTCGGTGAAGGGCGGCAGCAGCCAGTCGGGCGCATCGGCATAGACCTTGAGCAGATCCTGGCGGTCCTGCTCGGTGAGCTGGGTGGGGCGTTCGATGTAAACGGGCATGGCGGCATCGCAGCGAAAGTGGGACGGTCAAGGGTAGCAAGCCGTGCGGCGGGAACCCAAGGGCCGCGCGGTTCCCCGGCGCATGGGTTCCGGCCTATAATGCGCGCCCTTCGGGCTGTGGAAAACTTCCGCGGCGCCCCTCTGTTCTCTTGCGGAGCTGGTCATGGTCGAACGTAAGGCGTTCGTCGAACGCAACACCCTGGAAACCCGCATCAAGGCGGCGGTCAATCTTGATGGCACCGGCAAGGCGAACTTCGCCATCGGCGTGCCCTTCCTCGAGCACATGCTCGACCAGATCGCCCGCCACGGGCTGATCGATCTGGACATCGAGTGCCAGGGCGACGTGCACATCGACGACCACCACACCGTCGAGGATGTCGGCATCACCCTGGGCCAGGCGTTCGCCAAGGCCGTCGGCGACAAGAAGGGCATGACCCGCTACGGTCATTCCTACGTGCCGCTGGACGAAGCCCTGTCGCGTGTGGTGATCGATTTCTCCGGACGCCCCGGTCTGCACATGAACGTGCCCTTCACCCGTGCCACGGTCGGCAAGTTCGACGTGGACCTGTTCCAGGAATTCTTCCAGGGCTTCGTCAACCACGCCCAGGTGACCCTGCACATCGACAACCTGCGCGGCACCAATACCCACCACCAGGCCGAAACCGTGTTCAAGGCCTTCGGTCGTGCCCTGCGCATGGCCCTGACCCTGGACGAACGCATGGCCGGTCAGATGCCCTCCACCAAGGGATGCCTGTGATGCAGACCGTTGCCGTCATCGATTACGGCATGGGCAACCTGCACTCGGTGGCCAAGGCCCTCGAACATGTCGGCGCCGGTCGAGTGCTGGTGACCAGCGACGCCCAGGTGATCCGCGAGGCGGATCGCGTGGTGTTCCCCGGCGTCGGTGCCATCCGCGACTGCATGGCCGAGATCCGTCGCCTGGGCTTCGACACCCTGGTGCGCGAGGTCAGCCAGGATCGCCCGTTCCTCGGCATCTGCGTGGGCATGCAGGCGCTGATGGAGCGCAGCGAGGAGAACGGCGGCGTCGACTGCATCGGCCTGTTCCCCGGCCAGGTGCGCTTCTTCGGCAAGGACCTGTACGAGGATGGCGAGCACCTGAAGGTGCCGCACATGGGCTGGAACGAGGTGGAGCAGGTGGTTGCCCACCCGCTCTGGCACAACATTCCCGACCGCGCGCGTTTATACTTCGTGCACAGCTACTACATCGAGGCCGGCAATCCGCGCCAGGTGGTCGGTCGCGGTCATTACGGCGTGGACTTCGCCGCCGTGCTGGCCGAAGGTCCGCGCTTCGCCGTGCAGTTCCACCCGGAAAAGAGCCACACCCACGGTCTGCAGCTGCTGCAGAACTTCGTGGCCTGGGACGGGCGCTGGTGATGAGCCGCACCCGGGGCAAGGCACCGCAGCTGACCCTGGCGCCTGCCGAGGAGCAGGCCGCCGTGCAGCTGCTCAAGCGTTTCCTCGCGGAGCGCTTCGAGCTGGAACTGGGATCCTTCGAGGCCCAGGAAGTGCTGGACCTGATCGGCCGGGACATTGCCCCCCACTACTACAACCAGGCGATTGCCGATGTGCAGGCGCTGCTTGCCGACCGCTTCGCCAGTATCGAAAGCGACCTGTGGGCACTCGAGAAGAGCTGACCCGCGCCCCGATCATCGAGGTTTCCGAGCAATGCTGATTATTCCCGCTATCGATCTGAAGGACGGCGCCTGCGTGCGCCTGCGCCAGGGCCGCATGGAAGACGCCACGGTGTTCTCCGACGATCCGGTGAGCATGGCCGCCAAGTGGGTGGAGGGCGGCTGCCGCCGTCTGCACCTGGTGGACCTCAATGGCGCCTTCGAGGGCAAGCCGGTCAACGGCGAGGTGGTGACCGCCATCGCCAGGCGCTACCCGAACCTGCCGATCCAGATCGGCGGCGGCATCCGCTCCCTGGAAACCATCGAGCACTACGTGAAGGCGGGCGTCAGCTACGTGATCATCGGCACCAAGGCGGTGAAGGAACCCGCGTTCGTCACCGAGGCCTGCAAGGCCTTCCCGGGCAAGGTGATCGTCGGCCTGGACGCCAAGGACGGCTTCGTGGCCACTGACGGCTGGGCGGAAGTCTCCGGCGTGCAGGCGGTGGATCTGGCCCGCCGCTTCGAGGCCGATGGCGTGTCCGCCATCGTCTACACCGACATCGCCAAGGACGGCATGATGCAGGGCTGCAACGTCGAGGCCACCGCCGCGCTGGCCGCCGCCAGCCGCATCCCGGTGATCGCCTCCGGCGGCATCCACAACCTGGGCGACATCCGGAAGCTGCTGGATGCCCGCGCGCCGGGCATCATCGGCGCCATCACCGGCCGCGCCATCTACGAGGGCACCCTTGACGTGGCCGAAGCCCAGGCGCTGTGCGACAGCTTCAAGGATTGAATCAGGGTTAATCGTGCACTGAAGCCCTCGCTAAGCGAGCGAGCCGCTTCAGACACGCAAGGCGCGTGGCGCGCAGCGACGAGACAGTACATCAAGTACGGCGAGGAGCGAGCACCACGCAACGCCGCGGATGTGCGGCGCAGCCGGTTAGAGAGGGCTTCAGCATGGCATTGGCCAAACGCATCATTCCCTGCCTCGACGTGGACAGCGGCCGCGTGGTGAAGGGCGTCAAGTTCGAGAACATCCGCGACGCCGGCGACCCGGTGGAGATCGCCCGCCGCTACAACGAACAGGGCGCCGACGAGATCACCTTCCTGGACATCACCGCCAGTGTCGACAACCGCGCCACCACCCTGCACACCGTGGAGCGCATGGCCAGCCAGGTGTTCATTCCGCTGACCGTGGGCGGCGGCGTGCGCACCGTGCAGGACATCCGCAACCTGCTCAATGCCGGCGCCGACAAGGTATCCATCAACACCGCCGCGGTGTTCAACCCGGAGTTCGTCGGCGAGGCCGCCGAGCGCTTCGGCTCCCAGTGCATCGTGGTGGCCATCGACGCCAAGAAGGTCTCCGCCCCGGGCGAGACCCCGCGCTGGGAGATCTTCACCCATGGCGGCCGCAAGCCCACCGGGCTGGATGCCGTGCAATGGGCCAGGAAGATGGAGGAGCTGGGTGCCGGCGAGATCCTGCTGACCAGCATGGACCAGGACGGCATGAAGAACGGCTTCGACCTGGGCGTCACCCGTGCGGTCAGCGAGGCGGTGAGCATTCCGGTGATCGCCTCGGGCGGGGTGGGCAACCTGCAGCACCTGGCCGACGGCATCCTCGAAGGCAAGGCCGATGCGGTGCT
>DATGNS010000165.1:0-35100 GCA_035306625.1 Pseudomonas sp. | reverse complement strand
ACCCGCAGGCCTTCCTCACGCCAGCGGGGCGTGATCTCGCCGTGCTGTTGCACGGAACTGGCGTACACCCGGTCGGCCAGCTCGATGGCCAGGGCAAAGATGTCCAGCTCCTCGGGCAGCGGTGGCAGCAGGAAGTGGCGGTCGAACAGGGCGCGCAGCAGCTGGCCCAGTTCGCGGTCGTGCTGCTGGTCGGCCTGGGTCACCTCGCTCAGGCCATGCTGCACCAGGATCAGCTGGCACGCTGCGGCATCGTCGGCATAGATGTCCACCATGCGTGCCTCCAGCAAGGCAGCCAGGTCGTGCCAGGTGGTCAGGGCGGCATGCTCGACGGGCGCGCTCAGCGCCTGGCGGAACGCGGCATGCACCTCGGCGGCCAGCGATTGCAGCAGCTGGGGTACGCCCGGGAAGAAGTGGTATACCGAGGATGGCGGAATGCCAGCGCGTTCCGCCACGGCGTAGATGCTGAGTTCGGCTGCGCCGCCCTCGGCGAGCAGCTCGCGGGCCGCGGCATGGATGGCGTCGATGCGCGCCCGGCTGCTGGGACGAAGGCGGCGAACGGGGAAGGAACTGGACATGGCAACTCTGTCAGGGGTACGCGATACGGCCCGGCGCCTGCCGCGCCGGTGGGCGGTATTGTAGGCAGGCGCCGGGCGATGAGGGCGACGCACTTCGCATCGCCCGGTGGTCAGACCGTATGCAGGTACCAGTTGTATTCCAGATCGGAAATGGAGTGTTCGAACTCCTCCAGCTCACTTTCCTTGCACGCCACGAACACATCGATGTAGTCCGGGCTGATGTAGCGGGCCAGGATCTCGCTGTCGTCCAGGGCGCGCAGCGCGTCGCGCAGGTTGTTGGGCAGGCTCGGCTCGAGCTGCTCGTAGGAATTGCCCTCGATGGGGTCGCCCGGCTCTATCCCATTGGTCAGGCCATGGTGCACGCCCGCCAGGACCGCCGCCATCAGCAGGTAGGGATTGGCGTCGGCGCCAGCCAGACGGTGCTCCAGACGCACTGCCTCGGGGCTGCCGGTGGGCACGCGCAGCGCCACGGTGCGGTTGTCCAGGCCCCAGCTCGGCGCGTTGGGCACGTAGAACTGGGCACCGAAGCGACGGTAGGAATTCACGTTCGGACAGAGAAAGGCCATGGAGGCCGGCAGGGTCTCCAGCACACCGCCGATCGCGTGGCGCAATGCGGCGTTCTGCTGGGGATCCTCACTGGCGAAGATGTTGTTGCCGTCGCGGTCGAGCAGCGAGATGTGCACGTGCAGGCCATTGCCCGCCTGACCCGGATAGGGCTTGGCCATGAAGGTGGTGTCCATGCCGTGGTCATAGGCGATGTTCTTGATCAGCCGCTTGAGCAGCACGGCGTGGTCGCAGGCCAGCAGCGGGTCGGCCACGTGGTGCAGGTTGACTTCGAACTGGGCCGGCGCGCTTTCCTTGACGATGGCATCGGCCGGCAGGCCCTGCACCCTGGCACCCTCGAGGATGTCCTGCAGGCAGTCGGCGTATTCGTCGAGATCGTCGATCAGGTACACCTGCGTGGAATGCGGACGCTTGCCGGAGATGGGCGAGCGCGGCGGCTGGGGGCGGCCGTTCACGTTCTCCTGGTCGATCAGATAGAACTCCAGCTCGAAGGCGGCGCAGACCGTCAGGCCCAGCTCGTCGAAACGATTGACCACCTGGCGCAGCACTTCGCGGGGGTTGGCGAAGAAGGGCGTGCCGTCCAGCTCGTGCATGGTCATCAGCAGCTGGGCCGTGGGACGCTTCTGCCAGGGTTCGCAACTGAGGGTGTTGGGGATGGGCAGACAGATCCGGTCGGCGTCGCCGATGTCCAGACCCAGGCCGGTGCTTTCCACCGTACTGCCGTTGATGTCGAGGGCAAACAGGGAGGCGGGGAGGTTGATGCCCTTCTCGTATACCTTGATGAGGCTGTTGCGTTCGATGCGCTTGCCGCGCACCACGCCGTTCATGTCGGCGATGAGCAGATCCACGAACTGCACGTCGGGGTGCGTTTCGAGAAAGACGCTCGCCTCGCCGGGGTTGGCTACACGCGGAGGGGGCGACATGATCCGTACCTTTATTGTTAAAAATTTCAATCAGTCGGTGGCTCGGTTGTGAGTCAATCCCAAACCTTCAGGCCTGTCAATAGCCCGCCAAACCGCCCCGCAACGGTGCATGCGGGCCCGTTTCGGGGCGTGCGCGGGCCTGTCCGCAGGCACCCCTTCCGAGGCGCCGGACCGGGATGTGAAGCCTGCGAGCAACGTTGTGTAAAAAAATGAACAACGCTAAGCTCGTTAGCAATTCAGAACGCGGATACGGATGTCTTCCCATGTCCCGCCAGCCGACTCTCCACCTCCGGCACGACTCCTGCCCTTCCTCTGCTGCCGGTACATGGCTCATGATCGTCGCCTCCGTTCCGATCTTCGCCGTGGACGTTCTTTCCGATCCGTGCGCGTCCGCTGGCGGGCATGCTCGCTGAGCCGGCAGAGACCGGCGGCAACAACTGGGGCCCTTATGAGTACCGAACTCGATCAGCTCACCGACTGGCTGAAAGAACACAAGATCACCGAAGTGGAATGCCTGATCAGCGACCTGACCGGCATCGCCCGGGGCAAGATCGCGCCGACCAGCAAGTTCATCGCCGAGAAGGGCATGCGATTGCCGGAGAGCGTGCTGCTGCAGACGGTCACCGGCGACTATGTGGACGACGAGATCTACTACCAGCTGCTGGATCCCGCCGACATCGACATGTACTGCCGGCCCGACCCGAGCGCCATGTTCCTGGTGCCCTGGGCCATCGAGCCCACCGCCATGGTCATCCACGACACCTTCGACCGGATGGGCAACCCCATCGAACTGTCGCCGCGCAACCTGCTCAAGAAGGTGCTGGGCATGTATGCCGAGCACGGCTGGATGCCCATCGTCGCGCCGGAGATGGAGTTCTACCTGACCAAGCGCAGCGACGACCCCGACTACCCCCTGCAGGCACCGGTCGGCCGCTCCGGACGCCCCGAAACGGGGCGCCAGTCCTTCTCCATCGACGCGGCCAACGAGTTCGATCCGCTGTTCGAGGACATGTACGACTGGTGCGAGGCCCAGCAGCTGGATCTGGACACCCTGATCCACGAGGAAGGCCCTGCGCAGATGGAGATCAACTTCCGCCACGGCGAGGCCCTGCACCTGGCGGATCAGATCATGGTGTTCAAGCGCACCATGCGCGAGGCGGCCCTCAAGCACGACGTGGCCGCCACCTTCATGGCCAAGCCGATCACCGACCAGCCCGGCAGCGCCATGCACCTGCACCAGAGCATCCGCGACCTGCAGACTGGGCGGAACATCTTCTCCAACGAGGATGGCTCGCCCAGCGAGCTGTTCCTCAACTACATCGGCGGCCTGCAGAAATACATTCCCGAACTGCTGCCGCTGTTCGCCCCCAACGTCAACTCCTTCCGCCGCTTCCTGCCGGACACCTCGGCGCCGGTGAACGTCGAATGGGGTGAGGAGAACCGTACCGTGGGCCTGCGCGTACCCCAGTCCTCGCCGCAGAACCGCCGCATCGAGAACCGTCTGCCGGGCGCCGACGCCAATCCCTACCTGGCCATCGCCGCCAGCCTGCTGTGCGGCTATATCGGCATGGTCGAGGGGCTGCGCCCCACCCAGCCGGTGAGCGGTCGCGCCTACGAACGCCGCAACCTGCGCCTGCCGCTGACCATCGAGAGCGCCCTGGAGCGCCTGGAGAACTGCAAGGCGCTGGAGAAGTACCTGGGCAGGAAGTTCATCGCCGGCTACGTGGCGGTCAAGCGGGCGGAAAACGAAAACTACAAGCGGGTGATCAGCTCCTGGGAGCGTGAATTCCTGCTCTTCTCCGTATAGGTCCTCAAGGTCGCGCCCGGCCGAACACAGGAGGGGTGGAATGATGAGCAAGCAGACCGAACACTGGCAGGCGCTGAGCCGCGCCCATCACCTGGCCCCCTTCACCGACTACCAGGCGCTCAACCAGAAGGGCGCGCGCATCATCACCCGGGCCGAGGGCGTGTACCTCTGGGACAGCGAGGGCAACCGCATCCTCGACGGCATGGCCGGCCTGTGGTGCGTCAACGTGGGCTATGGCCGCGAGGAACTGATCGAGGCGGCCACCCGGCAGATGCGCGAACTGCCCTACTACAACCTGTTCTTCCAGACTGCCCACCCGCCGGCCCTGGAGCTGGCGCGGGAAATCGCCAGCCTGGCGCCGCCGGGCATGAGCCATGTGTTCTTCACCGGCTCGGGCTCGGAGGCCAACGACACCGTGGTGCGCATGGTGCGCCACTACTGGGCGGTGCAGGGGCGCCCCGAAAAGCAGGTGATCATCGGCCGCTGGAACGGTTACCACGGCTCCACCATGGCCGGCGCCAGCCTGGGCGGCATGAAGGGGATGCACGCCCAGGGCGGCCTGCCCATCCCCGGCATCGAGCACATCGACCAGCCCTACTGGTACGGCGAGGGCGGCGACCTCTCGCCGGAGGAATTCGGCATCCGCGTGGCCGATCAGCTGGAGCGCAAGATCCTGGAGCTGGGCGAGGACCGGGTGGCGGCCTTCATCGCCGAGCCGATCCAGGGCGCCGGCGGGGTGATAGTGCCGCCGGACAGCTACTGGCCACGGGTGCGCGAGATCCTCGCACGCCACGACATCCTGTTCGTCGCCGACGAGGTGATCTGCGGTTTCGGACGCACCGGTGAATGGTTCGGCAGCCAGTACTACGATCTGCGCCCGGACCTGATGCCGATTGCCAAGGGACTCACCTCGGGTTACCTGCCCATGGGTGGTGTGGTGGTGCACGACAGGGTGGTGGATGCGCTGCAGCGGGGCGGCGAGTTCGCCCACGGCTTCACCTACTCGGGACACCCGGTGGCGGCCGCGGTGGCGCTGGCCAACCTGCGCCTGCTGCGCGACGAGGGCATCGTCGAGCGCGTCCGGATGCAAACGGCACCCTATTTGCAAAAGCGTTGGCGTGAGCTGGCCGAACACCCCCTGGTGGGCGAGGCGCGCGGGATCGGCATGGTGGCCGCCATCGAACTGGTGAAGAACAAGAACACCCGCGAGCGTTACCAGGGACTGGAGGTCGGCCTGCGCTGTCGCGAGCATTGCTTCCGGAATGGTCTGGTCATGCGCGCGGTGGGGGATACCATGATCATTTCCCCACCGCTGGTGATCACCACGCAACAGGTGGACGAACTGATCGACAAGGCACGCGTCTGTCTGGACCTGACCCTGAAGGAGGTGCGGAGCCGGTAAAAAAAGCCGTGATCCGTACGCTTTAGCGGTTGTATCCGCCAAGGCGACTTGCCAGACTTCGCGCGTGCGTAGGCCAGGTTCACCCGGGGTGATCGCTGCCAGCCACACCAAGGGTCTGTTCCCGTTTCGCTCGTGGCCGCGTCGCAACGGGAACAGACCCTTGGAGACCAAACAACAACCGGAGCAGTGAAGGCATGAAACTCTTTGGCAAGACCTTTCTCGCGCTATCCCTGACCGCGGCCGTGGCCGGTCTGGCTCAGGCCCAGGAAAAAGTACTGCACATCTACAACTGGTCGGACTACATCGGACCGGAAACCCTGGACAAGTTCCAGAAGGAAACCGGGATCAAGGTGGTGTACGACGTGTTCGACAGCAACGAAGTCCTGGAAGCCAAGCTGCTCTCCGGCAATTCGGGCTACGACATCGTGGTGCCGTCCAACCCCTTCCTGGCCAAGCAGATCAAGGCCGGCGTCTTCCAGAAGCTGGACAGGAGCAAGCTGACCAACTGGGAAAATCTCGACAAGAGCCTGCTCAAGTCCCTGGAAACCAGCGATCCGGGCAACCAGTATTCGGTTCCCTACATGTGGGGCACCATCGGCTTCGCCTACAACGTCGACAAGGTGAAGGCGGTGCTGGGCGACAGCGCCCCGGTTGATTCCTGGGATCTGGTGTTCAAGACCGAGAACATCGAGAAGCTGAAGAGCTGCGGCGTGACCTTCCTGGATTCGCCCACCGAAATGCTGCCGGCCGCCCTGAACTACCTGGGCCTGTCGCCGCTGAGCGAAAGCAGCGCGGACCTGAAGAGGGCCGAGGACCTGTACATGCAGATCCGCCCGCACGTGGCCTACTTCCACTCCTCCAAGTACATCTCGGACCTGGCCAACGGCAACATCTGCGTGGCGGTCGGCTACTCCGGCGACCTCTACCAGTCCAAGTCGCGTGCCGAGGAAGCCGGCAACGGGGTGAACATCAAGTACCAGATCCCGAAGGAAGGCGCCGGCGCCTTCTTCGACATGCTGGCCATTCCCGCCGATGCCAAGAACGTCGACAACGCCCATGCCTACCTGAACTTCCTGCTGCGTCCGGAGATCATCGCGGAAATCACCGACTACGTGCAGTTCCCCAACGCCAACAAGGCGGCCACTCCGCTGGTGGACGAGGCGATCCGCAACGACCCGGGCATCTATCCGTCGGACGAGGTGATGGCCAAGCTGTATTCCTTCCCTGACCTGGAAAACAAGGTGCAGCGTGCCATGACCCGCAGCTGGACCAAGATCAAATCCGGTCGCTGAGGTGTCGGCCGGCTGCTTCGGCAGCCGGCCTTCCCTGTCGTCGGCAAATCAACGGCCATTCGGCCAGGAGCGTGACCGCCCGCCCCGCGTTGCACTGAGGGCACAGGAGAGCGACTGCGTCGCCATTTCATCATCCGCCGCCTTGCGGCCTGCGCATGAGGACACCGTCATGCCCCATCGCACTGCCTTGCTTGCCACCTGCGTCCTGCTGGCGCTGAGCGGCACAGCCAATGCCCAGCCCGCCGTCCATATCTACAACTGGTCGGACTACATCGGCGAAGACACCCTGGAGAACTTCCGCAAGGCCACCGGTATCCGGCCGGTCTACGACGTCTTCGACTCCAACGAAACCCTGGAAGGCAAGTTGCTGGCCGGTCGCTCCGGCTATGACGTGGTGGTGCCCTCCAACCACTTCCTGGCCCGCCAGATCAAGGCCGGCGCCTTCCAGAAGCTGGACAGGAGCAAGCTGCCCAACTGGAGCAACCTGGACCCGCAGCTGCTGCGCCAGCTGGAAACCAATGATCCCGGCAACCAGTACGGCGTGCCCTACCTGTGGGGCACCAACGGTCTGGGCTACAACGTGGAAAAGGTGCGCGCCGCTCTGGGCGAGGATGTCGAGGTGGATTCCTGGGCGCTGGTCTTCGAGGTGGAGAACATCAGGAAGCTGTCCTCCTGCGGCGTCGCCTTCCTGGATTCCGGGGACGAGATGCTGCCGGCCATGCTCCACTACCTGGGGCTGGACCCCAACAGCCAGGATCCCAAGGACTATGCGCACGCCGAGGCCAGGCTGCTGGAAGTGCGCCCCTACGTCACCTACTTCCATTCCTCCAAATACGTCTCCGATCTGGCCAACGGCAATATCTGCATGGCCGTGGGCTATTCCGGCGACGTGTTCCAGGCCGCCGACCGCGCCGAAGAGGCCGGCAAGGGCATCGAGATCGGCTACGCCATTCCCAAGGAAGGCGCCAACCTGTGGTTCGACATGCTGGCCATCCCGGCGGATGCCCGGAACGTCGAGGAGGCCCACGCCTTCATCAACTACCTGCTGGATCCGCAGGTGATCGCGGAGATCAGCGACTACGTGGGCTACGCCAACCCCAACAAGGCCGCCCAGGCGCTGATGGATCCGGAAGTGCTGGCGGATGAGACCATCTATCCGCCGGAGGAAGTGTTGGAAAAATTGTACATTTCGGCGGAAATGCCGCCTTCTGTGCAACGTTCCATGACACGCAGCTGGGCCAAGGTGAAGAGCGGAAAATAAAGCCGCAAAAGAGGCGCCGGGCCCCTAGTCCTGAGCGCCTCTCGATGGTTCAATTGCGCCCCTTCAAACCTGGGGTGGCTCCGTGGCATCGGGTATCCGCAAGGACCCGAAGCGCGAGGCTTTCCAGCGATGCAACGTGTGGTTCTGGTTGTCTGGGCGCGGAACGCAATGCTGCCGGCGTTCCGCATCGATACTTAACGTCCGACCTGGCGCTACCAGGTAATGTGGGAGTGTGCACATATGGCGGTGGCCTCGAGCGCCTACAAGAAAGCCCTCAGCGGTGATCAGCAAGCCAAGGACATCCTGGTCAGGATCGACCGCGTCACCAAGAAGTTCGACGAGACCGTTGCGGTCGACGACGTGTCCCTGAACATCCGTCGCGGCGAGATCTTCGCGCTGCTCGGCGGCTCCGGCTCGGGCAAGTCGACGCTGCTGCGCATGCTTGCCGGTTTCGAGCGTCCCACCGAGGGGCGCATCTACCTGGATGGCCAGGACATCACCGATCTGCCGCCCTACGAGCGGCCGATCAACATGATGTTCCAGTCCTACGCCCTGTTCCCCCACATGACCGTGGAGCAGAACATCGCCTTCGGCCTCAAGCAGGACCGCCTGCCCAGGGAGGAGATCGCCGAGCGCGTGGCGGAGATGCTGCGCCTGGTGCAGATGAGCCAGTACGCCAAGCGCAAGCCGCACCAGCTGTCCGGCGGGCAGCGCCAGCGCGTGGCCCTGGCCCGCTCGCTGGCCAAGCGTCCGAAGCTGCTGCTGCTCGACGAGCCCATGGGCGCCCTGGACAAGAAGCTGCGCTCGCAGATGCAGCTGGAGCTGGTGGCCATTCTCGAGCGCGTCGGCGTGACCTGCCTGATCGTCACCCACGACCAGGAAGAGGCCATGACCATGGCCGAGCGCATCGCCATCATGCACCAGGGCTGGATCGCCCAGGTGGGCAGCCCCATGGACATCTACGAGACCCCGGCCAGCCGCCTGGTCTGCGAGTTCATCGGCAACGTCAACCTGTTCGAGGGCGAGCTGATCGAGGACGTGGAGGACCACGCGGTCATCGCCTGCCCGCAGCTGGAGCGGCCCATCTATGTGGGCCACGGCATCAGCACCCGCGCCGAGGACAAGCGCGTCACCTACGCGCTGCGCCCGGAAAAGCTGCTGATCAGCAGCAGCATGCCGGAGGTGGAGCACCAGGACTACAACTGGGTACAGGGCACCGTGCACGACATCGCCTATCTGGGTGGGCACTCCACCTACTTCATCCGCCTGGCATCCGGCATGATCGTGCAGGCCTTCCTCGCCAACAGCGAACGGCACGTCAAGCGCCCCACCTGGGACGACAAGGTGTACCTGCACTGGATCGATGACAGCGGCGTGGTGTTGCAATCATGAACCTGGCGATGCTGAAGCGCTTCCTGCCGAGTGGACGGCATGTCGTCATCGGCATCCCGTTCTTCTGGCTGCTGCTGTTCTTCCTGCTGCCCTTCGTCATCGTGCTGAAGATCAGCTTCGCCGAGGCCGAGGTGGCGATCCCGCCCTACACGGAGATCTTCGTGTGGGCGGACAACCAGCTGCAGATCCTGCTCAACCTGGGCAACTACGTGTTCCTCAGCGAGGACGAGCTGTACCTGCTCTCCTACCTGAGCTCGCTGAAGATCGCCCTGGTCAGCACCCTGCTGTGCCTGCTCATCGGCTACCCCATGGCCTATGCCATGGCCCGCGCCAGCAAGCAGGCGCAGACCATCCTGCTGATGCTGATCATGATGCCGACCTGGACTGCGATTCTCATCCGCGTGTACGCCTGGATGGGCATCCTGGCCAACAACGGCCTGCTGAACAGTGCGCTGATGGGCATCGGCCTGATCGACGAGCCGCTGCAGATCCTCAACACCAACCTGGCGGTGTACATCGGCATCGTCTACTCGTATCTGCCCTTCATGGTGCTGCCGCTGTACGCCAACCTGGTCAAGCACGATCCCACCCTGCTGGAAGCCGCCGCCGACCTGGGCGCCGGGCGCATCGCCAGCTTCTGGAGGATCACCGTGCCCCTGTCCCGGAGCGGCATCATCGCCGGCTGCATGCTGGTGTTCATCCCGGTGGTGGGCGAGTTCGTGATTCCGGAACTGCTCGGCGGCCCCGAGACCCTGATGATCGGCAAGGTGCTGTGGCAGGAATTCTTCAACAACCGTGACTGGCCGGTGGCGGCGTCGCTGGCGGTGGTCATGCTGGCCATCCTGCTGATCCCCATCATCCTGTTCAACCGCAACCAGGCCAAGGAGCTGGAGGACAAGCCATGAAGCGCTGGAGCTTCTCCAACGTAATGCTGTGGGTCGGGCTGGCCTTCATCTACCTGCCGATGGTCATCCTGGTCATCTACTCCTTCAACGACTCGCGACTGGTGACCGTGTGGGGCGGGTGGTCGGTGCGCTGGTACGCCAGCCTGCTGGACAACACCCAGCTGATGGGGGCGGTGATGCGCTCGCTGGAGATCGCCTTCTACACCGCCATCGCCGCGGTGGCGCTGGGCACCCTGGCGGCCTTCGTGCTGACGCGCATTCCCCGCTTTCGCGGGCGCACCCTGTTCGGCGGCATGGTCACCGCGCCGCTGGTGATGCCGGAGGTGATCACCGGTCTGTCGCTGCTGCTGCTGTTCGTGGCCATGGCCCAGCTGATCGGCTGGCCGGCCGAGCGCGGCATGACCACCATCTGGATCGCCCACACCACCTTCAGTTCCGCCTACGTGGCGGTGGTGGTGATGTCGCGCCTGCGCGAGCTGGACCTGTCCATCGAGGAAGCGGCCATGGACCTGGGCGCCAAGCCCTGGAAGGTGTTCTTCCTGATCACCATGCCGATGATTGCGCCCTCGCTGGTGGCCGGTGGCATGCTGGCCTTCGCCCTGTCGCTGGATGACCTGGTGCTGGCCAGCTTCGTGTCCGGTCCGGGTGCGACCACCCTGCCGATGGAGATCTTCTCCGCCGTGCGCCTGGGCGTGAAGCCGGACATCAACGCCATCGCCAGCCTGATCCTGCTGGTCATCTCGCTGTTCACCTTCCTGGCCTGGTACTTCACCCGCCAGGCGGAAGAGCGCCGCCGGCGCTCCATCCAGCAGATGCTGGACGAGACGCGCCCGCAGCGGGATCCCCGGCCGCAGACGGCATGATGCAGAAACGCCCCGCTTGCGGGGCGTTCTCGTTCTTGCGTCTTACGCGGAGGTGGCCAGGTCCAGCAGGGCCTGGCCGGTCAGGCGGTAGGTGGTCCACTCCGACTGCGGACGGGCACCCAGGGACTCGTAGAAGTCGATGGCGGGCTGGTTCCAGTCCAGCACCGACCACTCGAAGCGGCCGCAGCCCCGTTCCACGGCGATCCTCGCCAGGTGGCGCAGCAGCGCCTTGCCGGCGCCGATGCCGCGATGGGCGGGGTCCACGTACAGGTCTTCCAGGTACAGCCCGGCGCGGCCCAGCCAGGTGGAGTAGTTGAAGAAGTACACCGCATAGCCGATCGGCTCGCCGTCGCGCTCGCAGATCAGCGCGCGGGCGGGGCCGTCCGCGGCGAACAGGCTGGCGCGGATGCCTTCGACGTCGGTGCGCACCTCGTGTTCGGCCTTCTCGTAGATGGCCAGGTCGGTGATGAAGCGCAGGATCAGGCCGGCGTCGTCGGCGCTGGCCGGGCGGATGTGCAGACTCATGGATGCCTCGATCGGGATTCGGCGGGGTGGGTGAAGGTGCCGCGCGTCTGCCACAGCAGCGCGAGCAGCAGCAGGTAGGCCAGGCACCAGCAGGCGACGGCCGCCAGCAGCCAGGGTGCGGGCTCGATTCCCAGCGGGATCGGCAGGATGCGCGCCAGGGCGGCCAGGGTCAGCAGCACGGCGGCCGGGTGGATCCAGGGGCGGGCGTTGGCGTCACGCAGGCGGTACAGCAGCCGGGTGCGTGCCATCACCGCCAGCGTCAGGGTGCCCAGCGCGCCTACCGTGATGCCGTGCAGCGCGACGGTCAGCGGCAGCCTGGGGAACAGCAGCGCGGCGCCGAACAGCAACAGGCCGATGACCAGCCAGGCATAGCCGAGCAGCAGCACGGCCAGATCGGCGCGGCCCAGGTGCCGCCAGGGCTGCCAGCGCAGCAGTCGGACGCCGCTGAGCAGACCGGTGGCCAGCACCAGGAGGCCGGCCATGGCGTCCAGCGCGGCCAGCAGGGCGGCCAGGGCCAGCCCGAGCAGGATCAGTCCGGCGCCTTCCAGGCGGGGCTGCACCCGCGCCTGCAGGGTCCAGCCCTGGCTCTGGGCATGGCCGGCCAGGGCCGGCGCGATGATGCGCCCGCCCATGAAGAACAGCAGTGTGGCCAGTGCCAGCAGCGTGCTCTGCAGCAGGCGCGCGCCGGGCAGCCAGGGCGCCAGGCTGCTGCCCGCCACGCTGGCCAGGCCCAGGACGATCACCAGCGGCGCGACCGCCTGGTTGCGCCACTTCTTCGCCGCGCCCCAGAAGCGCGGCACCACCTTCCAGGCGAGAGTGGTGGCAAACAGGGCAGCGCTCAGGATCGCCAGCCAGCCCCCGGGCCAGAACAGCCAGCCCAGACGTGCCAGGGCCCAGGCGGCGAGCAGCGCCAGGGTGATACGCAGCGGTTGCGGGCCGAGCAGGTAGCCGGCGACCACCGCCAGGGCGAAACCGAACAGCAGCTCGTGGGCGTGGCCGTAGGGGGTGGCCAGACCGGGTGGCGCGCTCAGCAGCCCGAGCAGGCCGAGCACCGACCAGGGCAGGGCGATGGCGGCGTACAGCGCCGCGGCGGGAAAGAACCAGGCGTTGGCGAACGGCTGGCGGGCTGAGCGGGCGGGCGACTCGCGCATGGCGGGATGCGGACGGCGGGTGTGCCGTCCGCACGGGCCGGATCAGCGGCTGGCCAGCAGCTCGCGGCCGCGCTGCACGGCGGCGCGCACCTGGGCCGGCGCGGTGCCGCCGATGTGGTCGCGGGCGTTCACCGAACCTTCCAGGGTCAGCACGGCGAACACGTCTTCGCCGATCTGGTCGCTGAACTGGCGCAGCTCGTCGAGGCTCATCTCGGCCAGGTCCTTGCCGGTCTGCACGCCGTACTTCACGGCGTGGCCGACGATCTCGTGGCAGTCGCGGAACGGCAGGCCCTTGCGCACCAGGTAGTCGGCCAGGTCGGTGGCGGTGGAGAAGCCGCGCCGGGCCGCCTCGCGCATCACCTCCACGCGCGGCCTGATGGCCGGGATCATGTCGGCGAAGGCGCGCAGGGAATCGCGCAGGGTGTCGGCGGCGTCGAACAGCGGTTCCTTGTCTTCCTGATTGTCCTTGTTGTAGGCCAGCGGCTGGCCCTTCATCAGGGTCAGCAGGCCGGTCAGGTGGCCGAATACGCGGCCGGACTTGCCGCGTACCAGCTCCGGCACGTCGGGGTTCTTCTTCTGCGGCATGATCGAGGAGCCGGTGCAGAAGCGGTCGGGCAGCTCGATGAAGTTGAACTGGGCGCTGGTCCACAGCACCAGTTCCTCGGAGAAGCGCGACAGGTGCATCATGGCCAGCGAGGCGGCGGCGCAGAATTCGATGGCGAAGTCGCGGTCGGACACGCCGTCCAGGGAGTTGCCGCCGATGGCCTCGAAGCCCAGCAGCCGGCAGGTGATCTCGCGCTGGATCGGGTAGGTGGTGCCGGCCAGGGCCGCCGAGCCCAGGGGCATGCGGTTGACGCGCTTGCGGCAGTCCACCAGGCGCTCGTAGTCGCGCGACAGCATCTCGAACCAGGCCAGCAGGTGGTGGCCGAAGGTCACCGGCTGGGCGGTCTGCAGGTGGGTGAAGCCGGGCATGATCACCTCGGCGTGGCGCTCGGCCTGCTCCAGCAGACCCTGCTGCAGGCGGGTGATCTCGCCGAGGATGGTGTCGATCTCGTCGCGCAGCCACAGGCGGATGTCGGTGGCCACCTGGTCGTTGCGGGAGCGGCCGGTGTGCAGCTTCTTGCCGGTGATGCCGATGCGCTCGGTCAGGCGCGCCTCGATGTTCATGTGCACGTCTTCCAGGTCCACACGCCATTCAAAGGTGCCGGCCTCGATCTCGGCCTGGATCTGCTTGAGGCCGTCGATGATGGCGTCGCGCTCGGCGGCGCTCAGCACGCCGGCCTGCTCCAGCATGGTGGCGTGGGCGATGGAGCCCATGATGTCGTGACGGTACAGGCGCTTGTCGAAGTCGACGGAGGCGGTGAAACGGGCGACGAAGGCATCGACGGGCTCGCTGAAGCGGCCGCCCCAGGACTGGTTGGTTTTCTCGGCACTCATGGAAGGCTCTCGGCTGTTCGCTACGCGCGGGTGGCTCCCGCGAAAGGATGGCGCATGATAACAGGGTCTGCCGCCACGCCGCTGCCGCCGCCGGCTGACGAACCGGTCACGGATCCCGGGCCCCGCATGCCGAATCGGTGCGCCAGCTCGCTTTCCCGCCGCACGCGCCTGGCACCATGGCGGCATGCACACGCTCAGCCCCCGGCCTCCCGCGCCCGACGATTTCTTCGTGCCCGCGCTCTGCGAGCCGCAGGCGCTGCTCACCCTGGTGATGCTGGCCGAGCTGCTGGTGCTGGTGCTGGTGCTGGCCGAGCCGCTGACCGGCGGCTTCGACTGGGTCCGCCTGGCCCTCGTTTCGCTGTTCGTGCAGTGGATCGTGCTGCTGTCCGCCGCCATCCTCTGCCAGCTGCGCCCCTGGCTGGCGCGCTGCCGTCCGCTGCTGGCCGGGCTCGCCTGCTGCCTGGTGGTGCTGGTGCTGACCCTGGTCTGCACCCTGGTGGCCGAGCTGCACGAGCTGGGCGGCCCGGCCAGCGGCGAGGCGGCGCTCTACCTGCGCCACGGGCTGATCGGCCTGATCATGTCCGTCCTGCTGCTGCGCTACTTCTACCTGCAGAGCCAGTGGCGCCGCCAGCAGCGCGCCGAGCTGCTGGCGCGCATCGAGGCCCTGCAGGCGCGCATCCGCCCGCATTTCCTGTTCAACAGTCTGAACAGCATCGCCAGCCTGGTGGCCAGCGATCCGGCCAGGGCCGAGCAGGCGGTGCTGGATCTGTCCGACCTGTTCCGCGCCAGCCTGGCCTGCCCCGGTTCGCTGGTCACCTGGCGCGAGGAGCGGGTGCTGACCGAGCGCTACCTGGCCATCGAGCAGTACCGGTTCGGCAGCCGCCTGCGGGTGGAATGGGCGGTCGAGGGCGTGCCGGATGAACTGCCCATCCCGCCGCTGACCCTGCAGCCCCTGGTGGAAAACGCCTTGGTGCACGGTGTGGCGCCGCGCATCGACGGCGGGCTGGTGCGCATCGAGGCCAGCTGGCGCGACGGGCGCTTCCGGCTGGTGGTCAGCAACCCGCTGCCGGCGCAGGAAACGGCGGTTTCGGGGGGCACACGGCAGGGCTTGAACAACGTGAAGGCCCGACTGGCGGCACTTTTTGGCCCTGACGCGAGTCTGAGCGTGGAGCGCCGTCACGGACGGCACTTTACCTGTCTACGCTATCCTTGTTTCAGTCTCACGCAGGAAGCCAGAGCCATATGAACGTCTTGATCGTCGATGACGAACCGCTTGCCCGCGAACGTCTGCAACGCCTGGTCGGAGAGATCGAAGGTTACCGTGCGCTGGATGCCGCGGCCGCCAACGGCGAGGAAGCCCTGGCCCTGATCGACAGCCTCAAGCCCGACGTGGTGCTGCTGGACATTCGCATGCCAGGCCTGGACGGCCTGCAGGTGGCCGCCCGCCTGTGCGAAAAGGAGGCCCCGCCGGCGGTGATCTTCTGCACCGCCCATGACGAATTCGCCCTTGAGGCCTTCCAGGTCAGTGCGGTGGGCTACGTGATCAAGCCGGTGCGCCGCGAGGACCTGGCCGAGGCCCTGCACAAGGCGCAGCGGCCCAACCGCATGCAGCTGGCCGCCCTGACCCGCCCGCGCGGCGGGGGCGAGGGCGCGCGGACCCACATCAGTGCGCGGACCCGCAAGGGCATCGAGCTGGTGCCCCTGGAGCAGGTGCTCTACTTCATCGCCGATCACAAGTACGTGACCCTGCGCCACAGCGAGGGGGAGGTGCTGCTGGACGAGCCCCTCAAGGCGCTGGAGGAAGAGTTCGGCGACCGCTTCGTGCGCATCCATCGCAACGCCCTGGTGGCCCGCGACCGCATCGAGCGCCTGCAGCGCACACCCCTGGGGCATTTCCAGCTCTATCTCAAGGGGCTTGAGGACCAGGCGCTGACGGTCAGCCGCCGCCACGTAGCGGGGGTGCGCAAGCTGATGAACAGCCTCTAGCGGGTCTTCCCGGCGGGGCGTTCCTTGATCCGGGCCGGCGCAGGGGCCGCCCCGGGCCTGTTATCATGCCGGCAATTCTCGTTATGGAAATGCCCATGTCCCGCGAAATCCGCATTGCCACCCGCAAGAGTGCCCTGGCCCTGTGGCAGGCCGAATACGTCAAGGCACGCCTCGAGCAGGCGCACCCCGGCCTGAAGGTCAGCCTGGTTCCCATGGTCAGCCGCGGCGACAAGCTGCTGGATGCGCCGCTGGCCAAGATCGGCGGCAAGGGCCTGTTCGTCAAGGAGCTGGAAACCGCCCTGCTGGAGAACGAGGCGGACATCGCCGTGCACTCCATGAAGGACGTGCCCATGGAATTTCCCGAGGGGCTGGGCCTGTTCTGCATCTGCGAGCGCGAGGATCCGCGCGATGCCTTCGTCTCCAATACCTTCGATTCCCTCGACGCGCTGCCCGCCGGCAGCGTGGTGGGTACCTCCAGTCTGCGCCGTCAGGCCCAGCTGCTGGCCCGCCGCCCGGACCTGAAGATCCAGTTCCTGCGCGGCAACGTGAACACCCGCCTGGCCAAGCTGGATGCCGGCGAATACGACGCCATCATCCTTGCTGCCGCCGGCCTGATCCGCCTTGGCTTCGAGGCGCGCATCCGCTCCTTCATCAGCGCCGAGGACAGCCTGCCGGCCGGTGGCCAGGGCGCCGTCGGCATCGAATGCCGGGTGGCGGACACCGAGGTGCATGCCCTGCTGGCGCCGCTGCACCATGCCGACACCGCCGACCGCGTGATCGCCGAGCGCGCCCTGAACAGGCACCTCAACGGCGGCTGTCAGGTGCCGATCGCCTGCTACGCGCTGCTTGAGGGCGATCAGCTGTGGCTGCGTGGCCTGGTTGGTCAGCCGGATGGCAAGACGCTGCTGCGCGCCGAGGCCCGCGCCCCGCGCCGGGACGCCGAGGCCCTGGGTGTGCAGGTGGCCGAGGCCCTGCTGGCGCAGGGCGCCGACCGCATCCTGGCGGAGGTCTACGGCGAGGCCGGCCATCCGTGAGCTGGCGCCTGCTGCTGACCCGTCCGGCCGATGACTGCGCCGCCCTGGCCGCGCGGCTGGCCGAACAGGGCATTCACGGCAGCTGCCTGCCGCTGCTGGAAATCGAAGCGCTGCCGGAAACGCCCGAGCAGCGCAGCCTGCTGCTGGACCTGGATCGCTACTGTGCCGTGGTGGTGGTCAGCAAGCCGGCGGCCCGCCTGGGCCTGGAACGCCTGGATCGGTACTGGCCGCAGCCGCCCATCCACCAGCGCTGGTTCGCGGTGGGCGCGGCCACCGGCGGCATCCTGGCCGACTACGGGCTGGAGGTCAGCTGGCCGCAGCAGGGTGACGACAGCGAGGCGCTGCTCGCCTTGCCCGCCTTCTCCGAGGCCCTGCAGGTACCCAATCCGCGCGTGCTGATCATGCGCGGTGACACTGGCCGGGATTTCCTCGCCGAGCAGCTGCGCGGCCAAGGTGTGGCGGTCGACTTTCTGCCACTCTACCGGCGTTGCCTGCCCGACTATCCTGCCGGCGAACTGCGGCGCCGGGTGGTCGGCGAGCGGCTGAACGGCCTGGTGGTCAGCAGCGGCCAGGGCTTCGAGCATCTTTGCCGGCTGGCCGCCGACGCCTGGCCCGAGCTGGCTTGGCTACCCTTGTTCGTGCCCAGCCCGCGGGTTGCAGAACAGGCGCGCGCCGCCAGCGCGCGGCAGGTGATCGATTGCCGAGGCGCCAGCGCCGAGGCGCTGCTCCGGGCCTTGCAGGAACATCAGCCTCCACACGGATAGGACGTACTCGTGAGCGAAACCGACGCGCAACCCCCCGTACTTCCCGCCCCCGCCGAACCGGACGCACCCCGCCCGGCGAGCCGCGCCGCCCTGCCGCTGGCGGTCGCCGCGCTGCTGGTGGCCCTGGCGGCCGCCGGCGTGGGCGGCTGGAGCTTCTGGCACGGCCAGCAGCTGCAGGCCCGCGCCCAGGCGCAACTGGATCAGCAGCGCCAGCTCGAGCAGGAATGGCAGGCCGCCCGCGCCGCCGGCGAACAGCGCCTGGCCGAATCCGCGGAGGCCGTGCAGCAGCGCCTCGACGTGCTGCCCACCCAGGAGCAGCTGGCCGAGCAGCGGCAATTGCTGCAGACCCTGCAGGGCGACCAGCAGCACCTGGCGCAGAGCCTGACCCGCCTGCTCGGCGCCAGTCGCGAGGACTGGCGCCTGGCCGAGGCCGAGCATCTGCTGCGCCTGGCCATCCTGCGCCTGTCCGCCATGCAGGACGTGCCGAGTGCCATCGCCCTGGTGCAGGTCGCCGACGACATCCTGCGCAGTCAGAACGATCCGCTGGGCTTTGCCGCCCGCGGGGAAATGATCAAGGCCCTGGAGGCCCTGCGCGCGCTGCCGCAGCCGGACCGCGACGGCCTGTTCCTGCAGCTGGCGGCCCTGCGCGAACAGGCCGAGCGTCTGCTGCACCAGGCGCCGCACTTCACCGAACAGCCCGCGCCCGAGGCGCCCCAACAGGCGACCCAGGAGCGCTTCTGGGAGTACGCCTGGCGCAAGGTCGCGCCCTACCTGCGCATCGAACTGAATGCCGAGCAGGAGCTGCGTCCGCTGCTGGCCGGCCAGAACCTGGCGCAGGTGCGCCTGGCCCTGAGCCTGGCACTGGAACAGGCCCAGTGGGCCGCGCTGCAGGGCCGCCCACAAGTGTATGGCGCCGCCCTGCAGCAGGCCTCCGAGGTGCTGAATGGCTATTTCGACACCGCCAACCCGGCGGCGCGCAGCCTGGCGCAGCGCCTGGCCGAGCTGGCCGAGCAGCCGGTGACCGTCGAGGCTCCCGATCTGCGTCCGGCCCTGCAGAGCCTGCAGGCCTATCTGGCGCAGCGGCAGCAGGCGCGCGGCGAAGCGCCGCCCGCCGTGCCGGAGGAAGAACAATGATTCGCGCGCTGCTGCTGCTCGTCCTGCTGGTGGTTGCCGCCGGCCTGCTGGCGCGGGGCATCGCCGAAGGCAGCGGCTATGTGCTGATCGCCTATCGGGGCTTGCGCTACGAATCCAGCCTGTGGATGTTCCTGGCCATCCTGCTCGCGCTCTGGCTGCTGGTGTGGCTGGCACGCCGGCTGCTGGGATTGCTGGTGGCGTCCGGCGGGCTGGTCAATCCCTGGTCCCGCCGCCATCGTCTCCGGCGCGGCCACAAGGCCAGCGACCGGGGCATGCTGGAGATGGCCGAGGGGCGCTGGCGCCCGGCCCTGCAGCATCTGCGTGTGGCTGCCGAGGCGGACCCGCATCCGCTGCCCTACTACCTGGCCGCTGCCCGCGCCGCCCACTACCTGGGGGATCACGAGCAGAGCGACGCCCTCCTGGAGCGGGCCCTGCAGCGTCAGCCGCGGGCGGAGCTGGCCATCGCCCTGACCCATGCCGAGCTGCAGGCCCAGCGCGGCGACCTGGCCGGCGCCGAGGACACCCTGACGGTCATGCAGGAACGGCATCCCAACCAGCCGGAAGTGCTGCGGCGTCTGCTCGACCTGCGGCGTCGCCAGGGACGGCCGGGTGCGCTGATCGGCCTGCTGCCCGAGCTGCGCAAGCACAAGGTGCTGGAGGAAGACCGGTTGCGCGAGCTGGAGCGCGAAGCCTGGACGGAGCGGTTGCGCGAGGTGGGTGCTGCGGGTGATCCCGGGGCGCTGCACGAGACCTGGGCCTCGCTGAGCAGCGCCCTGCAGCAGGATACCGGCCTGCTGGCGGTGTACGCCGAACAGCTGGGGCGCTGCGGCGCCGAGGCGGAGGCCGAGGGCCTGCTGCGTCGGGCGCTGCGCAAGCGCTACGAGCCGGAGCTGGTGGAGCTCTACGGGCGGCTGCGGGGAGCCGACAGCGGCCAGCAGTTGCAAGAGGCGGAGCAGTGGCTCAAGGCGCATCCCGAGGACCCGCTGCTGCTGCGCGCCCTGGCGCGCCTGAGCATTCGTCATCAGCTGTGGGGCAAGGCCCGCGATTATTACGAGGCGAGCCTGAGCCTGCGTCGCGATCCGCGCACCTGCGCCGAGCTGGCCCGGCTGCTTGCCCACCTGGGCGAGGAGCAGCGCAGCAACCAGTTGTTCCAGGAAGGTCTGAGCCTGCTGGAGGCCGAGGTGCCCCTCGAGCGCGGCTGAGTAGCCGTACGTCGTGCTTGAAATGCCCGGGTGGCTTCCTCTACCGTAGCCACCCCTGCTGCCCACCGGTATCACCATGCTCCAGGCCAGTTCCCGAAACCTGTTTTTCCTCGCTTTCCTCGGCAGTGTCCTGATCATGCTCGGGGCGCTCTACCTGGAGCATGGCGTCGGCCTGGAGCCCTGCCCGTTGTGCATCCTGCAGCGGCTGGCGGTGATCGGCTTCGGCCTGGTGTGCCTGATTGCCGCGCTGCACGGTCCGGCCCGCGTCGGCCAGCGCGTCTATGCGGCCCTGGCACTGCTGATGGCTGCGGCCGGCGCCGGCGTCGCCGGGCGGCAGATCTGGCTGCAGCAGGTGCCCGCCGATCAGCTGCCCGCCTGCCTGCCCAGTCTCGACTACATGCTCGAGGCGTTGCCGTTCCAGGAAGTGCTGCGCCTGATGCTGCATGGCAGCGCCGATTGCGCCAAGATCAGCTGGACCCTGTTCGGTATCAGCCTCCCCGAGTGGAGCCTGCTGGCCTTCATCGGCATGATCCTCTTCTCCCTCTACCTGCTGCTGCGCCGCCGTTGATCGGCTGGCGGCTTGCTCGCCGCCCTTGCCGCCCCCGAACAGGCTGGTTTCCGCGCCCTTGCGGCAAAACGCGCGTATGAATTTTTCCGGCCGCGCGCCTTGAACCTCGCTTCCGCTCGGGCCTACAGTGGGTCCGCGAAGGGTCGCCATCCGGTGCCGCCAAACGAGTTAGCGAGGTCGACATGCTGGAACGATGCCGAAATGCCCGGGAGCGCTGGGGAGGAGTCCACGATCTGATCGATCGGTGGCTGGCCGAGCGACAGCAACTGGTCGCCACCCTGGTCGACCTGCAGAAGGGTGTGGAACCCGGCAGCGAAGGAACCAGGGCCCTTGGCCGTTTCTGTCAGATCATGCTCGATTATGTGTCGGCCTGGCATTTCGGGGTCTATGAGCAACTGCTGATCGAGGCCCGCGAGTTCGGCAACCAGCGGGGGCTGGAGGTGGCCGGCCAGATCCAGGAGCGGATCGCCGCCATCACCGACGAGGTGGTGGCGTTCAACGATCGCTGCCCCAAGGGGCGCTGCGCCGGTGATCCGGCCCTGCCGGAGGAACTGCGCCAGCTGGGTCAGCTGCTCTGCGAGCGCTTCGAGCTGGAAGACTGTCTGATCGAAGTGCTGCACAACGCCCATCGGCCGAAGGTGGTCGGCGAGTAGCACGTTTTCCTTGCCCCGGGTCAATGGCTCGGGCAATGACTGCAGGGTTGTCTATTCCCCTTCAATTTGCAGGGTTAACATGGCGCCATGTCATTGCCAGGAGAACCGTCATGGCCGCCAGGAATACCGTCAATACCCCCCTGCACCTGCTGCAGGAACTGTCCACTTCTCTGCTTGCCCATCTGGAGGAGGCCTGTGCCCAGGCCCGTGCCGATGCCGAGAAGCTGCTGCTCAAGCTGGACAAGCAGCGCGCAAAGGCCCAGCAAAAGCTGGACGAGGCGCGGGCGAGCCTCGAGAAGGCGGCCGCCGCCGGCAAGGCCGGCGCCCAGGCCAAGGCCCGCGCCCGCATCGAGAAGTTCGAGCTGCTGCTGGACGCGCTGCAGGCCAGCGACCGGGATACCCGTGTCTACCTGACCCAGCTGCAGGGTGACAGCGAGGAAAGCCTGCGTCTGGCCCGGCAGCACGTCGGCAAGGCCGCGGACGCCGCCGCCCGCGCGCTGGCCACCCGGGAGCCCGCCCCACGCACCCGAACCCGCGCGGTCAAGGCCGCCGCGGTGCCCCTGAAGAAGGCGCCGGCCAGGACTGGCAGGGCGAAGGGCGCCGCCCGCTAGGCTCGTGCCGCCGCGGCCAGGCAGTCCAGCGCCGCGCGGTCCGCGTCCGGGCCGGCCAGGGCGGCGAGCCAGTCCGCCGTCCCGCCAACCTCGGCGGGCCAGGGGCCGCTCAGGTCCTCCAGGCGGCGCAGCAGTTCCCGTTCCGCATCCAGTTCCAGCTGCGCCAGGCGTTCGCGCAGCGCGGCCAGCGCCTCGTCCTGCGCCGCCTGCTCTTTCCATTGCCGGCGCAACTCGCGCAGGGGGCGGATGACGTCGCCCTGCCAGCCCTGCGCCAGGCGCCGCAACTGCTCCGCTCGCAGCGCCGTGCAGCGCACGCCGCGTCGCTGCAGCCAGGCGCCGCAGAGCAGCAGGCAGACATCCGTGTCGTGCTCGTCCTGCAGGCGCAGGCAGGCCTGCTCCACGCCCGGGCGGGCGTACAGGTCGAGAGCGAAGTTCCACAGGCTCGTGCTCATCGTTCCCCCGGTGCGCTGGCGCCGGAAACTGGATAGACTGCGGCGCCTTATGATCCGACTCGAAAAGCTTACCCTACAGCGTGGTCCGCAGCGTCTGCTGAGCGAGGCCGACCTCACCCTGCACCCCGGCCAGAAGGCCGGCCTGGTTGGTGCCAATGGCGCCGGCAAGTCCAGCCTGTTCGCCCTGCTGCGCGGCGAGCTGGGCGCCGACGGGGGCGAATGCCACATCCCGGCCAGCTGGCGCATCGCCCACATGCGCCAGGAGATCGACGATCTGGAGCGCATCGCGGTGGACTATGTGCTCGACGGCGACGTCGAGCTGCGCCGCATCCAGCGCGAGCTGGCCGCCGCCGAGGTTGCCCAGGACGGCGCCGCCCTGGCGCGCCTGCACACCGAACTGGACAACGCCGATGGCTACAGCGCCGACGCCCGCGCCCGCAAGCTGCTGGCCGGCCTGGGCTTCGAGGCGGCGCAGATGGAACGCCGTGTCGGTGATTTCTCCGGTGGCTGGCGCATGCGCCTGAACCTGGCCCAGGCGCTGATGTGCCCGTCCGACCTGCTGCTGCTCGACGAGCCCACCAACCACCTGGACCTGGATGCCATCCTCTGGTTGGAAGGCTGGCTGAAGAGCTACCCGGGCACCCTGCTGCTGATTTCCCACGACCGTGACTTCCTGGATGCGGTGGTCGAGCAGATCATCCATGTGGAACAGCAGAAGCTGACCCAGTACCGCGGCGGCTATTCCGCCTTCGAGCGCGCCCGCGCCGAGCGCCTGGCCCAGCAGCAGCAGGCCTACGAGAAGCAGCAGGCGCAGCGCGCCCACATGGAAGACTTCATCCGCCGTTTCAAGGCCAAGGCCAGCAAGGCCCGTCAGGCGCAGAGCCGCCTCAAGGCGCTGGAGCGCCTGGAGGAACTGGCGCCGGCCCATGTGGATTCCCCGTTCGATTTCCGTTTCCGCGAGGCCCTGAAGGTATCCAGCCCGTTGCTGGACCTGGCCGAAGGCCGTCTGGGCTATGGCGAGCGTGCCGTGCTGGAGAAGGTCAAGCTGCAGCTGGCGCCGGGCGCGCGCATCGGCCTGCTTGGCCCCAACGGCGCGGGCAAGTCGACCCTGATCAAGACCCTGGCCGGCGAACTGCAGCCCCTGGCGGGTCGCCTGCAGCGTGGCGAGAACCTGGCGGTGGGCTACTTCGCCCAGCACCAGCTGGACGCCCTGGATCCCAAGGCCAGCCCGCTGCTGCACCTGCAGCGCATCGCCCGGGAGGAGCGCGAACAGACCCTGCGCGACTTCCTCGGCGGCTTCGATTTCCGCGGCGAGCGCTGCGACGAGCCGGTGATCAACTTCTCCGGCGGCGAGAAGGCCCGTCTGGCCCTGGCGCTGATCGCCTGGCAGCGCCCCAACCTGCTGCTGCTCGACGAGCCCACCAACCACCTGGACCTGGAGATGCGCCTGGCGCTGACCCTGGCCCTGCAGGAGTTCGAGGGCGCCGTGCTGGTGGTCTCCCACGACCGCCACCTGCTCAAGAGTACCACCGACCAGTTCCTGCTGGTGGCCGATGGCCGGGTGCAGGACTTCGACGGCGATCTCGAGGATTACGCCCGCTGGCTGGTAGACTACCGGGCCCGTCAGCATCCGGTCAGTGCCGAGCCGGCCGCCGAGCGCACCGACAAGCGTGCCCAGCGCCAGGCTGCCGCCGCCCTGCGCCAGCAACTGGCGCCACACAAGCGCGAGGCCGAGAAGCTGGAGCGCCAGCTCGGTGAGGTGCAGGAGAAGCTGGCGGCGATCGAGTCGCAGCTGGCCGATGCCCAGCTGTACGAGGCGGCGAGAAAGGATGAACTCAAGCAGCGGCTGGCGGAGCAGAACAGCCTGAAGGCCCGCGAGGCGCAACTGGAAGAGGCCTGGCTGGCCGCCCTGGAAACCCTCGAGACCCTGCAGGCGGAACTGGAGAAGACCCAATGAAAGAATGGCTGCCGCTGTGGGCCCAGGAATGGTTCGGCATCCTGGTGCCGGGTTTGCAGATCATCCTCATCCTGGTCGGTGCCTGGGTGCTGCAGCGCCTGTTGCGGCGCTTCATCGCCCGCATCGGCGAGCACTACCGGCTGCCCATGGAGCTGCTGATGCCGCTGCGCGGCCTGCTCAGCTGGCTGATCATGGGCAGCGCCGTGCTGATGGTGCTCGAGCGCCTGGGCGTGTCCGCCACCGTGCTGTGGACGGCCATCACCGGTTTCGCCGCAGTGGCGGCGGTGGCCTTCTTCGCCGCCTGGAGCGTGCTGTCCAACCTGTTCTGCGCGCTGCTGATCTTTACCTCCGGCCCGTTCCGCATCGGCGACAAGCTGGAATTGCTGGATAGCGGCGACAAACCCGGGGTCAAAGGCCGGGTGGTGGACATCAATCTGCTCTATACCACGCTGGAGGATGTCGGCGAGGGCAACGAGGGCTGTCTGCTGCAGATTCCCAACTCCATGTTCTTCCAGAAGGTGGTGCGCCGCTGGCGCGGCACCGAAGTGTCCACTCTCAAGCGCGGGGCCTGATTCATGCTGGAATGGCTCACCAACCCGGAAATCTGGGTGGCTTTCCTGACCCTGACCGCCCTGGAAATCGTTCTGGGCATCGACAACATCATCTTCATCTCCATCCTGGTCTCGCGTCTGCCCAAGCATCAGCAGGCCCGGGCGCGCTTCTTTGGCCTGGCGCTGGCGATGGGTACGCGCATCCTGCTGCTGCTCTCGATCGCCTGGGTCATGCGCCTGACCAATGACCTGTTCACCATCTGGGGCGAGGGTATCTCGGGACGCGATCTGATCCTGTTCTTCGGCGGCCTGTTCCTGCTGTTCAAGAGCACCCTGGAAATCTGGCACAGCGTCGAAGGCGAGGAGGGCGGCCATGAAGGTGGTGGCGCCGCCAAAGCCGGCTTCATGGGCATCATCCTGCAGATCGCGGTGATCGACATCATCTTCTCCCTGGACTCGGTGATTACCGCCGTCGGTCTGGTGGAGAACGTGCCGGTGATGGTCGCCGCCATCGTCATCGCCGTGCTGGTGATGATGCTGGCCGCCGGCACCATCAGCGACTTCATCGACAAGCACCCGACCCTGAAAATCCTGGCCCTGTCGTTCCTGATCGTGGTCGGCACCCTGCTGGTGGCCGAAGCCTTCGACGTGCATGTGCCCAAGGGCTACGTGTACTTCGCCATGGCCTTCTCGCTGGGCGTCGAGGCGCTGAACATCCGCATGCGCAGGGCCATGAGCCGCAAGCTGCGCGATCCGCTGAAACTCAACAAGGGCCAGCCGGACTGACCCGGGGAGCACACGCATGGCCTGGGAAACCTGGTTAGCCTTCTTCGCCGCCTGCTGGGTGATCAGCCTGTCGCCCGGCGCCGGCGCCATCGCCTCCATGTCCAGCGGCCTGCGCTACGGCTTCTGGCGTGGCTACTGGAACGTGCTGGGCCTGCAGCTGGCGCTGGCCCTGCAGATCGCCATCGTCGCCGCCGGACTGGGCGCGGTGCTGGCGGCCTCGGAGCTGGCGTTCAACCTGATCAAGTGGTTCGGCGTGGGCTACCTGCTGTACCTGGGCTGGAAGCAGTGGACGGCGCCGGCCAGCGAGCTGAGCACCGACGAGGTCGGCCGCCCCCTGGGACGGCCGCTGACCCTGGTGCTGCGCGGTTTCCTGGTCAATGCCAGCAACCCCAAGGCCATCGTCTTCATCCTGGCGGTGATCCCGCAGTTCCTCGATCCGCGCCAGCCGCTGCTGGTCCAGTACCTGATCATCGCTGCCACCATGATCGCCGTGGATCTGGTGGTGATGGCCGGCTACACGGGTCTGGCGGCACGGGTGCTGCGCCTGCTGCGTTCGCCACGCCAGCAGAAGCTGCTCAACCGCACCTTCGGCGCGCTGTTCATGGCCGCGGCCGCGCTGCTGGCCACCGTGCGCCGGGCACCGGCCTGACATGCGCATCTGGATCGACGCCGACGCCTGCCCGCGGGCGGCCCGGGAACTGGTCATCAAATTCGCCCTCAAGCGCGGGCATGAGGTCTGGCTGGTGGCCGGCCAGGCGCAGACCAGGCCGCCGTTCGCCTGCGTGCGCCTGGTGGTGGTGCCCAGCGGGCCGGATGCCGCCGACGATTACCTGGTGGAGCATGCCGAGCCGGGCGAACTGGTGATCTGCAGCGACATCCCGCTGGCCGACCGGCTGGTGAAGAAGGGTGTGGCGGCCCTGGATCCCCGGGGCCGCGAGTTCGACGAGCGCAACATGGGCGAGCGGCTGGCGCTGCGCAACCTGTTCACCGATCTGCGCGATCAGGGTCAGATGGGCGGCGGCCAGGCGGCCTATTCCGAGCGGGATCGGCAGAGCTTCGCCAACGCGCTAGATCGGCTGCTGACCCGCCTGTCTCGCGGCTGAGGGCGCTCAGGCGCAGCGCCGGGCCTGCTCGTCGATGCGCTGCTGCAGGCGGTACAGCCAGGCGAAGCCCTGCTCCCAGCGCCGATGCCCGGATTTCACGTTGATATGACCGACACCGCTGAGCACCGTGGCTTCCGCGCCCCAGTCCGCGGCCAGGGCCAGCGCCCGCGACGCGCTGGCCGCCGGATCGTTGTCCGAGCCCACCAGTACGCTGGGGAAGGGCAGCGCTTGACGCGGCAGCGGCGCGAAGTTGCGCAGCGGCTGCGGGCATTCCGCGCGTTCCACGTCCGCCGGGGCGACCAGCAAGGCGCCGCCGACCCTGGCCAGCAGCGCGGGCGCGGCCTGCGCGGCCCAGTGGGCGATGGTCACGCAGCCCAGGCTGTGACCGATCAGAATCAGCGGTCCACTGCTGCGCGCCACGGTTTCCTCCAGCCGCCGCACCCAGGCGTCGCGCTGTGGCGACAGCCAGTCGTCCTGCTCCACCCGGGCGCTGTTGGGCAGCAGGCGTTGCCAGTGGCTCTGCCAGTGCTCGGCCGGCGAGCCCTGCCAGCCGGGGACGATCAGGTAGTGGGGGGTGCAAAGGGACATGGCGCGTGCCTCCTGACGGTTTCGGGCAGCAGTGTAAGAAGCTCGGCGCCTATTCAGAAGGAATAAAAAATTATTTTCTTATGCCTGGTTGTATTTGGGCGGCTCTGCACGAGCACCGGGCAATCGAGCCGATCGCGGGCGTCAGAGCAGTTTCCGGTACTGGATGAAGCCGGGGCGTTCGGCGATGCGGTCGTACAGCTGGCGGCCGCGGTAGTTGGTTTCCTGGGTCAGCCAGTGCACACGGCTGGCTCCGGCTGCGGCGGCACGGGCGTAGACGTATTCGATCAGCGCACGACCGATCCCGCCGCCGCGCAGGGCTTCGGCAACGAACAGGTCCTGCAGGTAGCAGTAGTCGCCCGGGGTCCAGCAGCTGCGGTGGAAGATGAAGTGCACCAGGCCGACCGCTTCGCCGTCCTGCCAGGCCAGCGCCGCGTGCACCGGCTCGTCCGGATCGAGAAAGCGCTGCCAGGTCAGGTCGCTGGTCGCGGCCGGGATCTCGGTCTGGTAGAAGCGCTGATAGCCCTGCCACAACGGCAGCCAGGCGGCGTGGTCGGCGGCAGTGAGGGGACGGATGTCGAGCACGGTGCACTCCCTGGTTGCAGTTCATGTCGGCAGGAGGAGCCGGCGCAGCCGGCCCCCCCCAGCGATTTCCCGGGATACCCCGTCGCGGATTCAGCCCTCGGCCAGGGCCAGCACCTCGTCCACCAGCTTGTTGATGCCCTTGGCGGCTTCGCTGATCGATTTGGCCAGCATGTAGGCCGGGGTGGTGACCAGCTTGTGGCGCGGGTCGATGACGATGTCCTCCACGGAGCACTCCTGGTGCTGCGCGCCCATCTTGCCGAGGGCCGCCGCGGTGTCGGCGTCGTTGCCGATGGTGCACTGCACGCCCTCGCCGAAGATCTTCGCCGCCAGGGCCGGCGCGATGCACATCAGGCCGATTGGCTTGCCGGAGCGGGCGAAGGCCTGGGTGAAGGCCAGCACGTCGGGTTGCACGGTGCAGTTGGCGCCACTCACCGCGAAGTCGGAAAGGTTCTTGGCCACGCCGAAGCCGCCCGGCAGGATCAGCGCGTCGAAATCTTCCACCTTCGCCTCACGCACATCCTTGACGTTGCCCCGGGCGATGCGCGCGGACTCGACCAGCACGTTGCGCGTGCCGTTCATTTCCTCGCCGCGATAGTGGTCGATCACATGCAGCTGATCGATGTTGGGGGCGAAGCACTGCACCTGGGCGCCGCGCTGATCCAGGCGCAGCAGGGTGAGCACGCTCTCGTGGATTTCCGCTCCGTCGTAGACACCGCAGCCGGACAGAATGACGGCGACTTTCTTGTGCATGCTGGATCTCCTGTATCGGTTCACTGAACGCGCGGGCACTGTGCCGCGCGGGCAAGCCATATCGTCATCCTACTGTGTGACGAGCGCGGGTACGAGCCCAGCTTGGAGTCCGGCGGTCCGGCCCCGTTGCATGCCGGACGTCGGCGTGGGTGGCTCGACGCAGAGCATCGGCTGGCCGACAATGGCCCCACCTTGCAGGTGCCTTTTCGCCCTGCGACCCGTCATGACGACGCCTGTAGATTTTCATGTTCGCGCCTTCCGGGCGCCTGGAGTCCTGCCGTGAGCTACACCCCTGCCGATCGCCTGTTTCCCGCCACCCGCCTGCGCCGCAACCGCAAGGACGACTTCTCCCGCCGCCTGGTGCGCGAGAACCGGCTGAGCGTGGACGACCTGATCCTGCCGGTGTTCGTGCTCGACGGCGAGAACCGTCGCGAGGCGGTGCCCTCCATGCCGGGCGTGGAGCGCCTGTCCATCGACCTGCTGCTCAAGGAAGCCGAGACCTGGGTGGAACTGGGCATTCCGGCCCTGGCGCTGTTCCCGGTCACCCCGACGGAGAAGAAGTCGCTGGACGCCGCCGAGGCCTGGAACCCCGAGGGCATCGCCCAGCGCGCCACCCGCGCCCTTCGCGCGCGCTTCCCGGAACTGGGGGTGATCACCGACGTGGCTCTGGACCCCTTCACCACCCACGGCCAGGACGGCATCCTCGATGACGAAGGCTACGTGCAGAACGACGTGACGGTGGACGCCCTGGTGCGTCAGGCGCTGTCCCACGCCGAGGCCGGCGCCCAGGTGGTGGCCCCCTCGGACATGATGGACGGCCGTATCCAGGCCATCCGCGAGGCCCTGGAAGTGGCCGGCCACCACAACGTGCGCATCCTCGCCTATTCGGCCAAGTACGCCAGCGCCTACTACGGCCCGTTCCGCGACGCGGTGGGCTCGGCCGCCAATTTGGGCAAGGGCAGCAAGAACACCTACCAGATGGACCCGGCCAACGGTGACGAGGCCCTTCACGAGGTGGCCGCCGACCTGGCCGAAGGCGCCGACATGGTGATGGTCAAGCCCGGCCAGCCGTATCTGGACATCGTCTGGCGCGTGAAGGAGACCTTCCGGGTGCCGACCTTCGCCTACCAGGTCAGCGGCGAATACGCCATGCACATGGCCGCCATCCAGAACGGCTGGCTGAGCGAGGCGGTGATCCTCGAATCCCTGGTCGGCTTCAAGCGCGCCGGGGCCGATGGCATCCTCACCTATTTCGCCGTGCGCGCCGCACAGTTGCTGAAACAACAGGGTCAGTGAGCCGCCGCGCTCGCTGACCCACCTTCGCCGATCGATCAGCAAGGAATCGACATGAACACCGATGTCACTATCGACAGTACAACCCCGGATGTCATCGCAGGGGTCGAGGCGCCGCAGGTCGACGCGCTGCCGGTAGCACCGGAGCCCGATGCGGGTCCGGTGGTCAACCTGGATGACACCAGCCTGTACATCCACCGCGAGCTGTCCCAGCTGCAGTTCAACATCCGCGTCCTGGACATGGCGCTGGATGAGTCCTACCCCTTGCTGGAGCGCCTGAAGTTCCTGCTGATCTTCTCCAGCAACCTGGACGAGTTCTTCGAGATCCGCGTGGCCGGCCTGAAGAAGCAGGTGGACTTCGCCCGCGAGCAGGCCGGCGCCGACGGCCTGCAGCCGCACCAGGCGCTGGCGCGCATCAGCGAGGTGGTGCACGAGCAGGTGGCCCGCCAGTATTCGATCCTGCACGACGTGCTGCTGCCGGAGCTGGCCAAGCAGCAGATCCGCTTCATTCGCCGGCGCAACTGGAACGGCAAGATCAAGGCCTGGGTGCGGCGCTACTTCCGCGAGGAGATCGCGCCGATCATGACGCCGATCGGCCTGGACCCGACCCATCCGTTCCCGCTGCTGGTCAACAAGAGCCTCAACTTCATCGTCGAACTGGAGGGCGTGGATGCCTTCGGCCGCGATTCCGGCCTGGCCATCCTGCCGGCGCCGCGCCTGCTGCCGCGTCTGATCCGCATTCCCGAGGAGGTCGGCGGCCCCGGCGACAACTTCGTGTTCCTCTCCTCGATGATCCATGCCCATGCCGACGACCTGTTCCATGGCATGAGCGTCAAGGGCTGCTACCAGTTCCGCCTGACCCGCAACGCCGACCTGTCCCTGGACGAGGACGTCGAGGACCTGGCGCGGGCCCTGCGTGGCGAGCTGCTGTCGCGCCGCTACGGCGACGCGGTGCGCCTGGAGGTGGCCGAAAACTGCCCGGCGCACCTGACCAACTACCTGCTGCGCCAGTTCAACCTGAGCGAAAGCGAGCTGTACAAGGTCAACGGCCCGGTCAACCTCACCCGGCTGTTCAGCGTCACCGGGCTGGAAGGGCATCCGGAACTGCAATACACGCCGTTCACGCCGAGCATTCCCAAGCCGCTGCAGAACGCCGAGAACATCTTCAATGTGGTGGCCAAGCAGGACGTCCTGCTGCTGCACCCGTACGAATCCTTCACGCCGGTGATCGACCTGCTGCGCCAGGCGGCCAAGGATCCGAACGTGCTGGCCATCAAGCAGACGCTGTATCGCAGCGGCGCCAACTCGGAGATCGTCGACGCCCTGGTGGAGGCGGCGCGCAACGGCAAGGAGGTGACCGCGGTCATCGAGCTGCGCGCGCGCTTCGACGAGGAGTCCAACCTGCAGCTGGCCGGCCGCCTGCAGCAGGCCGGCGCGGTGGTGATCTACGGCGTGGTAGGGTTCAAGACCCACGCCAAGATGATGCTCATCCTGCGCCGCGAGCAGGGCGAGCTGGTGCGCTATGCCCATCTGGGCACCGGCAACTACCACGCCGGCAACGCGCGCCTGTACACCGACTACAGCCTGCTGACCGCCGACGCGGCCCTCGGCGAGGACGTCTCCAAGCTGTTCAGCCAGCTGATCGGCATGGGCAAGACCCAGCGCATGAAGAAGCTGCTCAGCGCGCCCTTCACCCTGAAGAAGACCCTGCTCGACCTGATCTCCCGGGAAACCCAGGCGGCCAGCGAGGGCAAGCCGGCGCACATCATCGTCAAGGTCAACTCGCTGACCGACCCGAAGATGATCAAGGCGCTGTACAAGGCCAGCCAGGCCGGGGTGCGCATCGACCTGATCGTGCGCGGCATGTGCTGCCTGCGCCCGGGCATTCCCGGTGTCTCCCACAACATCCATGTGCGCTCGATCATCGGCCGCTTCCTGGAACACAGCCGGGTCTACTACTTCCTGTCCGGGGGCGAGGAGAAGATTTTCCTGGCCAGCGCCGACTGGATGGAGCGTAACCTGGATCGTCGCGTGGAGACCTGCTTCCCGCTGGAGGGCAAGAAGCTCAAGCTGCGGGTCAAGAAGGAGCTGGAAACCTACCTGTCGGACAACGTCGGCAGCTGGATCCTGCAGCCGGACGGCCGCTACGTGCGCAGCACACCGAGCGGTAACGCCCATCCGCGCAACAGCCAGATCATCCTCCTGGAGCGCCTGGCCAATCCACAGCTGACGGTGGTGTGACGGATTGCCGGCGTCAATGCATTGTTGTTTTTGTGACGCAGTCGCTGGTTCGGGACTGCCTGTTCACCAACACTCTCGCCCTCCCGAAGCGCGGCTCAGTCGTGCTTCATCATGGTCGGCAAGGGTTTCCGGATAACGGGCGGCCGACCTTCGGCTTTCGCCGGCAGCGACACGGGAAGGTCGCCTGTCGTGCCTGAAGGTGGTGTTACACGCCATGCGTCGCTTCCTGTGTTTCCTGTTCACCGGACTTCTGGCCCTGCCGGTCCTGGCCCAGGAGCCGATCCTCATCCGCTTCTCCCATGTGGTCGCCGACGACACCCCCAAGGGCAAGGGGGCCCTGCTGTTCAAGAAGCTGGCCGAAGAGCGCCTGGCGGGCAAGGTCAGGGTCGAGGTGTATCCCAACTCCACCCTGTACGGCGACGCCGACGAGATGGAGGCCCTGCTGGACGGCCGAGTGGAGCTGCTGGCGCCGTCGCTGTCCAAGTTCGACCGCTACACCTCCAAGCTGCAGCTGTTCGACCTGCCGTTCCTGTTTGACGACGCCGAGGCGGTGAAGCGCTTCGGGCGCCGCGAGAAGAGCCGCGAGCTGCTGCGCTCGATGGTCAATCACGGCATCAGCGGCCTGGCCTACTGGAGCAACGGTCTGAAGCAGCTGTCGGCCGACCGTCCGCTGCTGCTGCCGGAGGACGCCCGCGGCGTCAGCTTCCGCATCCAGAACTCGGCGGTGCTGCAGAGCCAGTTCGAGGCCGTGGGCGCCCGGCCGGTGCGCCTGGCGTTCGGGGATATGTACAAGGCGCTGGCCAGCGGCCAGGTGCAGGGCGCGGAGAACCCCTGGTCGAACATCGTCAGTCAGAACGTGCATGCCGTGCAGTCCCACATCATGGAGAGCAACCACGGTGTGCTGCACTACATGCTGATCACCAGCACCCGTTTCTGGAACGGCCTGCCTTACGCGATTCGCGTCGAACTGGACGACATCATCGAGGAAGTCACGCAGATGGTGAACGCCGAGGCCGAGGCGCTGAACGCCCGGGACCGGGCGCGGATCGCCGCCAGCGGCAAGACCCGGCTGATCACTCTGACGCCGGAGCAGCGCGCCGCCTGGCGCGAGGCGATGCTGCCGGTGTGGAAGCAGTACGAGGCGGCCATCGGCGCCGACGTGATCCGCGCCGCGCTGGCGGTCAACCGCGGCTCCTGAGCGGAGCGGTCGGAGGGGCTCCGACCGCGCGCGGGGTCACTGCACGGTCAGGCTGTAGCCGATGCGCTTGAGCCACTCGGCTTCCTGGGCGAAGTCGGCGGCGGTCAGCGGGTTGGCGGCCAGCCAGCCGTCCGGAAAGCGTACATGCAGGCTGCGCTCGCCGGCTTCCAGACGCACCCTGGGCATCTCCTGGGTGCCGCGGATGTGATGGAAGAGGATGGCGAAGCGCAGCAGGATGCACAGGCGCACCAGGGTATCGGTATCGCCGTTGGCCTCCTGGAACTTGTCCAGCGGAATGTTGCGGCGATGGCCGCGCACCAGCAGGGCCAGGTTGAGCTGATCCTGGCGCGAGAAGCCGGCCAGGTCCGAGTGCTCGATCAGGTAGGCGCCGTGCTTGTGGTAGTGGTAATGGGCAATGTCCAGGCCCACCTCGTGGACCCGCGCCGCCCAGCCCAGCAGCTCGCGGTGCCAGTCCTGGTCGAGCTTCCAGGCGTCGGCCACCTGCTCCAGAGCCGACAGCGCCTTGCCCCTCACCCGTTCGGCCTGTTCCTGGTCCACATGGTGGCGCTCCACCAGCGCCGACAGGGTGCGTTCGCGCACGTCCTCGTGGCTGTGGCGGCCGATCAGGTCGTACAGCACGCCCTCGCGCAGTGCGCCCTCGGAATGGGTCATGCTCTCCAGGCCCAGGGCATCGAAGATTGCCTCGAGGATCGCCAGACCGGCCGGAAAGATGGGGCGACGCTCGGGCTTGAGGCCGGCGAAATCGATTTGCGCCACCGAGTCCAGGTTGAGCAGGCGGCGCTTGAGCCAGGCCAGGCCCGCGCTGTTCACCTCGCCCAGGCCGAGCTGGGCGGCCTGCAGCGTCTGGCCGATGGCGCGGATGGTGCCGGAGGCGCCGATCGCCTCCTGCCAACCGTGCCGGCGCAGGCTCTTCTCGGCCCGCAGCAGCTCCAGGCGCGCCGCGGTATAGGCGTCCTCGTAGCGCGAGGGGCTGATGCGGCCATCGGCGAAGAACTGCTTGGTGAAGCTGACGCAGCCCATCTGCAGGCTCTCGCGCACCAGCGGCTCGAAGCGCTGGCCGATGATGAATTCGGTACTGCCGCCGCCGATGTCCACCACCAGGCGGTTGCCCTGGGTGTCCGCGAGGGTATGGGAGACGCCCAGATAGATCAGGCGCGCTTCCTCGATGCCGGCCACCACCTCCACCGGGTGCCCCAGCAGGGCTTCGGCGCGGCGGATGAACTGGTTGCGGTTGCGCGCCACGCGTAGGGCGTTGGTGCCGACGATGCGCACCGCCCCCTTGGGCAGGCCATGGATCAGCTGGGCGAAGCGCGCCAGGCAGTCGAGGCCGCGCTGCATGGCTTCTTCGGTGAGGTGGCGCTGCTCGTCGAGGCCGGCGGCCAGCTGAACCTTCTCGCCCAGGCGCTCGAGAATGCGGATCTCGCCCTGGTCCACCCGGGCCAGCACCATGTGGAAGCTGTTCGAGCCCAGATCGATGGCGGCGATCAGGGGGAACTGCTCTTGGACATTGGACATAACGGAGTTCTCGG
>DATGNS010000164.1:0-6516 GCA_035306625.1 Pseudomonas sp. | reverse complement strand
CTCCCAGCTTTCCACCAGCTGACTGGCATAGCCGAGGAACTTCTCCCCATTGGCGGTCAGCCGCGCGCCGGCGCGGTTGCGCACGAACAGCGAGCACCCCAGCTGCGCCTCCAGTTTCTGCACCCGCGCCGTGATGGCGGTCTGGGTGACGTGCAGGCGCTCGGCGGCGGCAACAAAGCTGCCGCTGCGGGCGATTTCCAGAAAGGTGCGGGCCAGATCGATGTCCATGGTGCGGGCTCAGTCTCGAGTGCACCATTCTAGAGCGCGCGCCCCCGTGAAAACGAGCCTGTTGGACACAGGTCACGAAAAAACGCGGAAGTGCGTCACAAGTCCACAGCCAGGCACGACAGCTCCCAGCGGGTCCGCGGGACCTCGGCAGCCGCCTGCATGAACCGTTGCAGCTCACCGGCCAGCGGTGCCGCCGACGTGTCGGCGATCCGGCTACTGCCCAGCAGAATCCGCACGGCGAGGCAGCACAGCGAGGAAGTTGTCCCGCGCCACCCGCCGCGCCACCTCCTCCGGCAGCGCATCGAGGAACGGCCGGAACTCGTGCAGCAGCTTGCCCAGGCTGCCGAAGCTGCCAACCACATCCGAGCCCAGCATGAAGCGCCCGGGATGGCGCCTGACCAGCTGCAGCCAGCGGCGATCCGGTCGACCCCGCGCATCCAGCAGGTAGGGTCGCAGCATGGTCCAGGACAGGTCGACATACAGGTTCGGGTAGTCGTCCAGCAGCCGCGCCAGCGTCGGGCGCAGAAACTCCAGCTGTTCCTGGTGGCGATGGATCTCCATGCTGGTGCCGGCGTGGGCCCAGATGAAGCGCACATGGGGGTGGTTGCGCAGCGCCTCCTCCAGCTCCTCCAGATACAGCGGATGGCGTTCGCGCTTGGAGGTGATGTTGGCGTGCAGCAGCACCGGCAGGTCGTGTTCGGCGGCCAGGTGGTAGACCCGGCGCATCGCCTCGTTGTTGGCCCGGGGTACGTCGCCGTAGGTCAGCGCGGTGAGGTCGTCGTGACGGGTGAACACCTCGCCCAGCCCCTGCCAGAAGCCCGGGTCCAGCTCCAGCATGCGGCGAATATGGGCGTCGGCGTTCTTGTCGGTAGGGTTGAAGCCGGAGAGAAACGGGTGCACGCGACGGCGGCGCTCCGGCGGAAGAGCCTTCACGGCGGCCGCGACCAGCACGTCGGTCGCGCTGTACCAGTACACGCCGGCATCGTCCCCGGCGTAGTAACGCGGCCGTCGCGGCTCGTCCTCGTGCCATTTCTTGGCCACCGGGATACCTGCCAGCATCACATGGTCGACCCCGGCGGCGTCCATGGCCTTGAACAGCTCCTCCATGCCGTCGCTTTCCTGAAAGAAGTCCAGGTAGTGCACGTGGGCATCGCTGAAGCGGTAGTCCCGGGCGCTGACGCCGCCGGCCAGGCTCAGCAGCCCGAACAGCGCAATGGCCCAGCGCAGCACCCCACCTTCGGCTTGGCGATTGCGCCGCCGCTCCAGTAGGCTGCCGGCTTCGCCGTCGGTATAGAAATCCATGTTTTCCGTCGTCACCATCGTCCTGCCCGTCTTCGCCCTGATCCTCATCGGCTACCTCTGCCGCCGCACCAACCGGCTCGGCCCACATGCCGCCTCGGAGCTGAACCGCTTCGTGGTCTGGCTGGCGCTGCCGGCCCTGCTGTTCAGCGTCACCGCCAGCTCCAGTTGGGAACGTCTCTGGCAGCCGGGGTTCCTGCTGGCCTTCGGCGGCAGCGCGCTGGTGGTTTTCGCGCTGGCGCTCATCTGGCGATGGCGCAGGGGCGATCTGGCCGACGCGCATCTGGACGCCCTTGGCGCGGCCTATGCCAATACCGGCTACGTGGGCATTCCGCTGTGCATCCTGGTGTTCGGCGAGAACGGCCTGGAGCCGGCGCTGATCGCCTCGCTGGTGGTGGTCTGCGGCATCTTCGCCCTGGCGCTGGTGGGCGTCGAAGTGGCCCTGCAGGGCGAGAAGGCGCTGGGGCCGGCGCTGCGCAAGGTCAGCCTGGCCCTGGCGAAGAACCCGCTGGTGATCGCCCCGGTGCTGGGCGCGCTCTGGGCCTGGGGCGGCGTGCCGCTGCCCGGGCCGGCGGCCGATCTGCTGAACATCCTCGGCGCGGCCACCACGCCCTGCGCGCTGGTGTCGCTGGGCCTGTTCCTCGCCCACAAGCAGCAGGAACCCACCCCCGGCGTGATGCCGCTGGTGGCCATGAAGCTGATCTTGCAGCCACTGCTGGCCTGGTACGTAGCGTTCGAGCTGCTGGAATTGCCCACCCTGTGGGCGCACAGCGCCCTGCTGCTGGCCGCCCTGCCCACCGGCACCGGGCCCTACATGCTGGCCGAGTACTACCAGCGCAGCGGCGCGCGGGTGTCGCGGGTGGTGCTCTGGTCCACCCTGGGCTCGCTGCTCACGCTGTCGCTGTGCCTGATATGGCTGGGCTACTGACCGATTGGTACGATTGCGAACGACGAGTCCGCCGGGGATCATGTGCGCTCCGCTGTACCAGGAACACACCATGACCAACGACTGCCAGTTTCTCGAAGACCTCATCCATCAGGACATCCCGCTGACCCGCGCCATGCAGCTGAGCGTGCGCGCCTGGGACGGCGACAGTCTGCAACTGGCCGCACCGCTGGCCGCCAACAGCAACCACAAGGGCACCATGTTCGGCGGCAGCCTCTACAGCCTGTGCGTGCTGGCCGGCTGGGGCTGGCTGACCCTGCGCCTGCGCGACGGCGACCTGGACGAAGGCCACATCGTCATCAAGGGCGGCCAGATCGAGTACCCGCAGCCGGTGGTCGGGGATGCCGTGGCCATCTGCGACGCGCCGAGCGCCGAGGACTGGGAGAAGTTCACCACGCAGTTCCGTCGCCGCGGCCGAGCCCGCCTGTACCTGAACATCCGCATTCCCGCCGCCGACGGCGCCGATGCCGTCCGGCTCCACGGCGAGTACGTGCTGCACCGCTGACTGGCTTAGGTCGATCAGCCACGCCCCGGCAGTTGCTGCGGGCTGTCCGGCTGATTGGCCGGCGCCTCCCGGGCCAGGCCGTTCACCTTGACCTCGGGGAAGCGTCCACCCACGAACTCCACCTTGCGCACCGGGAAGGCGAAGCGCACGCCCATTTCCTTCAGTCCGTCGATGAGGCCCAGGTTGATCTCCTGCTGGGTGTCCATGTAGCGGTTGTAGTCGGGCACCTGCATGATGTAGACGACCTCGTAGGTCATGCGGCTCTCGTCGAAGGCCAGCAGGTGCGCCCGGTCGAACTTGACGTCCGGCAGGCCGTCGATGATGCGCTTCACGAGCTGGCTCACCTGGCGCGCCTTGTCGCTGGGCGTGTCGTAGGCGATGCCGAAGCTGAAGACGATGCGCCGGGTGTTCATGCGCTTGTAGTTGTGCACGATCTGCCCCAGCAGGTCGGCGTTGGAGCACACCACCTGCTCACCGCTCAGGGCGCGGATGCGAGTGCTCTTCAGGCCGATGTGCTCGATGGTGCCGGCCACGTCGCCGAACACCACGAAGTCGCCGATCTCGAAGGGCTTGTCGATGCCGATGGACAGCGAGGCGAACAGGTCGCTGAGCAGGGTCTGCACCGCCAGGGCGATGGCGATGCCGCCGACGCCGAGGCTGGCCACCAGGGCGGTGATGTTGACCCCCAGGTTGGCCAGGATGGACAGCAGCATCATGGTCCAGACCACCAGGCGCACCATGATGCCGATGAGGGTGGTGGTCACCGGATTGCGGGCGGTGCCGTCGCGGGTCAGCGACTCCATCCACAGGCGCACCGCCATGTCGGTCCACAGGGCGATCTGGAAGGCCAGGGCGATGAACCAGCCGTGGCTCATCATGGCTTCCCAGCGGCCCGGCAGGTCGACCACCTTGAGACCGATGAGCAGCGAGAAGGCAAACAGCAGCAGGCGGCTGGTATGGGCGAGCATCTGCGCCGCAATGCCGGTAAAGCGGTTGCCGGAGCGTTCCGCCAGGCCCCGCAGGCGCCGGGTCACCAGCGACAGCACCGCACGCAGCATCCAGTAGCTGACCAGGGTCACCGCGAACACGATGGCGACGCGAAGCCACAGTCCCTGATCCAGCAGCACTTCCCAGTTCATTCTGACAATCCCCCGTCGAAACCTCAGGCACAGGGTTTTCGGGTCCGCCGGGAGCGGGAAAGTTCAATGCGGGCGGGTTCGAAACGTGCAGCCGGCGAGCGCAGGCACTAGGCGCCCTGCCCCCAGTTCATCTGCAGCCCACCATCGATCACGAAGCCCTGCCCCGTCACGTAGTCGGCCGCCTCGCTGACCAGATACAGCGCCAGCTCGGCCACCTCCTCGGGGCGACCGGGCCGGCGCCAGGGAATGTTGGGCAGCTCCTGCTCGCGGGTGGCGGGATCGTCGGTGCGCGCCTGGGTCATGGGCGTGCGGATCAGCCCCGGGGCCAGGGCGTTGACGTTGATCCGCAGCGGCGCCAGTTCCAGCGCCAGGCTGCGGGTCATCGTCAGCAGGCCGCCCTTGGCAGCGCCGTAGGCCACGCTGTTGGGGCTGGGAATGGTGTCGTGTACCGAGGTGACGTTGAGCAGCTTGCCGCCGCCCCCGGCCGCCTCGCGCCGCAGCACGTATTCGCGGGTACACAGGTAGGGGCCGTACAGATTGGTCCTGAGGATGCGGTCGAACTCCTCGTAGCTGAGTTCGGTGAAGGGCTTGTCCTGCCCGATGCCGGCGTTGTTGACCAGAATGTCGGGCACGCCCAGCTCCGCCTCGACGCGCTGGAACAGCGCCCGCACGCTGGCCGGGTCGGTGACGTCCAGCTGGCAGACCAGGCAGCGGCCGCCGGCCTGGCGGATCTGTTCGGCAGTCTGCTGCGCATTCTCTTCGTCACTGCGCCAGGTGATGACCACCGACGCCCCCTCCCGGGCGAAGGCGCGCACCATGGCCTGGCCGATGCCGGAATCGGAGCCGGTGACGATGGCGATCTTGCCGCTGAGCTTGCCCATGGAAACCTCCGCCGTGCGTGGATTCCACTGGGACCGGCCAGGGCTGCGGGAATGCCGGCCTTTCGTCCGGCGCGGCGCGCGAACCTGCCCGGCCGGGGTGGCTCTACTGAAGGCACCCCAGCGCGAGGACCCCGCCATGGCCGCCCTTTCCGCCACGCCCGACTGCTGCTGGAACGCCAGCGCGCCACCCAGCGATTTCCAGCGCCTGTCCGGCATCAGCGAGTGCGAGGTGCTGGTGGTCGGCGCCGGCATCGTCGGCCTGAGCGCCGCGCTGAGCCTGTGCGAGGCCGGCAAGTCGGTGCTGGTGCTGGAAGCCCGCGAGGTGGGCCGCCAGGTCACCGGCCGCTCCACCGCCAAGGTCACCACCCAGCACGGCCTGATCTACCGCTATCTGATCGACACCTTCGGCCAGGAGCTGGCCTGGCGCTACGCGGACGCCAACCGCGAGGGCGTGGAACAGATCCGCCAGTGGGTGACGAACCTGGGCATCGACTGCGCCTGCCAGCCGCAATCAGCCTACGCCTATGCCTGCTCGGCCGATGGCCGCGCAGCCATAGAGCGCGAGGCCGAGGCGGCCCGCAGCCTGGGCTTCGCCCCGCAGGTGCTGGAGCGCGCGCCCCTGCCCTTCGAAACCACGGGTGCGCTGGAATTTCCCGACCAGGCGCAGTTCAACCCGGCCAGCTACCTGATGGGCCTGGCCCATGCCGTGCAGTCCCGCGGTGGGCGCATCTACCAGCAGACCCGGGCACTGAGCTTCGAGCGGGGCGAACGCTGGCAGGTGGGTTTCGACGGCGGCACCGTCAGGGCGGAGCAGGTCGTCATCGCTACCCACATTCCGGTGCAGACCCCGCTCAGCTATGCCCAGCGCACCCGCCCTCGGTGTCACGTGGCCATGGCCTTTCGTCCGTTGGCCGGTGCGCGTGTGGAGGGCATGTTCATCGCGGTGGAGGAACCGACCCACTCCATCCGCATGGGCGCGGACAGCGAAGGGCCGCTGCTGATCGTGCTCGGCCCGCGCTTCGACACCGGCCACGAGGGCGACGTGGCGCGCCATTTCGTGGCGCTGGAGGACTGGGCCAGACATCACCTGCCGGTGGCCGAGCCCGTGTGGCGCTGGTGCAACGAGGATTACGACACCCCGGACCGCCTGCCCTTCGTGGGCGAGCCGGACCCGGAACAGTCGCCCGGCTACTTCGTGGCCGCCGGTTTCAACGCCTGGGGCATCAGCAATGGCACCGCGGCGGGCCTGGGCATCGCCCGGCAGATCGCCACCGGAAGCTGGCCCTGGCCGGGGCTGTTCGACCCCGGACGCGCGGTGCCGGAGGATTTCAACCCGGGCGGCGACAGCCCGCCGCCACACACCGACGACCTCAAGGCCATCGCCCGCGGCGAAGGCGCCATCGTCACCTACAACGGTGAACAGCTCGCCGTGTGGCGCGACGACACCGGCGTGCTCTACGCCGTCTCCGCCGCCTGCACCCACAAGGGCTGCACGGTCACCTGGAACAACGCCGACCG
>DATGNS010000163.1:0-11764 GCA_035306625.1 Pseudomonas sp. | reverse complement strand
CCCCAGCCATACCGACCATCATCCCGGGGAAATCGTCGGCATCGAGGTCAGTGCGGATCACCTGGTGCTGTTCCCCGCCCAGGGCAGCGTCGCGGCCAACGCCGCGCTGCCGACCAACGGCGGCGTGCGACGCTACAGCAGCGCCAGCTGATGCCCAACGCAAGAGGCGGCCACCAGGCCGCCTCTTGCGTTTTCAGGCCAGCAGTTCGCCGCGACTGACCAGCACCGCGTGACCGGCCAGCCGCACCCGCTCGCCCACCCGGCGGCAGTGCAGCTCGCCGCCCCGCTGCGAGCACTGGAAGGCCCGCAGCTCGTCACGCCCCAGCCGCTGCGCCCAGTAGGGCACCAGCATGCAATGGGCGGCGCCGGTCACCGGGTCTTCGTCGATGCCGATGGCCGGGGCGAAATAGCGCGAGACGATATCGTGCCGGCTGCCCGGCGCCGTCACTATCACACCCATCCAGGGCAGCGCCGCCAGGGCCTTCAGGTCCGGCGCGCAGTTGCGCACCGCCGCCTCGTCCGGCAGCACCACCAGCAGGCTGTCGCTGCCGGACAACACCGCCTCGGGCACCTGGCCCAGGGCATCGGCCAGCCCGGCCGGGGCCTCGATCGGCTCGCCCGCCAGCGCCGGGAAATCCAGCTCCAGCCGCTCCCCCAGGCGCCGTACCCGCAACTCGCCCGACTGGCATTGCAGCGTCAGACAATCGCCCGGGGCCTGATAGACATCGAACAGCACCCTGGCGGTTGCCAGGGTGGCATGGCCGCACAGGGGCACCTCCTCCTGCGGGGTGAACCAGCGAATCCGCCAGCCCTCCCCTTCGGGCACCACGAAGGCGGTTTCCGCCAGGTTGTGCTCGGCGGCGATCTGCTGCATCCGCGCCTCGGGCAGCCAGCTGTCGAGCCGGTAGACCATGGCCGGGTTGCCCGCAAAGGGGCGGTCGGTGAACGCATCCACCTGATGGAACGTCAGTGCCATGCGATTTATCCTCGTTCAGTCCGCGCTGCGCACGCGGCGCACCGCATCCAGCCAGCCCTGGTACAGGCGGTCCCGGCGCGCCGCATCCATGCACGGCTCGAAGCGCTGCCGGGAGCGCCAGTGACCGGCAATCTCCGCCAGGTCGCGATACAGCCCCGCCTGCAGGCCCGCCAGATAGGCGGCGCCCAGCGCGGTGGTTTCATTGATCTGCGGCCGCTCCACCGGCACGCCCAGCACATCGGCCAGGCACTGCACCAGCCAGTTGTTGACCACCATGCCACCGTCCACGCGCAGCGCGCTGAGCGGCGCCGCGCCATCCTGGGCCATGGCCTCGATCAGGTCGCGGGTCTGGTAGCAGACCGCCTGCAGGCCGGCGGTGACGATCTCCTTGATGCCGGTATCCCGGGTCAGCCCGAAAATGGCGCCGCGGGCCTTCGGGTCCCAGTAGGGCGCGCCCAGGCCGGTGAAGGCCGGCACCAGGTAGACGCCGTTGCTGTCACCGGCCTGCAGCGCCAGCGCCTCGCTCTCGTGGGCGCTTTCGATCAGCCGCAGGCCGTCGCGCAGCCACTGCAGGGCGGCGCCGGCGACGAAGATGCTGCCCTCCACCGCGTAGGTGACCTCTCCGTCGAGGCGATAGGCCACGGTGGTCAGCAGGCGGTTGCGGGAGGTCAGCGGTTCGCGCCTGGTGTTCTGGATGAGAAAGCAGCCGGTGCCGTAGGTGCTCTTCACCATGCCCGGCTCGAAGCAGGCCTGGCCGATCAGCGCCGCCTGCTGGTCGCCGGCCATGCCCAGCACCGGCACGGCGGCGCCCAGCCATTGCGGGTCGGTGTCGCCGAAGTGCGCCGCGCAGTCCAGCACCTCTGGCAGCAGGCTGGCCGGGATGTCGAACAGCGCCAGCAGCTGCTCGTCCCACTGCTGGGTGTGGATGTTGAACAGCAGGGTGCGCGCCGCGTTGCTGGCGTCGGTGCGATGCACCCGGCCGCCGCTCAGGCGCCAGAGCAGGAAGCTGTCCACGGTGCCGAAGCACAGCTCGCCCCGTTCGGCCCGCTCGCGGGCGCCGGGCACCTGGTCGAGGATCCAGCGCAGCTTGCTGGCCGAGAAGTAGGGGTCGATCAGCAGGCCGGTGCGGGCCGTCACCTCCGGCTCATGGCCGGCGGCCTTGAGCCCGGCACAGAAATCCGCGGTGCGCCGGTCCTGCCAGACGATGGCCGAATGGATGGCCTCACCGGTCGCCGCATCCCATACCAGGGTGGTTTCACGCTGGTTGGTGATGCCGATGGCACGCAGGTCGCCGGCCTGCAGTCCGGCATTGGCCAGGGCCTGGCGGCACACCGCCAGGGTGCTCTGCCAGAGGTCCTCGGCGGCGTGCTCGACCCAGCCGTCCTGCGGGAAATGCTGGGGAAATTCCTGCTGGGCGCTGGCTACCGCGCCACCGCTGGCGGCGAAGATGATCGCCCGGGTGCTGGTGGTGCCCTGGTCGATGGCAAGGAGGTAGTCGCTCATGGGATCTCCGTCAGCCGCGCCCGATCGGGGCAAAGGTGGCCCGGGTCTGCTGGGCCAGCGCCTCGGCGCTCAGCTCCACCTCCAGACCCCGGCGCCCGGCGCTGACGTGGATGGTGGGATGCTGGCGGGCCGATTCGTCGATGAAGGTGCGCAGGCGCTTCTTCTGCCCCAGCGGGCTGATGCCACCCACCAGGTAGCCGGTGGCGCGCTGCGCGGCGGCCGGATCGGCCATGTCCGCCTTCTTCACCCCGGCCGCCTGGGCCAGGGCCTTCAGATCCAGCGTGCCGGCCACCGGCACCACCGCCACCAGCAGCTCGCCCTTCTCGCTGGCGGCCAGCAGGGTCTTGAACACCCGCTCCGGGGCCAGGCCCAGCTTCTCGGCCGCCTCCAGACCATAGGAGGGTGCCTTGGGGTCATGTTCGTAGCTGAGGACGCGGTGCTCGACGCGGGCTTTCTTGAGCTGTTCGATGGCTGGGGTCATGGTGTTTCGCTGAACGGGGGTCGATGAACGGTTACGTTAGCGGCCACTGTGCCATAGCGCTACAGTGTTGCGGCAATCCTGGCCCGCGAGCGTGGCATGAACGAACCCCACCCGGACTTCTACGACCTGGCCGTCATCGGCGGCGGCATCAACGGCGTCGGCATCGCCGCCGACGCCGCCGGACGCGGCCTGAAGGTCTATCTCTGCGAGCAACATGACCTGGCCAGCCACACCTCCTCGGCCAGCAGCAAACTGATCCACGGCGGCCTGCGCTACCTGGAGCACCGGGAGTTCCGCCTGGTGCGCGAGGCGCTGGCCGAGCGGGAGGTGCTGCTGGCGAAGGCGCCGCACATTGTCCGGCCGCTGCGCTTCATTCTCCCCCATCGCCCGCACCTGCGCCCGGCCTGGATGCTGCGCTTCGGCCTGTTCTGCTACGACCATCTGGGACGCCGGCGCAGCCTGCCGGGCTCGCGCAGCCTGAAGCTGGATGGCGACAGCCCGCTGCAGGCGGACATCACCCGGGCCTTCGAATACTCCGACTGCCGGGTGGACGACGCGCGACTGGTGGTGCTCAACGCCATGGCCGCCCGGGAGCGCGGCGCGCGGATCGAGACCCGCACGCGCTGCCTGTCCGCCCAGCTCCACGACGGCGTCTGGCAGCTGGAACTGCAGCGCGCCGATGGCAGCCGGCACAGCGTGCGCAGCCGCGCGCTGGTCAATGCCTGCGGCCCCTGGGTGGCGGACTTCCTGCGCGACGGCCTGCAGCGCCAGCCCCGCCATGGCGTGCGCCTGGTGCAGGGCAGCCATGTGGTGGTGTCGCGCCTGTATGCCGGGGAACAGGCCTACATCCTGCAGAACGAGGACCGGCGCATCGTCTTCGTCATCCCCTGGCTGGAGCATTTCAGCCTGATCGGCACCACCGACCGCGACTACCGGGGCGATCCCGCCGAGGCCCGCATCGCCGAGGAAGAGATCGACTACCTGCTGGCCGTGGTCAACCAGCACTTCCGCACGCCCGTGCAGCGCGCCGACATCCTGCACAGCTTCTCCGGCGTGCGCCCGCTGCTGGACGACGAATCCAGCGATCCGTCGGCGGTGACCCGTGACTATTTCCTGGAATTGCATGGCGGCGCCGACCAGGCGCCGCTGCTCTCGGTGTTCGGCGGCAAGCTCACCACCTACCGGCGCCTGGCGGAAGCGGCCCTGGAGTTGCTCAAGCCCTGGTTTCCCGGGCTGGGGCCCCGCTGGACCGCCAGCACACCGCTGCCGGGCGGCGAAGGTCTCGAGGACCCGCTGCGGCTGGCCGCGCAACTGCGCGAGCAGGCCCCCTGGCTGCCGGCGGAGCTGGCCAGGCGCTGGGCCCTGGGCTACGGCAGCCGCAGCTGGCGGCTGCTGGAGGGCGCAAAAGGCGTGGAGGACCTGGGTGAGCACTTCGGCGCCGGACTGTACGCGCGGGAAGTGGACTATCTGCGCCGCGAGGAATGGGCGCTGAGCGCGGAAGACATCCTCTGGCGGCGCAGCAAGCTGGGCCTGCGCCTCGGCCGGGCGGAGCAGGCGCGGCTGGCGGCGCACCTGGACGCCAGCCCCCTCACCCCCTAGCCGGGCTTCAGGCTTCCCTGCCGCCGGGTCGCAGTTCGCGGCGCATCTCCGCATGCCCGCGCTGCAGCGCGGTGCGCAGGTCCACGCCCCAGATCAGCCGGAAGCCCTTGAGGAAGGCGTACAGGAACACCAGCGGCATCAGCAGGGTCCGGAACAGGAAGGCCGACATGATGTAGATGAGGTCTTCCATGATGTTGTCGAAGCTGCCCACCAGCTGGTCGATGCGCGCCTTGAAGGAGGACAGGCCGGAGATGCTGTTCTTCAGGCGGTCCAGGAAGCCGTCGGTCCTGCCCTGCAGCGCATTTCGGGTAGCGTCGGTGGCCTGGCGCGTCGCCTGCAGTTCCTCTTCCACCGCCGCCCGCTCGCGAACCTGCCGGCTGAGCGCCATCTGCAGATCCGCCAGTCCCTGACTCAGCGCGCGGTATTCCGGGTCCGACGCCCATAGCCGGGAAAGGGTGTCCATGCTCTGCCGCTTGGCCTCCAGGGCACGCTGCTGTTCGGCCACTAGGAGCTCCTGCTCGGCGATGGCCGCATGGCGCGTCTCGATGTCCGCCAGCAGATGCTGCTCGCGCTCCTGCATGGCCTGCAGATCGGCGTTCAGGGACTGGCGCAGCTCGGCCGAAGCCCGGGACTCGGTATCCGCCAGGTCCACCTGCTGGCTGAAGCTGTCGACATGCTGCACCTTCTCGGCCAGGCGCTGCTCGAGAATGAAGCTGTCCACCAGGCTGGAGCAGCCCACCGCCAGTACCACGGCGAAGCGCAGGAACACCGAGAAGACGAACAGGCGGAACGGCAGCGCGGAGGCTGCCAGGCCACGCAGCAGCACCGAGACGACCAGCAGCAAGCCGGCCACCGCGATCAGCACCTTGAAGAACAGGGTGGAGACGATCTCCAGCAGGATGTTCTGGATGATCAGGGAGCCGATGGAAAGCTTCATCAGCGTGGCATACATCTCCACCAGGTCATTGAGCGGGTCCAGTGCCTCGCCCACGGTCACCGAAGCCACGCCGATGCTGAGCTGCACGCTCTGCAGCACCGAGATCACGCCGTTGAGCACCCGGGCGATGCCGAAGGCCGCCAGGGACTCCATCATCACGCCCATCGTGTGCCGCGACGCCTGGGCGTCCAGCAGATCCAGCCAGGCCAGGGCCACCAGCAGCGCCACGGCAACCAGCACGACGGCCTTCGAACCAACCTGCCCCATTCTGTTCATGGATCTCCCCCGCTGCGGCGCAAGCGCGCCATCATACTGGCATTGCCCGCCTCGCCTGCAGCATCCGCGCCGACCCCGTCACAATCACGACTTTTTCAGCAGGTCCGCCAGCCCGGCGAAGGCCTTGAAGGTTTCCTTCGGGCGCCGGTCGCCGCCGGGGGTGGCCTCGGCGAAGTACTGCGCATCGGTGTAGCGCGAGTGCTCGTTATCGTGGCAGTACAGGCAGAGCAGTTCCCAGTTGGAGCCGTCCTCGGGGTTGTTGTCGTGGTTGTGGTCCTTGTGATGCACGGTCAGCTCGCTCAGGCGCTTGCCGGAGAACTCGCGACCGCAGCGGCCGCAGACCCAGGGGAACATCTTCAGGGCCTTTTCCCGGTAGCCCTGTTCGCGCTGGCTGTAGGGAATGTTCGATTTGCTCATGGGCAGGAACTCGATCGGGAGGAACGGAGCGACGACCCCGCCGCGAGCAGGGTCGGCCGCTGTAGTTGACGTTGCCTGGTCGAGTCCGTCAATGCGCCTTCAGATCATCTTGCGCAGGCGATTCAGGCGCTGCTGCCCGGCGACGAGCCAGTGGGGCAGCGACGAAGCGGTGGCGGCTTCCAGCAGGCCGGTGTGCCGCCCGATCACCTGCGCCAGCAGCGCCTCCTCGGCGGGCTCCACATCCACGAACAGCACATGGCGGCCATCCTGCAGGCTGCTTTCCACGACCCGGAAATGCTGGTTGCGCTGCTGGATGCCTATCAGCCCGCTTTCCCAGATGGAAAACCCCAGCAGCACCAGGGCCAGCAGCACGAAAGGCCCCCAGCCGGCGCGCGTCTCCGTCCAGCCGGCCAGCCAGGCCACCAGCAGCACCAGCACGGCCAGCACCAGGCCGACCAGCGCACCGCGCCAGCCCAGGTTGAATACATCGGTCTTCATCACCGATGGCACCGGGTGCACCCGGTGCCGCTCGAGCTCGGCGTCCTGCTCGCTCAGCACATGGATCTGCTCGACGGGAATGCCACTGGCTTCCAGCTCCTGCTCCAGTTGCTCCAGCTCGTCGAGGTTGTCGCTGACGTAATAATGGCGGTTCATGGGGCCCTCCCGGAGCGGTTGCGAAGGCCTCCCTGCGACAAAGCGCCCCACGGCGCGAGCCGGTTCCACGCTTATGGCCGGACATGCACCTGGACTATCCTGCTCCTATAGACACAACAGGAGATGAATGATGCGCAACGTACTGGTGGCTTTCGACGGTTCGGACAGCGCCAAGCGGGCCGTGCAATACCTGATCGACTTCGCGCGCGAACATTCCGCAACGCTGAACGTCCACCTGATCAACGTGCAGCAGCCGCCCATCGTCTACGGGGAATACATGACCGGCGACCTGATCGAGCGCATGGAGAAGTCCGCCGCCGACCAGGCCCAGCACCTGCTCGACTGGCCGGCCGAGCAGCTGCAGGCCGCCGGCATCACCCACAGCCGCCACACCGCCCAGGGCAACATTCCCGAGCAGATCGGCCTGGCGGTGAAGAAGCTGGGCTGCGACACCGTGGTCATGGGCACCCGCGGCCTGGGCAACCTGACCGGCCTGCTGATGGGCTCGGTCGCCACCCGCGTGGTGCACGAGGTGCCGGTGCCGGTACTGCTGGTCAAGTGACCAGCGCAGGGCCGGCATCCGCCGGCCCTTGCGTTTCAGGGCTGCTCGCCCCGGGCAGCCAGGCTGGCCTGACGCACCCGTTCGGCCGGCACCCGCAACTGGGTCAGCAGGTAGTCGGCAAACGCCGGCGCGTAGCCCTGCCGTTCGATGGCCCAGGCCATGCACGCCAGCCAGGCGTCCCGCTCCTGCTCCCCTACCCGCCAGCGGGTATGAAATCCCGGAATGCTGATCGGTCCGAAGCGCTCGGCATATTCGCGCGGCCCGCCCAGCCAGCCGCAGAGGAAGGTCGCCAGCTTGTCCCTGGCCAGGTCCAGGGACTCGGGGTAGAGCTGTCGTACACAGGCGGCCTCGGGCAGCGTGTCCATGGCCAGATAGAAGTCCTCGACCAGGCGTCGCAGGCCCTCCCTGCCGCCGGCGGCCTGGAAGGAGGCGTCGCCGACGCCGAAGACGGGGGTTGAAGTGCTCATGGCGGTTTCCGGGTAAACAGACGGTGCCGCATGGTAGAGTCCCGCCGCGATATCACCAACCGGCTCAACCGCCGTACCCGGAGGATTCCATGCCCGCCGCGCCCGATTTTCGCCAGACGCTGTCCGCCCAGCGACCCTATGAACGTCGCCAGGCCAGCGCCGAGCTGGCCCATCTGCTCGACCAGCTGGAAAGCGATCGGGGGCGCATCATCAACAGCGCGGCGGTGCGCCGCCTGCAGCAGAAGACCCAGGTGTTTCCCCTGGAGCGCAACGCCGCCGTGCGCAGCCGCCTGACCCATTCCCTGGAGGTGCAGCAGACCGGCCGCTTCATCGTGCGCACCCTGTACAAGCAACTGGGCCCGCGCGCGGCGGACTACGGTCTGGACGGGCTGGAGCCCGCCCTGGAAACGCTGGTGGAAATGGCCTGCCTGCTGCACGACATCGGCAATCCGCCCTTCGGTCATTTCGGCGAATTCGCCATCGGCGACTGGTTCAAGCGCAACCTGGACGGGCTGGTCGGCGCCGCCCTGCCCGACCTCGATGCGCAGGATGCGACGGTTGCCCCTCTGCTGCGCGACCTGCGGGTCTTCGAGGGCAATGCCCAGGGCATCCGCCTGGTGTACCGCCTGCTGCGCCTGAACCTCACCTATGTGCAGACGGCGGCGATCCTCAAGTACGTGCGCTGCGCCGACACGCCCCGTCCGGCCCCGGGCACGCCCGGTGCCTACCTGCGCAAGAAGCCGGGGTTCTACCTGTCCGAGCAGTCCTTCATCCAGGAACTGTGGCGCACCCTGGACCGCGCGCCGGGCACGCGGCATCCGGCGGTCTATATCATGGAGGCCGCCGATGACATCGCCTACTGCCTGGCCGATATCGAGGACTCGGTGGAAAAGGGCTTCTTCGACCTGGAGCAGCTGACCGCCGCGCTGCTGGCCAAGTACCAGGAGCTGGCCGATCCGGATCGCCCCCTCAACGGCGGTCATTCGTTCCGCGCGCGACTCGGCTACGCCCTGGAACGCGCCAACCGCGAGCCCGTCAACCGGATCGGCGAATTCTTCATCTGGTTGCGGGTAAACCTGATCCATCCCCTGGTGCAGCACGCCGCCGGGCAGTTCATCGCGCACATCGCGGCGGTGCATGCCGGCACCCTGGACCGCGCCCTGCTGGAGGATGGCAGCCCGGAGGCGGCCATCGTGCAGACCCTCAAGGCCGTGGCCGCCGAGCAGGTGTTCTGTCACCGCGAGGTGGAGACCCTGCATCTGCAGGGGTATCGCATCCTCCAGGGGCTGCTGGACTTCTATGCGCCGCTGCTGCGGCTGCCGGCCGATGCCTTCCTGCGCCTGGCCGGTGGCCTGCCGGCGGGCTCGCCGCTGGAGCAGATGCTGGCCCGCCGTCTGCCCCGGCAGCTGCTGCAGGCCTACCTGAGTGCAACGCAGGAACAGGCGGGGGACGCCGCCTGGGAGTTCTATCATCGCTGCCGGCTGCTGCAGGACTTCGTCAGCGGCATGACCGACCAGCTGGCCCAGGACGAGTACCACACCCTGGCGGCCCTGTAGGACCGGGCCCGGCGGCCGGCACAGCGCCGACCGCCCGGGCGGGACGCGCGGCCGCGCCTACACCCGGAACTGGTCCATGAGGGCCTGCTGCTGGTTGGCCAGGCTGTTCAGGGACTGGCTGATGCGCGCCGAGTCCTCGGCCTGCCCGGCCAGGGTTTCGGTGACACCGCGTACCCCGGCCACGTTGCGGCTGATTTCCTCGGCCACCGCGCTCTGCTCCTCGGCGGCGCTGGCGATCTGCAGCGTCATGTCGTGGATCAGGCTCACCGCCTCGCCGATGCGTCCCAGGGCATCCACCGCCTCGGCCACCTGGCCGACGTTCTCCTGGGCCTGCTCGAAGCTGGCGTGCATGGAGCCGGCCAAGTCACGGGTATCCTTCTGCAGCGTTTCGATCACCGTCTGGATTTCCCCCACCGACTCCTGGGTGCGCTGCGCCAGGCCGCGCACCTCGTCGGCCACCACCGCGAAACCGCGCCCCGCCTCGCCGGCCCGCGCCGCCTCGATGGCCGCGTTGAGCGCCAGCAGGTTGGTCTGCTCGGCAATGCCGCGGATCACTTCCAGCACGGTGCCGATCTGTTCGCTGTTGGCGGACAGGCCCTGCATCAGCCCCATGGCGCTGGTCAGGTCGCGCATCAGTGCCTGGAACTCCTCGGTGGTGCGATCGATCACCCCGCGCCCGACCCGCGAAGCCTCCTCGGCGCCGCGGGTGGCCTCGGCCGCCCGGGCCGCGTTGCTGGCCACGTCCTGGGCGGTGGCGCTCATCTCCTGCGCGGCGGTGGCCAGCATGTCCACCTCGCGGAACTGGCGCTGCATGCCGTCGCTGGTCTGCGAGGCCAGCGCCAGCGACTGATCGGCGGTGGCCCGGGTGTCGCCCACAGCCCGCTTCACCTCCGCGATGATCGGCTGCAGCTTGTCCAGGAAGCGGTCGAACCAGCCCGCCAGCACGCCCAGCTCGTCCTGCTTGGCGTAGTTCAGCCGGCGGGTCAGGTCACCCTCGCCGGTGACGATGTCCTTGAGCAGGTCGGCCACGGCGACAATCGGCCGAGTCACGCTGCGCGCGGTCAGCCAGATCAGCAGCAGCCCCAGGGCGGTGGCCAGCAGGCCGAGGGTCAGCGACACCAGGCTGTCGTCGATGCGGCGCTCTTCCAACTGCTCTTCCAGCGCGCGCACCGGCGCCAGCACCGCCTGCTGGGGAATCTCCAGCACCACGGCCCAGGGGGCGGCATTCGGAATGGGCGCGAAGGGATACAGAACCTGGATGCTCTGGCCGTGCAGCTGGACCCGGGGACGCCCCTCGGCGATGCCCTGCAGCAGGTCGGACTGGCGGTAGGCGGCGTCGAAGCCCTTGCCCAGCAGGCCGGCATCGCCGCTGTGTCCGGCCAGCACACCCGCGGTGCTGACCACGCCGATACTGCCCTGGCCGCCGTAGAGCGTCCCGCTGGCTGCGGAAGCCAGCTCCTGCAGCGAGCCCAGGGCCAGGTCGACGCCGAAAACGCCCACCGGCTTGCCATCCCGCAGCAGCGGGAAGGCGATGGAGGTCATCAGGATGCCGACGCCATCCACCTCGTCCAGGTAGGGATCGATCACGCACACCTGGCGCTGCTCCAGCGGGCAGCTGTACCAGCGGTTGTAGGGAATGCCGTTGCTCCCCGGCGTGGTGTCGTTGAGCAGCTCTTCGGACATGGTCTCGAAATGCAGCTCCTGCTCGTCGCGGGCCCAGTAGATGGCAAACCGCCCCGCCTCGTTGGCGCCGAACTCGGACTGCCCGCTGAACAGCGCATCCCGTTCATCCAGCGCATCCGGCTCGAACACCAGATACAGACCGAACAGTTCAGGGTTGTTCTGCAGCGCCCTTCGCGCCAGGCGAACCAGGTCTTCACGCAAATCGAACGCACTGGCCATGCGAGCCTGGGAGAGTTCGCGCATCAGCTGCACCTGGCCGAGGATGCCGAGGCCGTACTGATAGGTGTCGGTGAACAGGCGGCGGACGAGCAGCGCCTGGGTCTGGCCGTAGGCGCCGACGCGCTCGCGTGCCGCATCTTCCAGCATGCTGCCGGCCGCGTCGCGCACCAGGGCACTGCTGCGCTGGGTCTGCCACAGGCCGGCACTCACCAGCACGGCCACGATCAATGCCAGACACAGCCCTGCCAGCAAGGTGATTTTCCAGGTGATGGACAGTCGCGACAGGAACATTCTCGGCAACTCCTTTCCAGCCTTTTTTGTTTTGCCTTGTTCCCGTCTTATCGGCAGCCGCACGCCTCGCCTGAGCATGAATTTGCCGGCTTGACGCCATTTTTCTGGCCAGCGATCACTCCGCAGGCCGACGCCTGGGCCAG
>DATGNS010000162.1:0-2362 GCA_035306625.1 Pseudomonas sp. | reverse complement strand
CGCCTCTGGTGGCCGGTCTCGCGCCTGGCCACGCCGGGCCCTGCGCTGCTGAGCCTGGCGGTCATGCTGGCGCTGCTGGCGGCCGGCACCTACCAGTCGCAGAAGCTGGTGGTCGGCGACATCGGCGACGGCGTCCCCGAGCTTCGGCCCGACTCGCGCTACAACCTGGATAACGCCAGGATCATGCAGGAGTACTCCATCGGTATGAACGTGCTCTCCATCTACGCCGAGATCGATGGCCAGCACGAGGCCTGCCTTAACTGGGAGATCATGAACGCCGTGGACCGCTTCGATCACCGCATGCGCGGCGTCGAGGGCGTCGAGTCGGTCAGCACGGTGGCAGGGCTCGCCAAGCTCCACGTCGCCGGCAACAACGAGGCCAACCCCCGCTGGCAGACCCTGCAGCGCTCGGAGATGTCCCTGCGGGCGGGGGGCCACGCGCCCAACCCGGAGAACGGCCTCAACACCCCCATGTGCGAGACCCTCAACCTGATGGTCTACCTGGAGGATCAGGAGAACGCCACGCTCAAGCATGTGGTGGGCGAGGCCCAGCGCTTCATCGACCATGACAGCACCCAAGGGATCACCTTCCGGCTGGCCGGCGGCAACGCTGGCGTCACCGCGGCCACCAACGAGGCCGTGGAGCGCTCGGAGACCCGGATGCTGGTGTCGATCTTTGCCGCCATCGCCCTGCTCTGCTGGCTGACCTTCCGCTCCTGGCGCGGCGTGCTCTGCGTGCTGGTGCCGCTGACCGTCGTCTCCATCCTCTGCAACGCCCTGATGTCGCTGCTGGGGATCGGGCTCAAGGTCTCCACCCTGCCGGTCATCCCCCTGGGCGTCGGCGTCGGGGTCGACTACGGGGTCTACATCTACGAGCGCCTGCAGAGCATTCTGCGCCGTGACAACCTGCCGCTGCGCGAGGCCTACTATCAGGCGCTGAAGCAGCGCGGCACCGCCGCGGCCTTCACCGCCCTGACCATGTCCATCGGCGTGGCCACCTGGGCCATGTCGTCGCTGAAGTTCCAGGCCGACATGGGCGTCCTGCTCGCCTTCATGTTCCTGGTCAACGTGCTGGGCGCCATCTTCGTGCTGCCCGCCCTGGCCTACTGGCTGGGCGTGGGCCGCCACGAGCGCCAGGCCGCTACCAATACCGATACCCGTCTCGAGCCGGCCACCCAGGGAGGAGCCTGACCATGAGCCACCCCTCGACGCCACTGCGCATCGGCCCCCTGACCCTCCGCAACCGGCTCATCAAGGCCGCCACCAACGAGGGCATGTCCCGTCAGGGGCTGCCGACGCGCCAGCTGGTGCGCTTCCACGAGGCGGTCGCCGCCGGGGGCGCCGGCCTCACCACCCTCGCCTACTGTGCGGTGAGTGAAGCGGGCACCACCCTGAATGACCAGATCGTGCTGAATGAGACGGCGCTGCCCCACCTCCGGGCGCTGACCGAGGCGGTGCACCGTCAGGGGGGCGCCGCCTCTGCCCAAATCACCCACGGCGGCTGCTTCACCTTCGTGCGCGGGCACGGCCGCCCCTGGTCGGCCAGCGGCGGCGTGAACAAGATCGGCATGATGAGCGGCCAGCTGCTCAAGCGCGCCATGGGCGAGCAGGAGATGGAGGCGGTCGCCGCCCAGTTTGCCGAGGCGGCGCACCTTGCCAGGCGCGCCGGGTTCGACGCGGTGGAGATCCATATGGGGCACGGCTACCTGCTCAGCCAGTTCCTCTCCCCGCTCTACAACCAGCGGCGCGATGCGTACGGAGGCGATATCGACGGCCGCGCGCGCTTTCCCCTGCGGGTGCTGCGACGCGTGCTGGACGCCGTGGGCGACGAGATGGCGGTGATCTGCAAGTACAGCATGACCGACGGCTGCCGAGGCGGGAATCGCACCGAGGAGGGGGTTGCCATTGCCCGCCTGCTGGAGCGCGAAGGGGCCCATATGCTGGTGCTCAGCGCCGGCCTCAACGCCGAGTCGATCACCACCATGTTCGGCTCCTCGTTTCCGGCCGAGAACCGCGCCGTGGTCACCAATCCGCTCATGAAGGCGGCCATGTTCCTGCAGCAGCGCTTTCAGCGCGAGGTGCCCTTTCGCGAGCTCTACCTGCTCGAGAAGGCTCGCCGGGTGCGCCAGGCGGTATCGCTTCCCCTGGCCTACCTGGGCGGCGTAAGCAGCGCCGCCAACGTCCACCAGGTCCTGGAGGAAGGCTTCGAGGCCGTCGCCCTGGGGCGAGTGCTGATTCACGACCCGGACTTCGTGGCCGCGGTGTGTCAGGGCGTGGACCATCGGAGCGACTGCACCCACTGCAACCGCTGCGTGGCCATGATGTATACCGAGGGCGGCACCTCCTGCGTGCTGAAGGCCCC
>DATGNS010000161.1:0-2643 GCA_035306625.1 Pseudomonas sp. | reverse complement strand
TGCCGAAGGGTCGGGGCGGAAGTTGAAGATGTCGGAGTGCTCGAAGCCCAGCACGTCACGCACGAAGGCCAGGGTCTCGTCGAAGTTGGGGGCCGGCAGCACCGTATGCCCCAGGCCCATGTCGCCGGTCAGGAAGCGCGGCACGCCCTGGGGCGAGATGAAGGGCAGCAGATCGGAGCGATGGCCCCAGACCAGCTCGTGACGGTTGCCGGAGGGGTCCCGGCAGATTGCCACCGCCTGGAAGCCGCGCTGGTCGCAGAGCGCCTCGTCGCCGAGCTCGTAGGGCACTTTCTTCGCCTCGAGCTCGGCCAGCGCAGCCTGGAATTCGCGCTCGCTGGCCAGCTCCCAGCCGGAGGCGACATATCGCTTGTCGCGACCCGGCACCGCTAGCATGCGGTAGGGACGCTCGTCCATCTTCAGATAAAGCCCCTCCCCGGGGGCCTCCTGAACCATCATGCCTAGGACATTCTCGGCGTACTCACGCCACTCGGTCAGGTTATCGCTTTGGGCCACAACGTAGGCCAGGCTGCGGATTTCCATCTTGCGGACTCCTCACTCGTCCAGTGTATGGACCCAGTATCCGCAAGCCGTCAGCCCACCATCATCGTCCGTTGAGACTACCGGTGAAGCCCTCTCCTTCCCCGCTGATCAGATCCGCGACCTTCTCGCCGATCATCACCGTGGCCGCATGGGTGTTTCCGGAAACCAGGTTCGGCATGATGGAGGCATCCGCCACACGCAGTCCCTCGACCCCATGCACCCGAAGCGCGGGGTCCACGACCGCATCAGGCCCGCATCCCATGCGACAGCTGCCGGCCGGATGGTGCACCGATTCCAGGTTTCCACGGATACCATCCAGCAGCGCCGCATCGTCTCGACACCCGGAAAGCGGGAGCAGCTCGGTGTCGAGCATGTCGACTAGAGGAGGCTGAGCGAAGATCTCTCGCAGCCGCCACACGGCGGCAAGCTGAAAGCGCCGGTCTTCTTCCCGGGCCAGGTAGTTGAGCCGAATGGCAGGCGCTTCCTCGCAGCGAGCGCTGCGAATATGCACGCTGCCACGGCTGCCTGGGCGCAGCTGACAGATGCTGGCACAGACGCCAGGCACAGGCGTCAGGCGCCCGGTCGCATCGGCACGGGCGGCCGCTGCCGCGAAGTGAATCTGAGCATCCGGACGGTCCGCATCCGGATTCACGCGCAGAAAGGCCCCGGCCTGAGCGGCAGGATTGGCAAAGATTCCGCCCCGGCGCACCAGGTAGTCGAGCAGCGTCATCGGCAGACGCCGACCGCGCACGTGGTCGTAGTAGGTCTCGCCTTGGCGAGTGGCAAAGTAGAGATAGCTGTTGGCGTGATCCTGGAGATGCTCACCCACGCCGGGTAGATCGGCCTGGACAGCGATGCCCTGCTCATGCAGCCTGGCCCCCTGGCCGATGCCCGAGAGCTCCAGCAGCTGGGGAGAATTGAAGGCGCCAGCGCTGAGCACGACCTCGCCGCCACTCAGGCATTGAAGCTCCCGTTTGCCCCGCTGCCACCCCACCACTCCTACCACCCGCCCTCTATCGAACGTCAGGTGAGCGACATGAAACCCGGTCATCACCTTGAGGCCGGCTGGCCGCTGTCGTCTCCCCAGGAAGGCGCGTGCGCTGCTCTGACGCAGGCCCCGTTCAATGGTTGCCTCGAAGTAGCCGACGCCCTCCTGAACGGCGCCGTTGAAGTCGTCGTTTCCGGGAAGGCCAGCCTGCTGGGCGGCAGCAATGAAGGCATCGCATATCGGCAGCCTACGGGTTACGGGGTTGACCGAGAGTCGCCCCTCACCGCCGTGGTAGTCGCTCTCTCCACGCCAATGGCGTTCCGAGCGACGAAACAGCGGCAGCACTTCGTCATATGACCAGCCTGAATTCCCCGCCTGGGCCCAGCCATCGTAATCCTCGCGCTGACCGCGGATATAGACCATTCCATTGATGCTGCTGCAGCCACCGAGCAGCTTGCCGCGGGGCAGGGCCACACGCAGGCCATCGAGGTGAGGTTCGGGCTCGCTGCGGTAGCTCCAGTTGTTCGGCCCTTTGCCAAGCAGCGAGGCAAAACCGATGGGCACGCGAACGCCCAGCCTCCGGTCATGCCCCCCCGCTTCCAGCAGCAGGATACGCAACCCGCGCTGAGCCAGCCGATAGGCCGCCGCGCAGCCGGCTGAACCGGCACCCACCACGATGACATCATGGTGTTTGGACATATTCGAGACTCCAGACCAACCCGCGCAGGGCGGCCCGGCCACCCCAGGCGGCGCCGGTAGCCACTGCAGCAGAAGAGACAAAAAAGTCGCCGGACAGGAATCCTGCCGGCGACAAGGGCTTACCGCATGAAGCAACGTCGAGAGGTAGTGCCGCTAGCGGTAGAACATCACCAGGTCATTGATGACCGAGGGCCGCGCCTCGCCCACCACGTGGGTGTGCACCTCGAGCACCACCTTGGTGCCCTTGCGGGTGACGCCGGCCTCCTTGACCCGGCCGCGGGCCTGAACGCTCGACCCGACCGGCACCGGCGCCGGGAAACGCAGGCGGTCGGAGCCGTAGTTGACCACCGTCGAAAAGCCCTCGATGACGAAATCCAGGGGCAGCGCCAGCCGCGACTGCAGCACCTGCACCAGGG
>DATGNS010000160.1:0-20096 GCA_035306625.1 Pseudomonas sp. | reverse complement strand
CCGACATCAAGCTGGACCGCGTGTTCATCGGCTCCTGCACCAACTCGCGCATCGAGGACCTGCGCGCCGCCGCCGCGGTGGCCAAGGGCCGCAAGGTGGCTGCGAACGTCAAGCAGGCGCTGGTGGTGCCGGGCTCGGGCCTGGTCAAGCAGCAGGCCGAGGCGGAAGGGCTGGACAGGATCTTCATCGAGGCCGGCTTCGAATGGCGTGAACCGGGCTGCTCCATGTGCCTGGCCATGAACCCGGACAAGCTGGGCAGCGGCGAGCATTGCGCCTCCACCTCCAACCGCAACTTCGAAGGGCGTCAGGGCGCCGGTGGCCGCACCCACCTGGTGAGCCCGGCGATGGCCGCCGCCGCCGCGGTGGCCGGTCACTTCATCGATGTACGCGAACTGCTCCAGGCCTGAGGACACGAGACATGAAAGCCTTTACCCAACACACCGGCCTGGTCTGCCCGCTGGACCGTGCCAATGTCGACACCGACCAGATCATTCCCAAGCAGTTTCTCAAGTCGATCAAGCGCACCGGCTTCGGTCCCAACCTGTTCGACGAGTGGCGCTACCTGGACGTGGGCCAGCCCGGTCAGGACTGCAGCACCCGCCCGATCAACCCGGACTTCGTGCTGAACTTCCCGCGCTACCAGGGTGCCAGCGTGCTGCTGGCCCGCGAGAACTTCGGCTGCGGTTCGTCCCGCGAGCACGCCCCCTGGGCGCTGGACGAGTACGGCTTCCGCACCATCATCGCGCCGAGCTTCGCCGACATCTTCTACAACAACAGCTTCAAGAACGGCCTGCTGCCGATCGTGCTGAAGGAAGAAGAAGTCGACGCCCTGTTCGAGCAGACCGAGGCCAACGAGGGCTATCAGCTGACCATCGACCTCGAGGCGCAGACCGTGACCCGTCCGGACGGCGTGCAGTACCGCTTCGAGGTGGATGCCTTCCGCAAGCACTGCCTGCTCAACGGCCTGGACGACATCGGCCTGACGCTGCAGGACGCGGACGCCATCAAGGCCTTCGAGGCCCGTCATCGTGCCAGCCAGCCCTGGCTGTTCGGCGCCATCCAGTGATTCGCGGCACGGGCGGGGCTCTCTCCGCCCGTGCGCCATCAACCTCTTTTGCGAAGGAACAAACATGTCCAAGAAGATTCTGGTTCTGCCCGGTGACGGCATCGGTCCGGAGATCATGACCGAGGCGGTCAAGGTGCTGCAGGCGGCCGACGAGAAGTACGGCCTGGATATCGAGCTGAGCCATGACGAGCTGGGCGGCGCTGCCATCGACAAGTACGGCGTGCCGTTGGCCGACGAGACCCTGGAACGCGCTCGCCAGTCCGATGCCATCCTGCTCGGCGCCGTGGGCGGCCCGAAGTGGGACACGATCGACCCGGCCATCCGTCCCGAGCGCGGCCTGCTGAAGATCCGTTCGCAGCTGGGCCTGTTCGGCAACCTGCGTCCGGCCCTGCTGTATCCGCAGCTGGCTGCTGCCTCGACCCTCAAGCCCGAGGTGGTCGCCGGCCTGGACATCCTGATCGTGCGCGAGCTGACCGGCGGCATCTACTTCGGCCAGCCGCGCGAGACCAGGGTACTCGAGAACGGCGAGCGCATGGCCTATGACACCCTGCCGTACAGCGAAAGCGAGATTCGCCGCATCGCCAAGGTCGGCTTCGACATGGCCATGGTGCGCAACAAGAAGCTCTGCTCGGTGGACAAGGCCAACGTGCTGGCCTCCAGCCAGCTGTGGCGCGCCGTGGTGGAAGAAGTGGCCAAGGACTACCCGGAGGTGGAGCTGTCCCACATGTACGTGGACAACGCCGCCATGCAGCTGGTCCGCGCGCCCAAGCAGTTCGACGTGATCGTCACCGACAACATGTTCGGCGATATCCTGTCCGACGAGGCCTCCATGCTCACCGGTTCCATCGGCATGCTGCCGTCCGCCTCCCTGGATGCCAACAACAAGGGCATGTACGAGCCCTGCCACGGCTCCGCGCCGGACATCGCCGGCCAGGGCATCGCCAACCCGCTGGCCACCATCCTCTCGGTGTCCATGATGCTGCGCTACACCTTTGGTCAGGTGGCCGCCGCCGATGCCATCGAGCAGGCTGTCAGCCTGGTGCTCGACCAGGGCCTGCGCACCGGCGACATCTGGTCCGAAGGCTGCCGCAAGGTAGGCACCCGTGAAATGGGCGACGCAGTAGTCGCGGCGCTGCGGAACCTGTAATCTCTCCGGCCTGCCGTCCTCGGGGCGGCGGCCCACTTACCTTTTTCGAGGGTGTAGTTGCAAAGATGAAACGAGTAGGTCTGATCGGCTGGCGGGGCATGGTGGGTTCCGTGCTCATGCAGCGCATGCGTGAAGAGCGGGACTTCGACCTGATCGAGCCCGTGTTCTTCACAACGTCCAACGTCGGCGGCCAGGGGCCGGAGATCGGCAAGGACACCGCTCCGCTGAAGGATGCCTACAGCCTCGAAGAACTGAAGACCCTGGACATGATCATCACCTGCCAGGGCGGCGACTACACCAGCGAGGTCTATCCCAAGCTGCGTGAGGCCGGCTGGCAGGGCTACTGGATCGACGCCGCCTCCACCCTGCGCATGGCCGATGACGCGGTCATCGTGCTGGATCCGGTCAACCGCCGGGTCATCGACCAGCAGCTGGACGCCGGCATCAAGAACTTCGTCGGCGGCAACTGCACCGTCAGCCTGATGCTGATGGCGCTGGGCGGCCTGTACGAGGCCGGGCTGGTGGAGTGGATGAGCGCCATGACCTATCAGGCCGCCTCCGGCGCCGGCGCGCAGAACATGCGCGAACTGATCCGCCAGATGGGCGCCATCCACGGCGCGGTGGCCGACGACCTGGCCGACCCGGCCAGCGCCATCCTGGACATCGACCGCAAGGTGGCCGAGGCTATGCGCAGCGACGCCTTCCCGGTGGATCACTTCGGCGTGCCGCTGGCCGGCAGCCTGATCCCCTGGATCGACAAGGAGCTGCCCAACGGGCAGAGCCGCGAGGAGTGGAAGGGCCAGGCCGAGACCAACAAGATCCTCGGTCGCAACAAGAACCCCATCCCGGTGGACGGCCTGTGCGTGCGCGTCGGCGCCATGCGCTGCCACAGCCAGGCGCTGACCATCAAGCTCAACAAGGACGTGCCGCTGTCCGACATCGAAGGGCTGATCAGCCAGCACAACCCCTGGGTCAAGCTGGTGCCCAACCAGCGCGAGGTCTCCATGCGCGAGCTGAGCCCGACCGCGGTCACCGGTACCCTGAACGTGCCGGTCGGTCGTCTGCGCAAGCTCAACATGGGCTCCCAGTACCTGGGCGCCTTCACGGTGGGCGACCAGCTGCTGTGGGGGGCGGCCGAGCCGCTGCGCCGCACCCTGCGCATCCTGCTGGAGCGCTGATCGACGGCGCGCTTGCCCGAACGCCACGGCCGGTCCGTGGCGTTCTGCTTTCTGGCACCGGCATCTGCCTGAAATTGTGCGGCGCGTCCGGCGGGCTCTTGAAAGACTCCGCAATAAGGGCTTGTTCCAGGCGGAGTTATTGATAAAACCAGACCCGTCAAAGATACTTACCCAAATTTTCAAGGGCTGAACCCACTTGACGCTGAGGTCGAGACAGGCAGCCGGCCTCGCTCAGGCGTAGAGGCGTGCGCGCCTTCCGGTTGCCGCACGAGGGAAAGTACAAGGAAACCAATATGGCTCGGATTCGCAAACTGGTGCTGGCAATTACCGCTGCATCGGCCCTTTCCACCGGGGTCGCGCACGCGTTGGGCCTGGGAGAGATCTCTCTGCAATCGGCCCTCAATCAGCCGCTGGTTGCGGAAATCGAGCTGCTGGATATCAACGGCCTGGGCGCGGGGGAGATCATGCCCTCCCTGGCCTCGGCGGAGGACTTCCAGCGTGCCGGTGTCGACCGGCCGTTCTTCCTCAACGATCTGCGCTTCACTCCGGTGGTCAACGCCCAGGGCAAGAGCGTCATCCGCATCAGTTCCAGCAAGCCGGTCCGCGAGCCCTACCTGAACTTCCTGGTGGAAGTGTACTGGCCGAGCGGTCGCGCCCTGCGCGAATACACCGTGCTGCTCGACCCGCCGCTGTACAATCCGCAGTTCACAGCGGACGTTGCGCCTCAGCTGGCCCAGGCCGCACCCCAGGCGCCGCAGCCGCAGGCCCAGCCCCAGGCGCAGGTGCCGCCGCAACCCCAGGCTCAGCCGCAGCTCTATCCGCCGCGCAGCGAGCCGCTGCCGCCGCGTGCGCCTCGCGTGCGCCCAGCCGCTGCCACTCAGCCGGCGGAGCAGACCCAATACCGCACGGTCGCCCACGACACCCTGTGGGAAATCGCCATGCGCCATCGCCGGGGCAACGCCAGCATCCAGCAGACCATGCTGGCCATCCAGGACCTGAACCCCGGCGCCTTCCTCGACGACAACATCAACCTGCTCAAGGCCGGCCAGGTGCTGCGCCTGCCCGACGAACAGCAGATCGCCAGCCGTTCCCGCACCGAGGCCATTGCCCGGGTGGCGGAGCAGAACGCCGCCTGGCAGGCCTGGCGTCAGGCCCGCGCCCTCGCCGCCGGTGAGCGCCAACTGGACGCCACCCGCCGCACGGCCGCCGGGGCAGCCCCCGAGCGGGTGGACATCGGCGACAGCCTGCGTCTGGTGGCCGGCACGGATGGTCGTGTCGCGGAAGGGGAGGACAGCGGCAGCACCGATGCCAGCGTCCTGGCCGATCGCCTGGCTGTTGCCCAGGAGAACCTGGACACCTCCCGCCGGGCCAGTGCCGAACTGGAAAGCCGCATGGGCGATCTGCAGAGCCAGCTGGACAAGCTGCAGCGCCTCATCGAGCTGAAGGACAACCAGCTGGCGCGCCTGCAGGCACGCCTGGCCGAAGAGCAGGCCGCCGCGGCCGAAGCGCCGCAGACGCCCGCTCCCGAGGCCGCGCCGCAAGCCGCGCCAGATGAAGCCCAGCCAAATGAGGCGCAAGACAACGCGGCGCATCCGCAGGCAGTACTCGAACCCATGCCTGAGGCCACCGAGGCACCCATGGCGCAGCCGGCTCCCGAGCCGGCTGACGTGCTTCCGAGCGTCGTGCCCGCCGCGGCGGCCGAAGAGCCGGCCGAACGCTCCGGGCTGCAAGGCTACATCGACCGCCTGCTGGCCGATCCGCTGCTGCTCGGCGCCATCGGCGGCGGCAGCCTGCTGGCCCTGCTGCTGGCCCTGATGGCCCTGTCGCGCCGCAATGCCCTGAAGGAGGCCGAGCTGCATGGCGGCCTCGCCGACGAGGATCAGGCCTTCAGCGAAGAGTTGGCGCTGCCCAGCAGCAGCTTCGACGACCTGGGCAACGTGACCCGCGCCAGCAAGACCGGCGACGACGAGATGGACGTGCTGGGCGAGGCCAACATCTACATCGCCTATGGCCGCTTCAACCAGGCGGCCGAGCTGCTGCTCAACGCCCTGGACGACACCCCCGAGCGCCGTGACCTGCGCCTGAAGCTCATGGAAGTGTTCGCCGAGCAGGGCGACCGTGCCGGCTTCCAGCAGCAGGAGGCGGAGCTGCGCGAGATCGGCGGCGCCGAAGAGGAAATCCGTGCGCTGAAGACCCGCTATCCGGACATCGCCCAGGCGCCTGCCGTCAGCACCAGTGCGCTGGCGGCAGGCGCAGCCGCAACCGCCGGCGCCGCGGTGCTGGCCGACGGCCAGGATGATGATGAGCCGCTGTCCGGGTTCACTGACCTTAGCTTCGACGAGCCGCTGCCGTCGTCCGCCGCAGCGGAGCAGGACTTCGACAAGCCGCTGGATTTCGATTCCCTGGACTTCGACCTGCAGCTGGACACCGAACCGACGGTCGGCGACCTGCCGATGCAGGCACCGGAGGCCGCGGCAGAGCCGCTGGCGGTCGAGGCGCCCGCCGAACTGCTGGCCGAGCCGGAATTCACCCTGCAGGACGACCCGTTCCAGGAGCTGGAGTCGGCCGACGATCAGCTGGAGCTGGTCGAGAACGAGGACGACCTGCCGGCGCTGGACCTGGACGCCATCGAGACCCCGATCGAGGAGCCGGCCCTGGAACCGCTGCCTGAGGATTTCGACCTGTCCCTGGCCGAGGCCGAGCAGCTGCTCTCCGAGGACGAGCCCGAGCCCTCCGCGGTGGATGATTTCGAGGCCGAGCTGGAGCGCGTGAACGCGCAGCTCGACAACATCACCGAAGAGCTGGAAATGCCGGCCGTCGAGCCGCCGCCCTTCGATATCACCGACCTGGGTCCGCTGGAGGATGACGAGGACTTCGACTTCCTCTCCGGCACCAACGAAACCGCCACCAAGCTCGACCTGGCGCGCGCCTACATCGACATGGGCGACAACGAAGGCGCCCGCGACATCCTCGACGAGGTGCTGGGCGAGGGTGACGAGAACCAGAAGAACGAAGCGCGGGAGCTGATGGCCCGCCTGAGCTGATGAATGACTGAAACGATCGAGCAGTACCAACCAGAGGCAGCCGAAGTGGCTGCCTCTGGCGTTTACAGGATCGCCCTCGGGGTGGAGTACAAGGGTTCGCGCTATCGCGGCTGGCAGCGCCAGGGGGAGGGTATCCCCTCGGTGCAGGCGGCGCTGGAGAAGGCGCTGAGCAGGGTGGCGGCCCAGCCGGTCAGCGTGCAGTGCGCCGGGCGCACGGACGCCGCCGTGCACGCCAGCGGCCAGGTGGTGCATTTCGACACGCCGGTGGAGCGGCCGCTGCAGGCCTGGGTGATGGGCACCAACGCCAACCTGCCCGGCGACATCAGCGTCTGCTGGGCGAAGGTCATGCCGGCGGACTTCCATGCCCGCTTCAAGGCCTGCGCGCGACGCTACCGCTACGTGATCTACAACGACCCGGTACGTCCCGCCCACATGGCCGAGGAGGTGACCTGGAACCACCGTCCGCTGGATGTGGAGCGCATGCGCGAGGCGGCGCGGCTGCTGGTCGGCACCCACGACTTCACCTCGTTCCGCGCCGTGCAGTGCCAGGCGAAGTCGCCGATCAAGACGGTGCACCACCTGCGGGTGATCGAGCATGGGCGCTTCATCGTGCTGGACGTGCGGGCCAACGCCTTCCTGCATCACATGGTGCGCAACTTCGCCGGGGTGCTGATGACCATCGGCGCCGGCGAGCGGCCGGTGGAGTGGGTCAGCGAGATCCTCGCCGCCCGCGATCGGCGCGCCGGCGGAGTGACCGCGCATCCCTATGGTCTGTACCTGGTGCGCGTCGAGTATCCGGAGCAGTACGAGCTGCCCCAGCGCTACCTGGGACCGCATTTCCTTTCCGCGCTGTCCGACTGACAGGGGCGGTCGGCGCTGCTACCATCGGCCCCTTGTTTCAGAGGAGCCCATCGTGGTCGTTCGCAGCAAGATCTGTGGCATTACCCGCGTCGAGGACGCGCTGGTGGCCGCCGAAGCCGGCGCCGATGCCATCGGCCTGGTGTTCTACGAAAAGAGTCCCCGGGCGGTGGACGTGCGCCAGGCGCGCGCCATACTGGCGGCGCTGCCGCCTTTCGTCACCGCGGTCGGTCTGTTCGTCGATGCCAGCCGCTGCTTCATCGGCGAGGTGCTGGATGCCGTGCCGCTGGATCTGCTGCAGTTCCACGGCGACGAGACGCCGGAACAGTGCGAGGGCCACGGTCGGCCCTGGCTCAAGGCGCTGCGGGTGCGGCCGGGCCTGGATCTGCACGCCGAAGCCCGGCGCTTTGCGGCGGCCCGGGCCCTCTTGCTGGACGCCTACGTGCCCGGCGTGCCGGGCGGCACCGGCGAGCGCTTCGACTGGAGCCTGATTCCCGCCGACCTGTCCCGTCCGGTGATTCTGGCCGGCGGCCTGACACCCGGCAACGTGGCGGAGGCCATCGAGAGGGTACGTCCCTACGGGGTGGACGTGAGCGGTGGCGTGGAGGCCGCGAAGGGCATCAAGGATGCCGCGAAGGTGGCGGAGTTCGTCCGGCGGGTACGTGGGGCTGCCGACCGCATGTGACGAGCGTGGCGGCGCGGCCGTCATTAGCTCCAGTCGTCAGGCACCAGGTGCCGGCACCTTATTGGAATTCACCCCGGGCGCACGGCGCCGCGCGGGTATCGAAGCTGCGGAGAACAATATGAGCAACTGGCTGGTAGACAAGCTGATCCCCTCGATCATGCGTTCCGAGGTTACCAAGAGTTCCGTACCTGAAGGTCTGTGGCACAAGTGTCCCTCCTGCGACGCGGTGCTGTACAAGCCCGAACTGGAAAAGAACCTGGAAGTCTGCCCCAAGTGCGACCACCACATGCGCATCAGCGCCCGTACCCGTCTGGACATGTTCCTGGATCCGGAAGGGCGTGAGGAGCTGGGTGTCGACCTGGAGCCGGTGGACCGCCTGAAGTTCCGCGACAGCAAGAAGTACAAGGATCGCCTCAGCGCCGCCCAGCGCGATACCGGCGAGAAGGACGCCCTGGTGGCCATGCGCGGCCAGCTGCAGGGCATGCCCATCGTGGCGGCGGCGTTCGAATTCTCCTTCATGGGCGGCTCCATGGGCGCGGTGGTCGGCGAGCGTTTCGTGCGTGCCGCCAATGTGGCCCTGGAACAGCGCATCCCCTTCGTGTGCTTCTCCGCCTCCGGCGGCGCGCGCATGCAGGAAGCCCTGATCTCCCTGATGCAGATGGCCAAGACCTCGGCCGCCCTGGCGCGTCTGCGCGAGGCGGGCGTGCCGTTCATCTCCGTGCTGACCGACCCGGTGTACGGCGGCGTCTCGGCCAGTCTGGCCACCCTGGGCGACGTGATCGTCAGCGAGCCGCGCGCCCTGATCGGCTTCGCCGGTCCCCGCGTGATCGAGCAGACCGTGCGCGAGAAGCTGCCCGAAGGCTTCCAGCGCGCCGAGTTCCTGCTGTCCCACGGCGCCATCGACCTGATCATCCCGCGCCATGAGCTGCGTTCGCGCCTGGCTCGCCTGCTGGCCCAGTTCACCCACCAGCCGACCCCGGTGGAAGTGCCTCGCTACGCATGAAGACCCTTGCCGACTGGCTGAGCTACCTCGAACAGCTGCACCCCACTGCCATCGACATGGGACTGGAGCGCGCCGGCGAGGTGGCCCGGCGCCTCGGCCTCGGGCGGCCCGCCGCGCGGGTGATCACCGTCACCGGCACCAATGGCAAGGGCTCCACCTGCGCGCTGCTGGCCGGGCTGCTGCAGGCCCAGGGGCATCGCGTGGGCGTCTACAGCTCGCCCCACCTGCTGCGTTACAACGAACGGGTGCGCATCGACGGCCAGGAGGCCAGCGATGCGCAGCTGTGCGAAGCCTTCGCGGCGGTCGAACAGGCCCGCGGCGAGATCTCCCTGACCTATTTCGAAATGGGCACCCTCGCGGCCTTCTGGCTGTTCGAGCGGGCCGCCCTGGATTTCGCCGTGCTGGAAGTGGGCCTGGGTGGACGCCTGGACGCCGTCAATCTGGTCGACGCCGACCTGGCGCTGGTGACCAGCATCGCCGTGGATCATGCCGACTGGCTGGGCGACAGCCGCGAATCCGTGGCCATCGAGAAGGCCGGCATCTTCCGCGCCGGCCGGCCCGCCCTGTGCGGCGACCCGCAACCGCCCGCCGTGCTGGAAGAGCAGGCCGTGGCGCTGGGTGCGCCCTTCCTGCAGCGTGGCCGCGACTTCGACCTGGACATCGAGGGCGACCGCTGGCACTGGCGCGGCCGTGACGCCCGAGGCGAGCCGCTGGAGCTGCGCGACCTGCCGTTACTGACCCTGCCGATGCCCAACGCCGCGCTGGCCCTGCAGGCCTATGCGCTGCTGGGACAGCCCTGGCAGCCGGATGTCATTGTCCGGACGCTGGCCGCCGCGCGGGTCTCCGGCCGTCTGGAGCGACGCACGCTGCGCTACCGGGGTCGCAACGTTTCGCTGCTGCTGGATGTCGCCCATAATCCCCATGCCGCCGCGTACCTGGCCCAGCGGCTTGAGCCGCTGGGCGGACGCCGCCTGGCGGTGTTCGGCCTGCTGGCCGACAAGGACCTCGATGGCGTGCTGACCCCGCTGCTCGACAGGGTGGATGACTGGGCCGTTGCCGACCTGCCCACCGCTCGCTCGCGCAGCGCGCAGGCACTGGGCGCCGCGCTGCGCCAGCGGGGCATAACGGTCGGGGAGTTCCCGTCCATCGCTGCCGCGCTGGAAGCCCAGTGCGCCCGAGCCGGGGAGGGCGACGAGGTGCTGGTGTTCGGATCCTTCTACTGTGTGGCCGATGCCCTTGTCTGGCTCGGCCAGGCGGGCGGTGAGGCCTGACGGCCCGCGGCCCGGCAAGGAGTAAGAAATGGCTCTGCTGGATAGGGGACTCAAGCAACGCGTCATCGGCGCGCTGGTGCTGGTGGCGCTGGCGGTGATCTTCCTGCCCATGCTGCTGACCCGCGAGGATCAGCTGCGTCACGTGCGGGTCGAGGCGCCTCCCATGCCGTCCATGCCGGCGCTGCCGGACATCCGCACCACCCCGGTACCGGTCCCCGAGCCGCTGCCCGAGGAGCCGGTGCCCGGCGCGCCCGCCGCCCCCATCGCCTCGCTGCCCCTGCCGCAGTCCGGCGCCACCGAGCAGCCGCCGCGTCGCGTGACGCCGCCGGCGCCCGGCGCCCAGCCCGCGACACCCCCCGCACGTACCGAGAGCCGACTGGATGCCAACAACCTGCCGGTGACCTGGACCATCCAGCTGGCCAGCTTCAGCAACCGCGACAACGCACTGCGCCTGCAGAAGACCCTGCGCGCCCAGGGCTACAACGCCTATGTGCGCACCTTCGAGAACTGGAACCGGGTGTTCGTCGGTCCGGTCATCGAGAACGCCGAGGCCAAGCGCCTGCGCGACCAGCTGCACCGCCAGCACAAGCTGGACGGCAAGGTGGTGAGATTCCAGCCCGAACGGGGCTAACTCTTCCCGGGCGACGGGTTACCGGCACCTCGTCGCTCTGTTAAAATGCCGGCCTCTTTTTCTTGCTGGCCTGCCTCACCGTGTCGTTCTCCTGGGTCGATTGGGCAATCCTCGCCGTCATCCTCATTTCCGGGTTGATCAGCCTGAAACGCGGCTTTGTCAGGGAAGCCCTGTCCCTGGTCATCTGGATCATTGCCGGCGCCGTGGCCTGGTTGTTCGGCGGGGCGCTGGCCGAGCATCTGGTCGAATACATCGAGACACCCTCGGCGCGTACCATTGCCGCCTGCGCCATCCTGTTCGTGGCCACCCTGATGGTGGGCGCCCTGGTCAGCTTCCTGCTGGGCCAGTTGGTGGACGCCACCGGGCTGACCGGCTTCGACCGCCTGCTGGGCATGGTGTTCGGCGTGGCCCGGGGCGCGCTGCTGGTCGTGGTGCTGATCGGGCTGCTGAGCCTGGCGCCGGTGCAGCATGACAACTGGTGGCGGGAGTCATCCCTGGTGCCGCATTTCCTGATGGTGGCGGACTGGTCCAAGAACCTGATCCTCAACAACATCGGTCAGTGGATGATCGAAGGTTCCGCCGCCGCGCAGAAGCTGGGCGCGGCAGGCCGCTAGCTAATGGGAACTCGGGTTCCCTCCATGATTCATGAATGAGGTTGCGTCACATGTGTGGCATCGTCGGTATCGTCGGCAAGTCGAACGTCAATCAGGCGCTGTATGACGCGCTTACCGTGCTTCAGCACCGTGGCCAGGATGCGGCGGGCATCGTGACCTGCGAGAACGGTCACCTGCACATGCGCAAGGAAAACGGCCTGGTGCGCGACGTGTTCCGTCAGCGCCACATGCAGGAGCTGGTGGGCAACATTGGCATCGGCCATGTGCGCTACCCGACCGCCGGCAGCTCCAGCTCCGCGGAGGCGCAGCCCTTCTACGTCAACTCGCCCTACGGCATCACCCTGGCCCACAACGGCAACCTGACCAACGTGGAACAGCTGGCCCAGGAGATCTACGCCTCGGACCTGCGCCACGTGAACACCAACTCCGACTCGGAAGTGCTGCTCAACGTGTTCGCCCACGAGCTGGCCCGTCGCGGCAAGCTGCGCCCGAGCGAGGAAGACATCTTCGCCGCCGTCACCCGCGTGCATGAGCGCTGCCGCGGCGGCTACGCGGTGGTGGCCATGGTGACCGGCTACGGCCTGGTGGGCTTCCGCGACCCGAACGGCATCCGTCCCATCGTCTTCGGTCAGCGGCACACCGACGAGGGCGGCGTCGAATACATGATCGCCTCGGAAAGCGTGGCCCTGGATGTGCTGGGCTTCTCGCTGATCCGCGACCTGGCCCCGGGCGAGGCGGTGTACATCACCGAGGACGGCCAGTTGCACACCCGGCAGTGCGCGCAGAATCCGCGCCTCTCGCCGTGCATCTTCGAATATGTCTACCTGGCCCGTTCCGACTCCATCATGGACGGCGTGTCGGTATACAAGGCACGCATGCGCATGGGCGAGAAGCTGGCGGAGAAGATCCGCCGCGAGCGCCCCGACCACGACATCGACGTGATCATCCCGATCCCGGACACCAGCCGCACCTCGGCGCTGGAGCTGGCCAACCACCTGGGCGTGAAGTTCCGCGAGGGCTTCGTCAAGAACCGCTACATCGGCCGCACCTTCATCATGCCCGGCCAGGCGGCGCGCAAGAAGTCGGTGCGCCAGAAGCTCAACGCCATCGACCTGGAGTTCCGCGGCAAGAACGTCATGCTGGTGGATGACTCCATCGTGCGCGGCACCACCTGCAAGCAGATCATCCAGATGGCCCGCGACGCCGGCGCCAGGAAGGTCTACTTCTGCTCGGCGGCCCCGGAAGTGCGCTACCCGAACGTCTATGGTATCGACATGCCCAGCGCCCACGAGCTGATCGCCCACAACCGCACCGTGGACGAGGTGGCCGAGCTGATCGGTGCCGACTGGCTGGTCTACCAGGACCTGGACGACCTCAAGGAGGCCGTCGGTGGTGGCAAGGTGAAGATCGCCGAGTTCGACTGCGCGGTGTTCGACGGCAAGTACGTCACCGGTGATGTGGACGAGGCCTATCTGCAGCGCATCGACCAGGCGCGCAACGACCTCGCCAAGAGCAACCAGAGCAAGGTCAACGCCATCATCGACCTGTTCAACAACTGATCCGACGCACCCGGGCGGCGGCGCAGCCGTCGCGCCGAATGCGCCGCAACCCAAGGTGCAATGCAATGACGAATGAATGGGATGCCGGCCGGCTCGACAGCGACCTGAGCGAGGCCGCCCTGGATACCCTGGCGGTGCGTGCCGGCCAGCACCGCACGCCGGAAGGGGAGCACAGCGAAGCGCTGTTCCTGTCTTCCAGCTACGTATTCCGCAGCGCGGCCGACGCCGCCGCGCGCTTTGCCGGCGAGCAGCCGGGCAATGTCTATTCCCGCTACACCAACCCCACGGTGCGCGCCTTCGAGGAGCGCATCGCGGCCATGGAGGGTGCCGAGCAGGCGGTGGCCACCGCGTCCGGCATGGGCGCCATCCTGGCCATGGTGATGAGCCTGTGCAGTGCCGGCGATCATGTGCTGGTCTCGCGCAGCGTGTTCGGCTCCACCATCAGTCTGTTCGACAAGTACTTCAAGCGCTTCGGCGTCGAGGTGGACTACCCGCCGCTGGCCGACCTGGACGCCTGGAAGGCGGCCTGCAAGCCCAACACCAGGTTGTTCATCGTCGAATCGCCCTCCAACCCGCTGGCCGAGCTGGTGGACATCGCCGCGCTGGCCGAGGTGGCTCACGCCCAGGGCGCGCTGCTGGCAGTGGACAACTGCTTCTGCACCCCGGTGCTGCAGCAGCCGCTGGCGCTGGGCGCTGACATCGTGGTGCACTCGGCCACCAAGTTCATCGACGGCCAGGGTCGCTGCCTGGGCGGCGTGGTGGCCGGCTCCGCCAAGCTGATGCAGGAGGTGGTCGGCTTCCTGCGCACCGCCGGCCCGACCCTCAGCCCGTTCAACGCCTGGCTGTTCCTCAAGGGTCTGGAAACCCTGCGCGTGCGCATGCAGGCCCACTGCGCCGGTGCGCAGGCGCTCGCCGAGTGGCTGGAACAGCAGCCCCAGGTGACGCGCGTGTACTACGCCGGCCTGCCCAGCCATCCCCAGCATGAGCTGGCCAGGCGGCAGCAGAGCGGCTTCGGCGCGGTGGTCAGCTTCGAGGTGCGCGGCGGCAAGGAAAGCGCCTGGCAGGTGATCGATGCGACCCGCATGATCTCCATTACCACCAACCTGGGCGACACCAAGACCACCATCGCCCATCCGGCCAGCACCTCCCACGGGCGCCTGAGCGCCGAGGCGCGGGCCAGCGCCGGCATCAGCGACAGCCTGATTCGCGTGTCGGTGGGCCTGGAAGACATCGAAGACATCAAGAAGGATCTGGCGCGCGGCCTGGCGCTGATCTGATCTCCCCCGGCGGGGCCTTGCGCCCCGCCTGCCTTTCAGCGGCCCTTGACGGGCTCGCCATTCACCTCGCCGCCCTTGAGCATGATCTGGTATTCCTTGCCGTCCTGCTCGCGCTGGTGCAGGCGCACCAGCAGGTAGTTCCATTCCGGCGCGAACCAGAGGATCGTCTGTCGGCGGCTCTGGCCCGGGTCGCGCACCCGTTCGACCTTCACGGCGCGGATCAGCCCGGCGCGGGTGCGCACGTTCTCCTCGCCGAGCACGCGGAAGTCGTAGGTTTCCACCTCGGTCTCGTCCAGCACCTGATAGCTCATGGCGGTCTTGCCGCGCGCCACGTCCTGCTGCAGCGCCAGCTGGTAGGTGGAGCGGTCCAGCAGACCGCGGTGCAGGGGCACGCGATAGGCCTTGCCCTTGCGCGTGCCGAGGATCTGCCGGGTGCTCCAGTCGAAGTCCTGCTCGACCAGCCGGCTGCTGCCCAGGCCGTTGCGGGAATAGTGGTAGCTCAGGGGCACCAGGGCGCCCGCATCCTCCCGGAAGCGGCTGCGTTCGGATAACCGGGCCAGCAGCATGGCCGCCTCGAAGCGCAGCTCCCAGCCGCCGTTGCGCAGGGGCGCCAGGCTGCGTTCGGCGGTGCCGGTAAAGGGCGCGTTGCGGAAATCGGCGGTGTAGCTGGCGGTGAAGGGCAGCAGCTGGTAGGCGTACGCCGGCAATCCGGACAACGCGGCGATCAGCAGCAGAAGGCGTAGCATCAGGATCTCCCAGGAACGGCCGGTGGTGAGCGGCCGTCACCCCTAGGAGCGGATCAGCCTGCCGGTCGGTGACAACGACTCGCCGTCCAGCATTGCCCCTTCGCCCGCAAGGCGCAAACGGCCTTCCGCGAACCAGCGCACAGCCAGTGGATAAATCTGGTGCTCGAGCCCGTGGACGCGCAAGGCCAGGCTTTCGGGCGTGTCGTCGGGATGCACCGGAGTGGAGGCTTGTACGACCAGCGCGCCGCCGTCGAGTTCCTCGGTGACGAAGTGCACGCTGCAGCCGTGCTCGGCGTCGCCCGCCTCCAGCACGCGCCGGTGGGTGTCCAGCCCCTTGTACCTGGGCAGCAGCGAGGGGTGGATGTTGAACATGCGGCCATGGTAGTGGCGCACGAAGCCGGGGGTGAGGATGCGCATGAAGCCGGCCAGCACCACCAGGTCCGGCTGGTAGGCGTCGATGGCCTCCTGCAGGGCCGCATCGAAGGCCTCGCGACTGGCGAACGCCTTGTGGTCCAGCACCCGGGTGGGGATGCCGGCATTGGCGGCGCGCACCAGCCCGTAGGCATCGGCGCGGTTGGAGATCACCGCGACGATGCGCGCCGGGACATCCCCGGCGGCCAGGCTGTCGATGAGCGCCTGCAGGTTGCTGCCGCTGCCGGAGATCAGCACCACGACATTGCAGGGATTGCTCATCAGTGCTGCTTCAGGTTGTTCAGGACCACGCGCTCGGCGCCGGCGGCGGCGCTGTCGATGCGACCGATGACGAAGGGTTGCTCGCCGCTGGCCCGCAGGTTGGCCAGCGCGGCCTCCACCTGATCCTGGGCCACGCAGATCACCATGCCCACGCCGCAGTTCAGCACGCGGTGCATTTCCACCTCGTCCACGTTGCCGTGCTGCTGCAGCCAGTCGAACACCGCCGGACGGGTCCAGCTGGCCACGTCGATGACCGCCTGGGTGCCTTCCGGCAGCACGCGCGGGATGTTCTCCAGCAGGCCGCCGCCGGTGATGTGGGCCATGGCCTTCACCGCGCCGGTGTCCTTGATCAGCTTGAGCAGCGGCTTCACGTAGATGCGGGTCGGCGCCATCAGCAGGTCGGCCAGGGGCTTGCCGTCGAGCTGGGCCTGCTCGATGTCGGCGCCGGCCACCTCGATGATCTTGCGGATCAGCGAATAGCCGTTGGAGTGCGGGCCGGAGGAGGGCAGGGCGATCAGCGCGTCGCCGGCCTGCACCTTCGAGCCATCGATGATCTCGGCCTTCTCCACCACGCCGACGCAGAAGCCGGCCAGGTCGTAGTCCTCGCCCTCGTACATGCCGGGCATTTCGGCGGTCTCGCCGCCCACCAGGGAGCAGCCGGCCAGCTCGCAGCCGGCGCCGATGCCGGTCACCACGGTGGCGGCCACGTCCACGTTCAGCTTGCCGGTGGCGTAGTAGTCGAGGAAGAACAGCGGCTCGGCGCCGCACACCACCAGGTCGTTCACGCACATGGCGACCAGGTCCTGTCCGATGCTGTCATGCCGGTTCAGGTTCAGGGCCAGGCGCAGCTTGGTGCCCACGCCGTCGGTGCCCGACACCAGTACCGGCTGCTTGTAGCCGGCGGGGATTTCGCACAGGGCGCCGAAGCCGCCCAGACCGCCCATGACCTCCGGACGAGCGGTGCGTTTGGCCACGCCCTTGATGCGTTCGACCAGCGCTTCGCCTGCGTCGATGTCGACACCGGCGTCCTTGTAGCTAATGGAAGGTTGCTTGCTCATAAATCCGGGCCTTCTGGGGGAGAGTGCGGGGGAGGCGACCGGCCATCGAGGGCGGTCCGGGAAGGCGCGCGATTTTAGCAGGCTTGCGGGGCAGCGACTATCCTGTGCCGTCGCGGTTGCCGCTGGTCGTGCGGCTGTTTAAGGTATGGAACTTTCAAGGACATGGCTCTTTGCCTTTTCGGGATCCCCTCATGCGTCTGCTTGCCCGCCTGCTTGCCCTGTGCAGTCTCCCCCTTCTTACCTCCAATGCCCTCGCCGCGCCGGTTGCCGATCTCTACCAGGTCCGTGAAAGCGTGGCCAGCCAGCAGGCGACCGAGCGCCAGCGCGCCCTGACGGAGGCGCTGGACACCCTGGTACTGCGCCTGACCGGCGACCCGCAGGCGTCCCAGCGCCCCGAGCTCGAGGCCCTGCGCGCCGAGCCCCAGCAACTGGTCAGCCGCTACGTCTACGAGGGCAACACCCTGGTGGTGGATTTCGACGCAACCACTGTCACGACCGCGCTGCGTGCCGCCGGGCTGTCCCTGTGGGGCAGTGATCGTCCCGAGCTGCTGGCCTGGTGGATGACCCACACGCCGGACGGCCCGCAGCTGGTCGGTGACGCCCAGGAAAGCGCCACCTGGCTGCAGGCGGCGGCCCAGCGCCGTGGCCTGCCGGTGCGCCTGCCCCTGGCGGACCTCACCGAGCAGATGCTGGTCACCCCCGCAGTGCTCACCGCACCCGATGCCCAGGAACTGCGCAAGGTTTCGGTCCGCTATGGCGTGGACGCTCTGCTGGGTGTGCAGGCCAGGCAGACCGCGGGGGGCTGGAAGGCGCGCTGGCAGGTATGGATCGGCAAGGACATGCTGCAGGGCGAGGCGAATGCCGACAGCCTGCCTGGCCTGAGCGACGCCGTACTGCGGGACGTGCATCAGCGCCTCGCCCCGCGTTTCGTGGTGCGCCCCGAGACCGGTATCACCCTGACCCTGGTGGTCGACCATTCCGATCTGATCCGCTACGCCGAACTGGAGCGCCTGCTGGAGCCCTTCCAGCCACGTCTGCGCAAGGTGGAAGGCTCGCGCCTGACCTACCGCCTGCAGGCCGGCCCCGACCAGCTGCGCTCGCAGCTGGCCCTGCTGCGCCTGCGCGAGGTGCCGCCGCCGGTGCGCCTGACCCCCAACGGCGCGAGCGAGCCGGGCGCCCTGGCCCAGGCGCATGCCGACAATGCGCTCTATTTCCAGTAGGTCGCGTTGATAAGTCTTTGATTTTCTTTGAGCGGCCCACGCATTGTGTGGGTCGCCGCCACAGCGATACACTGGCCGCGTTTTTTCCATGAGCGTCTCGCTGCGGCGGCCCGCATGAAACCAGTCCAGCTTCCCCTGGGTGTACGTCTGCGCGACGACGCCACTTTCGCCAACTACTATCCCGGCGCGAACGCGGCGGCCCTCGGCTACGTGGAGCGCCTGTGCGACGCCGACGCCGGCTGGACCGAAAACCTCATCTATCTCTGGGGCAACACCGGCGTCGGCCGCAGTCATCTGCTGCAGGCTGCCTGCCTGCGCTTCGAGCAACTGGGCGAGCCGGCCCTCTACCTGCCCCTCGATGAAGTGGCGATGCTGGGGCCGGAACTGCTGGACAACCTCGAACAGTACGAGCTGGTCTGCCTGGACGACCTGGACGCCATCGCCGGCAAGGCCGACTGGGAAGAAGCCCTGTTTCACCTGTTCAACCGCCTGCGCGACGCCGGTCGCCGCCTGCTGCTCGCCGCCAGCGCCTCCCCGCGCGAGCTGGGCATCCAGCTCCCCGACCTGCAGTCGCGCCTGTCCCTGTCGCTGGTGTTCCAGCTGCAGGAACTCTCCGACGAGGACAAGCTCCGCGCTCTGCAACTGCGCGCCTCGCGCCGCGGTCTGCACCTTACCGACGAAGTCGGCCGCTTCATCCTCACCCGCGGCGCCCGCAGCATGAGCGCCCTGTTCGAGCTGCTCGAACAGCTTGACCAGGCCTCCCTGCAGGCCCAGCGCAAGCTGACCATCCCGTTTCTCAAGGAAACGCTCGGCTGGTAACGGGCAGCGACAGAGTGTGTCGCCTGCCTCGCCTTTCTCCACCCACGCCCCTCAAGCCGCGCCGAAGCTGGCACTGATGGCATAACGCCCTTATCCTGCTCGCCAATGAGCCGGCGCGCCCGCGTCCGCCAAGGGAATGGAATCTCCGCAGCGTCAGGGGAGGGCGGTAGCGTGCCGGCCTTTCAGCCAAGGGGACTCTGCACCCCGGCGAAACCCTGTCCCAGCACATGCGTATAGATCTGCGTGGTGCGCACATCGGCGTGGCCCAGCAGGGTCTGAACCGTGCGGATATCGCTACCCCGCCGCAGCAGCTCCGTGGCGAAGGTATGGCGAAACGTATGACAACTGGCCGGCTTGCGTACCGAGGAACGGCGCACCGCCCGCCTCACGGCCTTCTGCACCGAGGACGCATGGAGATGGTGGCGTACGAAGGCGCCCGTTGCGTCCCGGCATAAGGTGGCGGACGGAAACCACCATTGCCACTCGAAGGCATGCGGTGCGCCGGGATACTTGCGCGCCAGCGCGAAGGGCAGGCTGACCCCGGTCTGGAAAAAGACGTCGCCACGCTGCCAGGCGTCGAGCATGCGCTGCCGGCGCTCACGGAGCGGCTCGATCAGCGAAGTGGGCAGCAGGGTGGTGCGGTCCTTGGCACCCTTGCCGTCGCGTACGGTGATGACCTGGCGGTCAAAGTCCACATCCTTCACTCGCAGGCGCGTGGCCTCCACCACCCGGAGGCCGGCACCGTACATGAGCGACGCAACGAGCTGATGCGGTTGATCCAGCAGCCCGATGATCTCCACGGCCTCGGCGTGAGTCAGCACAGGGGGAAGTCGCGCGGGCCGCTTGACCCGCACGACCTCGCCGAGCTCGCCAAGAGGTTGTAGAAGGACCTTCGCATACAGGAACACCAGCGCGTTCAACGCCAGGTTCTGGGTCGCGGCGGCGACGTGGCGATCCGTGGCGAGCCAATTGAGGAAGGCGTTCACCTCCACCACACCCATTTCGCGAGGATGGCGCATGCGGTGAAAGCGAATGAAATAGCGAATCCAGTACCAGTAGGTGCGCTCCGTGCGAATGCTGTAGTGGTGCAGGCGCATCACTCCCTGAAACTGCTCGCGAAGGCGCGGTTGCGGGGCTGGGCTGTCCATGGCGGCTCCGTAGGCTGTTTTTTTATACAGTGGTTTAGGCGAGGGTTAGCGCGCGGTCAAGCGAATACGGAGGGGAGAG